>NZ_JBFJWS010000112.1:0-9692 GCF_041623545.1 Zhongshania sp. | reverse complement strand
CGGTTTTCAGGGCTGCCGCCGTAGCGGTCTTTACGTTTATTGGTGGCGGGGGCTAAAAATTGGTTAATTAAATAGCCTTCGCTGCCCATTATTTCGACGCCGTCGTAACCGGCTTTCTGGGCCAACCATGCGGTGTGGGCGAAGTCTTTGACGGTGCTGGCCACGCCACGGGTAGTGAGTGCGCGGGCCTTAAAGGGGTTGATCGGCGCTTGGCTGGTCGACGCGGTTTTTGACAGGGGGTGGTAGGCGTAACGACCTGCGTGGAGGATCTGCAAGCATATTTTACCGCCCTCTGCGTGCACTGCCTTGGTGACCTTGCGGTGGTTGCGAACATCGAGGCGAGAGTTAAAGGTGCTGGCGCCTGGATACAGCCAGCCACTGCGGTTGGGGCTGTAACCGCCGGTAATCATCAGGCCAACACCGCCTTTGGCGCGCTCGGCAAAATAGGCGGCCATTTTCGGGAATTGCCAAAAACGGTCTTCGAGGCCGGTGTGCATAGAGCCCATGACAACCCGATTTTTGAGGCTGGTAAAGCCCAAATCGAGGGGCGTAAAGAGGTGTGGGTAGTGCTGGTTTTCAGTGCTCATGCTTAGGCTCTCGCTATCTAGACGGTGTCAAGATAGCGATTTAAGTTGACGGTGTCAAGATTCGGTCAATTGCCAAGACGGGTGAGGGGGCTTTGCAGGAGTGGTGATTTTGCGGGTCAGAGCACTAGAGAGGCGCATGCGGCGCCTCTCTAGTGGGCAATTAGCTTGCTTGGCTTAGCTCGTGGGCGAGGAACTCATCGTAGGTGCCTTGGAAGTCGTTAAAGCCGCGGTCTTTGATCTCGAGGACGCGGGTCGCGAGGGAGGAAACAAACTCCCGGTCGTGACTGGCGAAGATCAAGGTGCCGTCGTAGTGTTCTAGCGCCAAGTTAAGGGCTTCGATGGCTTCCATATCCAAGTGGTTGGTGGGCTCGTCCATGATTAAGACGTTGGTGTCCATCATCATTAGCTTGCCGAACAACAGGCGGTTCTTTTCACCACCAGAGCAAACCCGTGCCTTTTTATTGAAGTCATCTGAGGAGAACAACAGGCGACCGAGTGTGGCGCGCACAATTTGGTCGTCGTGGTGGGGCTTGCGCCACCGGCTCATCCAGTCAAATAGGTTCAGGTCATTATCGAAATCATCGGTGCTGTCCTGGGGGCAATAGCCGAGGCTAGCGTTTTCGGCCCATTTAACCACGCCTTCCTGGGCTTCGAGCTCTTTCATCAAGCAGCGCAGAAAAGTAGTTTTGCCCGCGCCATTTTCGCCAATTACCGCGAGGCGAGTGCCAGCGTCTAAAATCATATTGCCTTTGGCAAATAGGGCCTCGTCAAAGCCGTGACCGAGATTTTCAATGGTGAGCGCCGCGCGGTGCAGCTTCTTGTCTTGCTTGAAGCGGATATACGGCGAGGTGCGGCTAGAAGCTTTGATTTCATCGAGCTGGATCTTATCGATCTGTTTGGCCCGTGAAGTGGCCTGCTTTGCTTTTGACGCGTTAGCTGAGAAGCGGCTGACAAACTGCTGCAGATCGGCGATTTGCGCGGATTTTTTAGCATTCTGTGATTGCAGGCGCTCGCGGGCGGCGGTTGCTGCTGTCATAAAGTCGTCGTAGTTGCCTGGATAAACCCGCAACTCGCCGTAGTCGATATCGGCCATGTGGGTGCACACCGCATTCAAAAAGTGGCGGTCGTGGGAAATGATGACCATGGTGCTTTTACGTTGGTTGAGTACGTCTTCCAGCCAGCGAATGGTGTTGATGTCGAGGTTGTTGGTCGGCTCGTCCAGCAGCAGGATATCTGGATCAGAGAACAGGGCTTGAGCGAGTAGAACCCGCAATTTCCAGCCCGGCGCGACTTCGCTCATGGGGCCAAAGTGCAGATCGAGCTCGATGCCCGCGCCCAGTAAGAATTCGCCCGCGCGGCTTTCGGCGCTGTAGCCGTCCATTTCCATGAACTGGGTTTCTAACTCCGCTACCTTCATGCCGTCTTCCTCCGACATTTCGGGAAGCGAATAAATGCGATCGCGCTCTTGTTTAATTTCCCACAGCTCGGTGTGCCCCATAATGACAGTGTCGATAACCGAGTACTGCTCAAAGGCGAATTGATCCTGATGCAATTTACCGACGCGCTCATTGGGGTCGATAGAGACATTGCCGGAGCTGGGTTTCAGGCTGCCGTCGAGAATCTTCATGAAGGTGGACTTGCCGCAGCCATTCGCGCCAATAAGGCCGTAGCGATTGCCGCCGCCAAATTTCACTGAAATGTTTTCGAATAATGGCTTGGCACCAAATTGCATGGTGATATTTGCTGTAGAGATCAAGAGGCTATTCCCGGACGCGTTAAACGTAATCTGTAATGGAGCGTGAAAAGAAGGGGGCCGCATTGTAAGGGTTGCGGGCCAAAAGGTCGAGGATGTCCACCGCGTTCCGGCAGCGCTAGCGCCATTAATGGCGGGCTTTGTGGAAAATTAACTGAATATTTCAGAAAGTCATGGAATTCAGGTATGTTGTGTGAAAAATGGAAATCAGCCAATACAGAGAACAGAATACATGTCAGAAGAGAGTGAAATAAAAAAGTCCCCGCTGTGCCGCACCATAGAAAAAGACGGTAAATCCGTGCGTGTGGAAATTTCCCAAGACGAGGGCGGTACTTGGCTCTTGGAAGTCTACGATGAATACAATAACTCAACCACCTGGGAAGACCCCTTTGAAACCGACGCCGATGCGCTGTTTGAGATCGAAGCTACGATTCGCGAAGAGGGCATTGACTGCCTAATTGGTCCTGTCGACGGCGGCGCGTTTTGAGTTTCTCTAAGGGGTTTTGGGGAGGCGCGCTTTATGACTGATGTTGGCCAGCCGGTTGCTCTCGTCACCGGTGGCGCCCAGCGTATTGGTGCTGAAATTTGTCGCTGCCTCCATCAGCGCGGCTACCGTATCCTTATTCATTATCGGCATTCAGAGGCGGCAGCGGGACAATTGTGCGCTGAACTCAATACCCAGCGCCCACAGTCGGCGGCCACGATTGCGGCAGACATGACGTCGATGGAGGATGTGCAAACGCTGGCTGAACAAGCGCTGGGCGTATGGCAGCGGGTCGACGTGTTAGTGAACAATGCTTCGACTTTTTATCCCACGGCAGTGGGGGAAGCGAGTGAGGCGGATTGGGATGCCCTGATGGGCAGTAATCTCAAGGGGCCGTTTTTTCTGTCTCAAGCATTGGCGCCGGCGCTGCAGGAGCAGGGCGGCTGTATTATCAATTTGGTCGACATTTACGCGAAAAATCCGCTGCCTAGTCACAGTGTTTATTGCATGGCTAAAGCGGGGGTGGCAATGATGACTCAGTCTTTGGCTTTAGAGCTGGCGCCCGCTATTCGTGTTAACGGGGTGTCTCCCGGCAATATTCTGTGGCCAGACCATGCCTCGGCCTATTGGGAGCAAGAAAAGAAAGAGTTGGCGGCGCGGGTACCATTACAGCGAGAAGGCGAGGCCGGCGATATCGCGAATACGGTAGCATTTCTAGTGGTCGATGCGCCGTATATCACTGGCCAGATTTTGGCGGTTGACGGCGGCCGGAGTCTAGCTATTTAAGTACTTAGCGCGTAAAAAGACGGTGTTAACGATAAGAATATCGACGATGCGGACACGGAGCTCCTAGTCTAGCGTCTTCTCAGAGAACATGTTCATTTACCTAACGAGGTGCGCCCATGCTATACGATCTAACGGTTGTGCAATTCAGCACAATGCTGTCTAACTTAAGTACTCTTCTAGAGAAGGGCGCGGCCTTTGCCGAGAGTAAAAAAATTGATGTCGATGCACTACTAACCTCGCGTTTGGCGCTGGATCAATTCAATTTAATTCGGCAGGTGCAGATTAGCTGCGACTCCGCCAAGTTAGGGGTAGCACGCCTGACGGGCAATGCGGATACTGCGCCTAAGCATGAAGATTTCGAAACTACGATGGCAGAACTGCAGGCGCGAATTAAGTCTGTTCAGGACTATATCGCGGGATTCAGCGAGGCCGATTTTGTCGGTGCCGAAGAGCGTAAAGTGGTATTGCCGTGGTTTGAAGGTAAGTATTTACTGGGCGCTGATTTTGCTCAGCGTTTTGTGATCCCCAACTTCTATTTCCATGTCACTACGGCTTACGCCATTCTCCGCCATCACGGCGTAGAGTTGGGCAAAATGGATTACCTTGGCGCGATTCCTTTTCAAGATTTATAGAAACCCCGCCCCGCATGATGAGCGAGGGTTTTCTTCGCTCATTACATCCCCATAGCAAAAAGCTATCTATTCTATAATAACGATTGATTGGAGCTAACGTTCTTGCTTCCCTAGTATGGTCACTGAACTTAAGGCACACCGCCTTTCATCTTTGACTACGCAAGGAATTACAGCATGTTCCCAACGATTATTAATACTAAAGTCCAGCCCTTTAAAGCCACCGCCTACCACAACGGCGATTTTGTCGATGTCAGCGATGGGGACCTCTTAGGTAAATGGTCCGTTATTGTTTTTTACCCCGCTGACTTTACCTTTGTCTGCCCAACCGAATTGGGTGATATGGCCGACCACTATGCACAGTTACAAGAAATGGGCGTAGAAGTGTATTCGGTATCTACTGACACTCACTTTACCCACAAAGCGTGGCACGACAGCTCTGACACCATTGGCAAAATTAAATACCCAATGATTGGTGATCCTACTGGCAAGATCTCGCGCAATTTTGGCGTGATGATAGAAGAAGATGGTTTGGCTTTGCGCGGAACCTTTGTGATTAACCCCGAGGGCGAAATCAAAGTGGCCGAGTTACATGACCTTGGTATTGGCCGCTCAGCGAAAGAGTTAGTGCGTAAAGTGCAGGCTGCGCAATACGTTGCCGAGCACGACGGTGAAGTTTGCCCAGCGGCATGGCAGCCAGGTGAAGCGACACTATCTCCTTCTTTGGACCTCGTTGGCAAAATTTAATACCCCATGTTGGCCCCGTTTGCGGGGCCTTATTCAAAAAAGAAAACCGAATTTAGACGTTCACGGGAGTCACCATGTTAGACGCGAAAATGAAAACCCAGTTGGAGGCCTATCTCCAGAATCTTAAAACACCGGTAGAACTGGTCGCGTATCTCGATGGCCAGGATAAATCCCGGGAACTTGAAACCCTGATGAGGGAGATAGCTGAGCTGTCGTCTTTGGTATCGGTCATTCAGGGTGAGGACCAACATGCGCGGCGGCCAGCAATGGGCGTGCGCTCCGTGGCCAGCGGCACAGAAATGCGTTTTGCCGGGGTGCCCTTGGGGCACGAATTTACCTCATTAGTATTGGCGGTGCTGCACAGCGGCGGCCATCCGCTGAAGGTAGATAGAGAACTGATCGAACAGGTACGCAATCTTGACGGCGAATACCGCTTCGAGACTTATATATCCTTGAGCTGCCAGACCTGCCCAGAAGTGGTTCAGGCCTTGAATATGATGGCGGCGATTAATCCGCAAATTTCTAACGAAATGATTGATGGCGCACTGTTTCAGCAGGAAGTGGATGAGCGCAAGGTGATGGCCGTGCCGACCGTGTTCATGAACGGTAAACAGTTTTCTCAAGGTCGTATCGGCCTAGCCGATATTCTGAAAAAAATTGACAAAAATGCGGGCGCTAGAAGTCTTAACAAACTCGCTGAAAAAGACATATTTGATATGTTAGTTGTTGGTGGCGGTCCCGCCGGTGCCTCGGCGGCAATCTACGCCGCGCGCAAGGGGATTCGCACCGGTGTACTGGCCGATAAGTTTGGCGGCCAATTATTAGACACCGTGAGTATCGAAAACTTTATTTCCGTTACCGAGACCGAGGGGCCTAAATTAGTCGCTCAACTTGAGGCTCACGTCGGCGCCTACGATGTGGATATCATGGCTGGCCACCAAGCGCGAGGATTGTCCGTCGCCACGGACGGCAGCATAGAAGTCAGTGTTGCGGATGGTGTGGTGTTGCGTAGCCGTTCAGTGCTGCTGGCGACCGGCGCCCGTTGGCGAGAAATGAATGTGCCCGGTGAGCAGGAATACCGTGGTAAGGGTGTAGCCTACTGCCCACACTGTGATGGCCCCTTGTTTAAAGGTAAATCGGTTGCGGTGATTGGTGGTGGCAACTCGGGGATTGAGGCGGCAATCGACCTCGCGGGTATTACCGCGCACGTTACTGTGCTTGAGTTTGATACGCGCTTGCGCGCCGATGAGGTGCTGCAACGCAAAGCCCGCTCATTGACGAACGTCGACATCATCACCAGCGCACAAACCACCGAAGTGCTTGGCGATGGCAATCGCGTTACCGGCTTAAACTACACCGACCGCGAATCTGGCGAGGCAAAAACCATCAGCTTGGCAGGCATATTTGTGCAGATTGGTTTGGTGCCAAATACCGAGTTTTTAAAAGGCGTTGTTGATCTTAGTCCTCGCGGCGAGATTGAAATAGGACCGCGTGGCGAAACGTCGCTGCCGGGGGTATTTGCCGCCGGCGACGTAACCACAACGCCGTTTAAGCAAATAGTGATTGCAGTGGGCAGCGGTGCAACCGCCGCCTTGGGGGCCTTTGATTACCTAATTCGCCAGCCGCTAGTAAATGCTGACACTGCGGCCCCTGTAGAAACAAAGGAAACCCAAGCCGCGTAATGGCGAGTTGAAGATTTCACCCATTGCCCCTCGTTGAGGGGCTTTTTTTTAGTGGAGGTATGCTAGAAATATTTTTACAGCGACCCTGACATTCGACTTCGCGCCGCGTTTATAGAAGTGACCCATCACTAAATACCCGGAGAATGTCATGAAATACGTCGCCAGCCTTACGCTACTGCTCATCCTTGCTATCGCAATCTTTCTGTGGCGCGAGCCGAAGCCGCCTTTGATTACGGAGCTCCCACCAGCGCTTGAATATGAGCGACACGCTATTAATGATGTCGTTGAATGGCAAGGCAAAAGTAGCAAACCTGATTTGGCAGACGCACGCTCAGTCAGCGAACAACGCGCTGGGACACCAGCCTTGCTCAAGCCTGCGCCAAAGCAAGTTATGGGTATGGCCGCGGACCTAGCGCGACGGGAGGCGGTCGCAAGCTCGGCTATATCCATAACGCACCACAGTAATATGATCGCCGATACGAATACGCCGATGTCTATCCCGCCCCTAAGCAGAGAAGGCTACGCCGCTAAAACGGAAAATCGCTTTTTGTCTGTGGCCTTATCGCCATTGTCGACGTTTGGCTTGGAGGTCGATTCGGCGAGTTACGCAAACCTTAGGCGGCAAATTAATCAGGGACAAATTCCGGTGCCTGCCAGCGTGCGGTTAGAGGAACTCATTAACTATTTTGACTATAACTTCCGTGCACCAACCGGCAAGCACCCAATTGTAGTGATGTCAGATTACGCGGTCGCGCCCTGGAATCCTGCCCACCGTATTGCCATGATCGGCGTGAAGGCAGTTGATACCACCGCTAGCAGCGAGCGCGGTGCACGCATCACCTTTTTGCTCGACACCTCCGGTTCGATGAATAGCCCCAATAAGTTGCCCTTACTTATCCGCAGCTTTCAGACCTTGTTGAGCAATTTAAAGCCTGCTGATCAAGTTGCTATCGTCACTTACGCTGGTAGCGCCGGGGTGGTATTGCCACCCACGCCGGTCACTGAGGTGTATCGTATTCAGCACGCGCTGGCCAATCTCCGCGCTGGTGGCTCCACCGCAGGAGGGGCGGGAATAGCTCTTGCCTACGATGTAGCGCGTAGACAGTTTGATAGCAAGGCCACCAATTTGGTGATTCTTGCGACCGACGGCGACTTTAATATTGGCGCCAGTAGTGACGGCGAGCTAAAAGCCATGATCGAGAAACAGCGCGAGAGCGGCGTTTTTCTGTCGGTAATTGGTATGGGCACCGGCAATTATCAAGACGCTAAAATGCAGGTCTTGGCCGAAGCGGGTAATGGTGTCGCCCATTACTTGGATTCGGATGCCGAAGCCCAGCGCTTGTTTGGCGCTGAACTAACGCGCACTCTGCATATTGCTGCCAAAGATGTGAAAGTACAGGTGGAGTTCAACCCCGCCGCGGTTGCCGAGTACCGCCTGCTGGGTTATGAGTCGCGGGTGATGAACGCCGAGGACTTTCGTGACGATAAAAAGGATAGTGGTGAAATTGGCGCTGGCCACTCGGTTGTTGCCCTTTATGAAATTATTCCCACCGGTAGCGGGGCCACGCCAGACATCGAACGGCGCTACCAAAGTCGCCTCACTAGCGGTACAACAGCAATGGAACTGGGCTATGTGAAAGTGCGTTACAAAAAGCCTGACGGCGACAAAGGTATTGAGTTCGCCCATGCGATGACGACGCGCGCCAAGGCAATTGAGTCCGCAACAGCGGATCTCCGCTGGGCCTCAGCGGTGGCGGAATTTAGTTTGGTGTTGTCGCAGTCCGAGCACGCAGGATCGGCTAAACTCAATGAGGCACTGCGCCGCGCCAAAGCCGTGTTGCCACTCATGCCAGATAATAAACGTATTGAGTTTATCGGCATGATCGAAAGGTTAACCACCACTAGGATTGCGCAAGAGTGAAAAAGATTGATATCGAAGACTGGCTCACACGACTTCGCGATTCTCGCGAGTGTGAGTCAGCTCGGGAAAAAGACGTTATGGACGCGATCCGGTCGGGGCTGAGTGCGTCGGAACAGCAGGCGGAAGTAGACCAGTTGGCGCTGCAGCGTTTGCATCGGCGTATTGAGCAAGAAGGCTTGTATCAAACGCCGGTAAAACGCAGCCGAAATCTACATCGTTATGGCTATGCCGCCGTCTTGTTAGTGGGTTTAACTATTATTCTCGATCTCTCGGTATTTGATCGCTCGGTCATTAATAGCGGAAATTTCGACAAGCTCAGTAGAGCAGTGCCTAGCGATGCGGCGCGATATGAAGTTGCTGCTAGCGCAGCCATTAAAGATAAGGCTGGCAGAGCAGAGGCGGAACATGAGCTTGCCCACGGAGAAATGTCGGATGAGCGGCTGCTCGCCGATTTCGCCAGTATGGCCAAAACCGACAGTGCCCAAGCAAACAGCGCTATGCTGAAGTCTGCACCTAAGCCAGAGCGACTTGCCGCTGCGCCTTCTGCCCAGCAAGATAAAGTTGCAACACAAGGCAAAACCGAGGGGCAAAATAGTGTAGCGGATACCGCATTGGCGGAGGCCACTGCGGGGCAAAATTTAAACGAGCCTCCGCGCCGCTTAAGTCTCACTGATTTGCAGTGGCAAACTATACGGGCACTTGCTGATGAAGGTATTTCCTTAGAAGAGGGAAAAGCCATTGATCACTGGATACTAAGACTGAATAGCGAGGTTGATCAGCGTCGTTGGCGTGCAGCGCTACCCGATTCCCAGCAAAATTTCGATTGGCCTATTCGCAAGGACATAGCATTGGAAGTGGTGATTTCCGGAAACGGTGATCGCAATGACTAATCTTGAGGTCGACGCCTTGATTATCGATCTTCAGGCGGGCGGAGTTCGGCGTAAAAACGCCGTGACTCAGCTCTACACCGTGTTTGCCGAGAAATTTAAGCGCTTTCTGCAGATCCGAGGTGTGCCTGAGTCGGAGTCGGAGGATTTAATGCATGATATTTTCCTTGCGTTCATCGCGCGCTGCGATAGCTTTAAAGCAAGCGGTCAGGGGCG
>NZ_JBFJWS010000111.1:0-9731 GCF_041623545.1 Zhongshania sp. | reverse complement strand
TTCGTCATACCCGAAGCTGGCTTGCAGATTCAGGGCGTACACATGGTATTCCTTGTCTAGCAAGTTCTTACCCCAAACACTTAGCTGGTAGCTGCCATCGTTCGCGTACCAACCTATGCGCCCGTTGTAGAGCCAATATGCGTCTTGGCGAATTTCACCGTAACCATATTGATCGTTGTAGGCACTGAACCACTGGTCATCTTGAAAACTAGCATTGGTATTAACGCTGAGGTATCCGTGTTCGGTGATTAATACATCGTAGTCGATCGAAAAACTAAGATTCAGCTTGGGTGCCGATATCAACTCATTACCTGATAGGTCGACGCGGTCATTTGGGTCGCCGAGGGTTTCGGTATTAGCCAGCTCCAGCTCCGAGTACTCAGTCTCTAAGAAGCCTGCTGTAGCCTGAATTGTTAGTCGTTCAGTCAGCCTTGCCCACAGCTCTGCCTCGGCGCCAAGAATACTTGAGGAGCCAGCATTCTCAAGAAAGTTTGAGATTCCCACGACGTTAATAAACTGCTGATCAGTGTAATCATAGGAAAATACAGCCATGTTTAGGCGCATACTATTGTCTAATAGATCGGCCTTAACACCGAGCTCAGTAGCATCGATATATTCTGGGGCGGCGTAAGCAGTTTCCAGTGGCCGCGCTTCGTAGTACACACCGCCATTATAGCTACCCGCTCGATAACCTCGGCTAGCGCTTGCGTAGACCATCCAGTTATCGGTAAACCGATAATCTATACCGACTTTTCCGGTCCATTCATTTTCAATAACGTCCAGCTCCGGCGCGGATGCTGTTGTGAACGCGCCGTGCGTGAAACCAGCACTTGTGAACGCATTAAGCGCAGCTGGATTAGCCAACAAATCTAACAATGCGGCTGGGCTTAACGGCGCGCGAAACCATGCATTGTCGATACCCGAGGAATTACCCGGCACCCAACTGCCGATAGGTTCACCATCGTCGTCATAGCGAGACAAGTTAAGGTAGGTCATGGTATTTCTATCGCGGGTATAACGCAGACCAATGTCCATACCAAAAGCCGGGGTGAAATCAAAACGCATTTGGCTATAGCCGGCTAGGCTCTCTTTTTCTATAGCCAAACGTTGCACAACTTGGCCTACATCGAACAGGAATGGCGCATCGCTCGCGGTGTCTGGTTTGGCAACAACTACACGCGGATCTGGGAGATCTTTAAATATTAAGTAAATGTTATGCATCGATAAGTCTTCGTAACCGTAATAGAGCCCGGCAATGATATTGAACATACCATCGAAATTTGATGTGAAACGAAAATCCTGACTGTAACTACGCGACTCTGAAGACCAGAGAATTTCTAGCAAGCCCTTAGGACCGCCATCAGTATCTTGCGCTTGGTAGTAATCGGCATCAAGGAAGGATGTCACTGACGTAAGCGTGTAGCTATCGGCACTATAATTCGTCGTCAGCACGCCTAAGTCGGCGTGTGTAACCAGCTTACCCGACGCATCTGATTCGACCTCATAAAAACCAAGACTGTCTGGCCGAAAGTAACCAACATAATCAATAAAGCCATTTGAATCCCCTTCCAACCCTGTGCCCCGCAGGTCCGTCCGCGCCTCACTTTTGGGCGGGGTGCTGCTGCCATCATTCTTTGAAGACGTCAATTTCAGCACCGTATCCCAGCGCTCGTTAATGATCCAATTCAGGCCCAAGCGAGCGCCACGAAAATCGGCTTCAGCACCGTTGGCATCTTTACCTACAATCTCCATCCAGCCGTCGTTTTTCTTGATACTGGCCGCAACTCGCGCCGCCAGCACACCGCTAATTAACTCCGTTTCTGTAGCGCCTTCCACCGAACTCGCATTGAAACTACCGGCGCCAACCTTTAAATACTTCCGCCCCTCATTCTCAAAACCGGGTGTTCGAGTGATTATATTGATCGCCCCACCTGTGGTATTTTTTCCATAAAGCGTGCCTTGAGGGCCTCGCAGCACTTCAAGTCGCTCTATATCGAAAAAGCTTGAGCCGTGGCTATAGGTGGGGCCTAAGTAGGCTTCATCCACGTACACGCCAATTGGACTCGCTTGATTAGAGCTGTAATCCGACATGCTCACACCGCGAATAGAGAATATCGGCTGCACCTCCCCATAGGCGCCGCTAACCTGCATATTGGGCACCTGAGCACCAATATCCGTGGCGTTATCGAACCCCAACTTATCGAGTGCATCACCGCCAAGCCCTGTAACGGCAACCGGGATATCTTGCGTACTTTGGCTGCGCTTCTGCGCGGTTACCAAAACCTCTTCTAATGCAGGTGCTGCAATCGCGCCAACACAATTCAGCAGCAACATACCAGTGATCGTCGGGGCATGGCGCCGCAAAAACAATGAAGTAGGTTTGGGTTCAGCTTTTCGAAACGACATTGTGGTCTCCACACGAAGGTATACGGTAAAACGAGAATAAAAATAATTTCGCAATGGTCGGTCTTTATTATTAGCTTAGCGCCAACTTACGCCACGCCTTTTTGTTAAATCGGCAGATTTCCCGGAGTAGTACGGTATCTTCGCCTGCCAACATCTGGTAAATCACAAGCCATTTAGTATCGACTCTTTTAGGCTGATAAACCTAGATTTCAATACGCCAAACACATAGTCACTTCGCGCCAGAACACGTCTATTACGAAACGTAACCCGATTTTTCGACCGAGCTGCGTCACAACAAGAACAATCAAGGGCGATTTGAGGTTTAATTTAAAATACATTCGATCCGCAAAGGTGCAGATTGTTAACATCCCGTTGATAAGCCACGCCTAGCAATCCCAAATGGCAATATCTCTTATTATTCACTGCTGGCTCATCCCTTGTATTGCGCATACATGTCAATTGATTAGGAATTCGCGCCAAGGGACCCCCGCACCCAGTTAAACCACAGCTGCAATACCAATTTAGTTCAGTAAGTTGCGAGACACGATAACGCTAGGAAAGCCGGCTTGCACCGAAGGGAAGTTAACTACAAATTATCACAGGCAGTTACTATGCATGCATCGCCGCCGCGCGCATCTCATTGTAAAGATTATATTTTTAATTAGAGGACTAAAACAAGGACACCGAATACTCAGTATTTAAGTAGATATTAGCTTTTCCACGAGAGAATGAATCACACACCAAAGAATTAAATAGTGACTCTTTCTCTAACGCCCTAACACCAGAAAATTAGAAATCAAACCTCCGAGATGTCTGCACCGAATCGATATTTGGCTGGCACTCCGGCACAACCTCCTCCCTTAAGGCAACGAACCAACGCTCCCCCCCAGCATCTGATCAGCAGGCCACAACGACCTCACACTTTGTTGCTTTACCAGTATTTTTATGAGTTTCGATTTCAGACTGCCAGACTTGCTATAAAAGTATATATTACCGATAAAATTATCTGGTAGGCGTTTGCGCACATACCAGTAAGGTGAGCGGCCTTTCCCCCTCCGTTCAAATTTACACGTACTGCCCGCCCTGAAATCAATGCAGCTAATTGCCAGCCAAAGCCCACAAGCGCTTCTTTGAGCAATGTTACGGTATTAATGGTGTAGCGCCACCCTGCGCCAATCTACTATCAGTAGATTAAAATTTAATTAGGACAATGCAGATCTCATTTAGCCGGTGCATGGTCAGGCGCAGTTTTTATCGTCTTACTCGTAATCGGCATGCTGCCATTCGCCCACTTCATTTCCACCTTACTCCTGCTCTTCTTTAAAACCGGCGTCTTCGCCTGGAATGGGATTTTCCCCTTCTGGATCCTGGTGGCGATTTTCGGCGCAAGGATTAGCATTATGTCGTGGCTATTATTTACTGCGATAAAACGCTAAAGCGCAGCGATTAACTGACTGATGAACCATCTAGGTGAGTTACAGGTTTCTGACTCACTCACCCACTCTAACATTGTGATTCAGCTACTTTTAAGGCATATATTTACTGAGCATGTCTACTAACTGATCTTTTCGAAACGGCTTCAGCAAATAATCATTCATGCCGGCCACAAGACAGCGTTCGCGGTCACTCGCCAGCGCGTTTGCGGTCATAGCAATAATTGGCAAGTCTAATAGCGCCGGATTCAGACGAATGTTTTCGGTCGCGACAATGCCATCCATTTCCGGCATTTGCATATCCATAAACACAAGATCAAATTTTTGTTCTTTTAAGAACGCCAACGCTTCTACACCATTGGCAGCAATGCTTGTTTTACAGCCTATGCTTTCTAGCATGGTATTGATGACGTACTGGTTTACCTGATTATCCTCTACCAGCAAGACCTTGATATCAAAATCTACTGTCGAGACATTTTCCGCTACAGTCTCTAGTGCGCGGTATTGGTTTGCATCGGCCCACTGCAATGGCAATAGCGCGATAAATTCCGAGCCTTGGTTCAACTCACTTTTAACACTGATACTACCGCCCATTAACTCCGCTAATTGGCGGCTAATCGTTAAACCTAAACCACTGCCACCGTAGCGCCGCGTAGTCGTACTGTCAGCCTGGGTAAATTTCTCAAACACCTTTGCAATGTGTTCCGAGCTCATACCGACACCGCTGTCCTGCACGACAAAACGAATTGGTCCACCCTCGCCGCCGTCGCAATGCAGGGACAAGGTCACATAGCCCTTACTGGTGAATTTCAGTGCATTGCTGAGCAAATTATTGAGTATTTGCTTCACGCGCCCTTCATCACCATTCACATGGGCAGGCACATGACTGTCACAATAGGCGGTAAGTTCCACGCCCTTCTCCTCAGCAAGCGCTTGAAAGGTATCTACGGTGTCACGGATACAGGTATTTAAATCAAAGACCTTACACTCCAGCTCAAGCTTACCCGCCTCAATCCTGGAAAAATCGAGGATATCACTGATTACCGACAGCAATGCCTGAGACGAACGCTGCATGGTATCAAGGCGCTCGCGCTGCAAATCGTCAGCGGGAGACTCCCTCAAAATTTCCACCAAACTCATAATACCGTTGAGCGGCGTTCGAATTTCATGGCTCATTGTCGCTAGAAATTCAGACTTCGCTAAATTGGCGCTTACTGATTCGGCGTGGGCATCACTTAAGGATTGCTGGTTCTGCTCGCGCTCAATTTCGCCACCCAACCAATGGGCAGCCAACTGCATGAGGTTTTTATGGATATCGGTGAACCGCGACACACTCGACGAAGTGTGACAGACCGTGCCAAATAGCTCCCCATGCACGTAGATAGCAGCACCGATATAGCTCTCTACACCCATGTATTTACGAGCCGGGTGATCTGCAAATCCAGCTTTGCTTAAATCGGGAATCAAGCGTACTCGGCTAGCCGATTCAACACATGCGGAACACAGTGTATTGTCGAATTTACTCAGCGTGCCGGGCACCATTTTCGAGGCCGCTCCCGCCGTAAACAAGACCTTAATCATCTCGCCTTCTAGGACGTTAATCCGACCAAAATCGGTGCCGATGATACTATTCAGCAACGCCAATAATTGCTGACATTTTTGCTCTAAACTTAAATCAACTTGCCCAGACAGGCGGCTTAATTTCTCTAATGCCAGCTCGTACGCCACTTGGTCATTGAGATCGACAAGCGTTCCCGCCATACGCAGCGGGGCGGAAGCCTCGTCACGCTCTATAACCTTGCCACGCATAAGCACCCAACTCGCCTCGCCGCTAGGCCTGCGAATATTGACCCGTGTTTCAAACAAACTGTCGTCCGCCAGAATATGACTGAACATCCTTTTTTCGAGGGCTTTGAAGTCCTCTTCAAGCATGTTCGCCAACATAAACTCCGCCACACTTAGCGGGCAGTGAGCAGGATAGGCAATAATCGATTTAAATCCCGCATTACATTCAATAATTCCCTTGGTTATCTGCCACTCCCAAAGACCTAAATCTGCGCTGTCTACTGCGTATTCATAAAACTCTTTAAGCCTCACGGTTTCCGCCCGCAGGGCCTCATTCGTCGCGCCCAGTTCATCGGACATTAATGTTAGTGAGCGCTGACTGCGCTCCACTAGGGAGTCATAATCGCTATAAGCAGCTCCCACCAAGCCTAGCAGTTTCTCAATATCAACTGCCCCCCCAGTACTCGCGGCGCGCAATTGGCGCTGTAACAAACGGTGCCTAGACATAGCGATCTAGTCTTCCCAAATAGTGGTAATCGTCATTGTTTGATTGTGCAGCTGGCAATTACCGGTATAACCATGAGGGGCAATTTCGCCATAGGAGTAAAATCCAGTGATTTTTGTCGCCTGTGGCAGAACGTCCTTTACCGCTTCAATTTCGTCGGCAACCATTTGCCCCATAAGTAACTTCCGGCCTATACAGCTGACTAGGATAGCCACGCTTTCCTTACCATTCTTATTAACCCGCGCTTGCTCTGCCGACTGTTCGGCACCCCTCGCTAGCTGAGCAAAGCTGGCACTCATTAGTTTAGCGCTATAACCCACCGGTACATCACCAGTAAAAATTAAACTTTTACTCGCTTCATCTACTCCGACAATGGTGCGTACAACATCCTGCTTGGTCTGCCCCGGCGCCCAGATTGCCAAAGGGTATAGCAATGCACTCGTCGGTAATTCTGCGGCCTCAGCACCGAGATAATGCTTATATAGGTCCAAGGCAGGGGCACCGTCTAGTTCGTAGAGTATATTACCTTCGGCGCGGGTAATCTGACGGGGTGGGCCAAATACCTGCCACCCGCCCATGCTACCGCTACTACAATGTAGACCACTACCATAAACCCCTAGGGCGCCAATCCGCAAAGCTTGGGGAGGCTCGTCCAAACCCACAAAGCTTTCACCAAATCCGGGGCTGCCACCAGCCAAACCGCCGGTAAGCAAAACATTATTAGGCAGCGCTTCACTTAAACCACGAACCAAGTCACTGCCGTTAACATTTAAACCATCAGATAATACAAATACCCATTTTAGGTCATCGCGTAACAATTGGCTGGCAAGCTCGACACCAATATGATAATCCTCACCCGAATTCGCCGAGGCACTAACGATTTTAAACTCCGCTCGATCAAAGCTAAGTGCCACCCCAGAAATACTGTCTTCAATCACACCGGCATCGTGAATCTCGCCACCACTTGAGCAACCTATTTGCCGAGCAAGGGGGTAACGCTTACGTAAAATATCAGAGACATTATGGCCGCGAATCACTGTCGGAGCAGCAAAATAGATCACGAGACTGGCATCAGACAAATCACTGCCGCGCCCCCACTCTGTATGCCATGAAAACAACTCCGACTTCACCGGCTAGCCCCTATAGTGGTTATATATGAGGCGCCATCATACGCTGCCAATCATTATGACTGTATACGGTAATACCCATAACGACAAATTAGCGATAAAACAAATAGCACGCTGAGAAAGGACTTATTAAAGGCGGTGAAACGCGTTAACACGTTTAATTGAAGCAGCAAAAAATAGAGGGACAAGAAACAGGCAAGCAGATTGGGGTGATTAACCACCCCAAATTATAAATTTATGGGTTTATTAAATCTCCAAGCTGCGCCAGTCGACCTTAAGCTCCTGCGCCCATGTTTTAATAACTTTGTCGACCTGTGGCGCACGAGTCTCGGTTACCTCCCCGGTTTTCGGGTTTTTAAAGCTACGTAATGGGCGTGGCGCCATTTTTTTACGGGCCTTTGCTGGCGCAGCGACGCGGGCCTTTTTAATACCTGGTCCAGCTTTTTTAACACCTGCTTTGCGGCCGCGCTTTTTAGCCGGCGCTGTATCAACAGCTGGCTCGGCGGTTAATATCGCTAACAAATCATCGGCGCTTTGACCATGCTTGCTCATCAAGGTTTGCAACTCAGATATAAATTTAAACTTTTGATCCAAAGCTTTGTGTTCAGCTTGTAATTGCTTTTGCAGTCTTGCGATATCCATAAACACCTTCTATAAAGTAAAAAAATAAATGGGTTCAGATTCTAATTACTACGACATCGACGCCATCCAAATTTATTATTTTATCTTCTGCATGCGCACGAACGGCGGCATTCTAACATAGATAAAACTCTATTTAATGACACAGAAAAACAAGAAAAATTAGCAGGAAGGGGATTTTTTTATACAAGAACGTTAAAAAAAGGGCCATCTAAAAGACAGCCCTTAATAAAAAATTATCTTACCTTTTGGTTTAACCGGCCTGAGTCGTACTCCAAATACATGGCCTCCAAACTCATCGGCTTTATTTTAGACGCATTACCGGCAGTACCAAAGGCTTCATAACGGGCAATACAAATTGCCTTCATTTCCTTAATGGTTTCTTGCAAGTATTTACGCGGATCAAATTCGCTCGGGTTGTTTGCCAAGAAGCGACGAATTGCGCCGGTAGACGCCAAACGCAGATCGGTATCGATATTCACTTTACGAACACCGTGCTTAATACCTTCGGCAATTTGCTCCACTGGCACGCCGTAAGTCTCGGGAATTTCGCCACCGAACTCATTAATAATGGCTAGCCAATCTTGTGGCACACTGGAGCTGCCGTGCATAACCAAGTGGGTACCGGGGATACGAGCGTGAATCGCCTTGATGCGGTCAATTGCTAAAATATCGCCTGTAGGCGGCCGGGTAAATTTATAAGCGCCGTGGCTGGTACCACAGGCAATGGCTAGGGCATCAACGCCGGTTTTGGCAACAAAGTCTGCCGCTTCTTCGGGGTCGGTCAGCATTTGCTCGTGAGACAAAGTGCCCTCGGCGCCAACGCCATCCTCTTCACCAGCTTGCCCAGTTTCCAGCGACCCCAAGCACCCTAACTCACCTTCAACCGACACGCCGCAAGCGTGGGCCATTTCTACCACACGACGAGTAACATCGACGTTGTAGTCGTAATCCGCAGGGGTTTTGCCGTCTTCTAGCAAAGAGCCGTCCATCATCACCGAGCTAAAGCCCAACTGCATTGAGCGCTGACAAATAGCCGGGCTGGTGCCGTGATCTTGATGCATAACCACGGGAATCTCGGGGAACTCTTCAATTGCCGCCAAAATCATATGCCGCAAAAAGGGCGCGCCGGCGTATTTGCGGGCACCGGCAGACGCCTGCATGATGACCGGGCTATTGGTTTCCCGCGCCGCTTCCATAATCGCGCGAGTTTGCTCTAAGTTGTTAACATTGAACGCCGGCACGCCATAACCGTATTCGGCAGCGTGATCCAGCATTTGGCGTAGACTGATAAGTGCCATGATGATTTCCTTTTAAACTCATTAATAATTCGTTTGGTCGGACGTCGGGCGTCAAATGTCTGACGAAAAACCCGCGCCCGACGTCAGACCTCTGACTTCAGACGACCCCAGCGGCGCGTTCTTCTAGTATTGCTACTGCTGGCAATACCTTGCCTTCTACGTATTCCAAAAATGCACCGCCACCGGTCGAGATGTAGGACACTTGATCGGCAATGCCAAATTTATCGACAGCGGCAAGGGTATCACCGCCCCCGGCAATGGAGAACGCTGACGATTCAGCAATAGCCCGCGCAATGTCTTCTGTGCCATCGGCGAATTGATCGAACTCAAATACGCCAACTGGGCCATTCCAGATAATAGTGCCCGCTTGTTTCAGTATTTCCGCCAAACAAGCGGCAGAAACCGGACCAATATCGAAAATCATATCGTCGTCGCCGACAAATTCAACTGGCCGCAGGGTAGCTGGCTCGTTCTCATCAAACTTTTTACCGGTAATAACATCCGTCGGCAGCGGGATATCGCATTTCTCCATGAG
>NZ_JBFJWS010000110.1:0-9744 GCF_041623545.1 Zhongshania sp. | reverse complement strand
CGTCGTTTATAAACCACATGCGCTACGGACAGAGTCAGAGCGATGCCGCTATTCGCGCAAACGCATCGCGGACCGCCGATGCCGGTGAGCTAAGCCTTGGCTTGCAAACCATTAATCTCGATTTCACGCAGCCACTTGGGGCTTGGAGTTTAGCCTGGGGGGCGGAATTGCGGCGCGATGATTATGAGATTAAGGCCGGCGAAGAATACTCCTATTTTGACTACGACACCGATGCCAACGGCAATTCATTGTATGCCGCCGACGCCGCTGCCGGAATTCAGGTCTTTCCCGGCTTCCAGCCAGGCAACGAATTGGATGAGAGTCGCGATGTTTGGTCGCTGTATGCGGATGCCGAATACGATATCTCCGACACGTGGCTAGTAAGTGGCGCGCTGCGCTACGATAATTACGATGATTTCGGCGGAACCGCTAACTTCAAGCTGGCCAGCAGTTTTCGGGCAACAGACCGAGTGAGCTTTAGGGGCGCCGCGAGCACCGGCTTCCGAGCACCGTCTATGCAACAGCAATACTTCAATAATATTAGTACTCAGTTTGTATCAGACGGCTCTGGAGGGCTCACCGCGCAAGAGCGGGGAACCTTCCGCAACGACAGCGCCGTTGCCAAGGCCATTGGTATTCCCGAGCTGAAAGAAGAAGAGTCGGTGAACTTAAGCTTTGGTGTCGTACTGGAGCCAGTCGATGCCTTAACGATCACCGTCGATGCCTATCAAATTGACATTAAGGACCGTATCGTTATTAGCGGTGGTTTAACTTCCTCACTCGGCGATCCAAATCTGACCGCCGCCTTGGCAGCAGCCGGTGCCAGCAGCGCTCAATTCTTCCTCAACGGCGCTGACACGGAAACCAGTGGCGTGGATATTGTGAGCACCTACGCCATGGCGGCTGGTGCGGGCGATTTGGCAATTTCATTTGCGGCCAACTTTACTGAAACAGAAGTAACAAAAGTATTTGCCGGTGGCGGACTGGCAACGCTCAACCCCTCTGATGTCTTTAGCGCACAGGACATTTCAATTATTGAGGAATGGCAGCCAAAAGATCGTATCAATCTTAGCTTCAATTACTCCCTCGAACGCTTCACTGCCGTGCTGGCCTTTAATCGCTACGGCGAGTACACCGTTTGTGAGGGTTCTTGTACCGGGGCAGCCAACCGGCAGACCTTTGGCGCGAAGGTTCTCACTGATGTTAATTTAAGTTACCGCCTGAAAGACGATATTACGATTAATGTCGGCGGCAATAATATTCTCGATGAAACACCTGACAAGAATAACATTGGCCAGACCCGCGCCGGCACAATCGCCGACAGCAGCGGCAATGTCTTTGTTAGCTCCCCGGGCGTGTTTCAATACTCCCGCCGCTCAGCGCCGTTTGGCTTTAATGGTGCTTACTTCTTTGCCGGCGTAGTCTATGACTTTTAGTCGCTGACAAAGTCCTTAATAAGGCGTCGACGCTCACATTGACGCTTTTGGCACTACCTATGTAAATGGCGAACTGATCTCAGTTCGCCATTTTTCATTCCGCGCTGCCGGTCGCTAAGCCAGCTTCAGCGAGCTAGAATGTAGCAATGCACTGGTAAAGACGAGCAAACCTGAAACGCCCATGATTACGCAAGCCAAAGACAAACTACTCGCTAAATACCGCTCGCGCATCCGCGAGGGCGCCATCACCAACGCCAAGAAGCAATTGGCGATGAAAGGCATCACACCCGGTGAATTGGGCCCCGAGGAGCTGGAGATTCTCGTACACGATGAAGAAGTTAAATTGCGGGGAAAGCTGAAGAATTACAGCCTTGCCGCGCTGATAGCCGCGCTCACCCTAGGTCACTTTTAATGTTGATACCCTTATTGCGTAGCGGCGTGCTGTATATGATTTGGCGGCGCCATATACGACAGCGCGCACTCGGCCTCATCATTACCGTGCTGGCGGTATTGGCGGTGAATCTAATTCATTCGGAGGCATTCGCATTTTTTAAAGCAACTGAGCAACTCGAGCTTGCGCCGCTCGCCTTTTATTTTCGCTGGTTAGGCTGGCTGGCCGCTGGGCTTGGCTACTTGTGGCTTGTCGAACGTAAAATAGCCAAGGCAGCTAAAGTCGCTCGGACTCAGCGCAATGACTCAGCCAAACCTAAAACCGCAGCACCAAAACCCATCGAACAACATGATGGCTTCGACGCTTTGCGCAATAACACGCCTTTGCGCTCCCGAGCAGAAATAATGCTGGAACGAAAGAAACGTGAAAAATCAGACGGAGCTTAAGTCGATCTTAGCTAGCTGGGACGAACGCGACATAAGCATTCTGGCCATTCTCTGTGACCTTGACGAAGACACAGCTTCGGTTGCGGCCATCACCAAACAAATACGCTGGCTTTACCACTCCCGCACAAGACACAGCATTAAACGCAATTTAAAGCGCTTCGTAATGAAAGACAGCAACATGGACATGCCTTGCCCAACTTACGAGGCCTTACTCACTGGTGCAGCCAAGAAGCTCGGCATTCATAAGCACTGCACCTCAGTAGATGATTTTGAGCGCTATATTCCCCAAGCTGTTATCGTCGCGGCACTAGCGCGAATGAACCCGCCGCAGCGGGACCGCTTTTTTACTGAAGAATTTAATGCCACCCCAATGTGGGAAGCTGCGGGAATCAAAAGTCGAGAGATTGGCGGTCTTCGCACCGCAGCGAGTGTTTTAGCCCTGGCCAATGCCTCGGGCTATGCTGTGTACGCTGGTGCCACCACCGCCCTCGGCTTTGCTACCCACGCGGTAGGTATCACCCTGCCCTACGCCGCCTATACAGGCTTATCGGCGACCATTGCGCAGCTTATTGGCCCACCGGGCTGGCTGGCACTCGCGACCTATGGCTTTTTCAAAGTGACAGACACCGACTGGAATAAATTAATGCCCGTGTTATTAACAATAATCGCCGCCAAGAGCCGGTATGAGATTTTAAGCGACCACAAAACCTAAAAAAACAGAGGGAAGTCAAAAGCGAAATCAGAGAAGAACGTAATACGCACCAGACAAATGGCGCCTTAACATTCTTTAGGGCTAAGCACCGCACAAGCCTGCAAGCCAGTGTTATGCCTTGGCCGCAGCAAATGCCCAGCCTCTTCTGGCGAAGCCGTTAACCATTGATCAATATGCTCTACGTCAATTAACAACGGGGTGCGCGGGTGAACCCAGTCAATATCCCTTGCCGCAGCAGTGGTAATGATCGTAAAGGTCTCAAGCTGTATTTCTGCCTGTTGCCACGTCTCCCAAAGCCCACCAAATAAAATCCCTTCGCCGTCATCCCTAGCTAATCGGTGACATTGCTTTTTCCCATCCAATACCGGCCATTCAAAATAGGCCGAGGCGGGAATAATACAACGCTGCGATCGGCGCCATGCATCGCGAAAAGTCGGCTTCTCAGTGAGTGTTTCAGCGCGGGCATTAAATGTGGCGAACTTTAGTTTTGGCTCTTTTGACCAGCGCGGAAGCAACGACCACTTGCGCAGCGCATGGCCCTGCGCATCAAGGGTTGCAGCCAAATCAGTGGGACGGATATTTTTTCTGCCGATATCATTGACTGGCCAATCGGCTAATATCGCGGCCCATTTATGCATCGCTATACCGTGCTGTTCAAATGCGCCGCACATTCATTCACCTAGTCTTGCAATTAGATTGCGATATGAGTTGGCGACCTAACTCACCCCCGTTGACGGAGATCACGTTAGGTCGAGTTAAGCTTAATTAAACAACACCTCACGGACATCATCAAAGTGCTCAGCAAAATAAACATCAATACCGCTGCGCACATATGCCGGCAGCTCGTCGTAGTCACGACGATTGTCCTCCGGAAGTATGATTTTTTTGATACCGATACGTTTTGCCGCAATTAGCTTTTCGCGAATCCCCCCCACCGGCAGCACTTGACCAGTCAAGGTCAATTCACCGGTCATAGCAAAACCCGGTTTTGGCGCTTTATTTAGCGCTAGCGATAGCAGTGCGGAAGCCATAGTGACACCCGCGCTCGGGCCATCCTTGGGTGTCGCGCCCTCTGGCACATGAAGGTGAATCATTGACTCATTAAAAAATTTGGGGTCAGCGCCGAAACGCTCCAGATTAGACATAATATGACCGTAGGCAATTGTCGCCGACTCCTTCATCACGTCACCGAGCTGCCCCGTAAGCTGAAAGCTGCGACTCAAGGTATGGATACGCGAGCACTCGACTGCTAGCGTTGCCCCGCCCATTGCGGTCCACGCAAGGCCTGTCATTACACCAACGCCGCGCTGCCGCTTTTCTTTTTTGAAAATGGGTTTACCAAGTAATTTTTCAACGTCGTCGCGCCCAATGCTCAGTTTCTTAACACCGTCTTCCAGTAAACTCACTGCGGCCTTGCGCACAATACGGCCAAGCTGCTTTTCTAAGCCTCGCACTCCGGCTTCACGGGCGTAGCCATCAATGACATGGCGCAGTGCCGCAGCATTAATACTGAGCTGCTGCTTGCCTATGCCATTGCGCTGCAGCAGTCGCGGCCACAAATGTTTTTTGGCAATCGCTAATTTTTCCTCTCCCAAATAACCGGCAAGCCGAATCACTTCCATCCGATCTAACAAAGGACCGGGAATACTATCGAGCTGGTTGGCGGTACAAACAAACAATACTTTGGAGAGGTCAAAACGCAGATCAAGGTAGTGGTCAAGAAATTCGCTATTCTGCTCAGGGTCCAACACTTCCAACATGGCCGACGCTGGATCACCTTGAAACGAGGTGCCGAGCTTGTCGATCTCGTCGAGCATAATAACGGGGTTTGCGGTTTCAACGTCTTTTAATGCTTGCACCAGTTTACCCGGCATGGCGCCGATATAGGTGCGCCGATGCCCTTTGATCTCTGCTTCGTCGCGCATTCCGCCAAGGCTGAAGCGATAAAATTTACGCCCCAAGGCGTCGGCAATAGAACGGCCTATGGAGGTTTTACCCACCCCCGGCGGCCCAACTAACAACACAATAGAGCCAGCCACACTGCCTTTAAATTTACCCACCGCGAGAAATTCAATAATGCGGTCTTTCACATCATCGAGCCCGTGGTGATGCTCTGCTAAGACTTTGCGGGCGTGTTTGAGGTCAAGACGGTCGGACGAGTATACCCCCCACGGCAATTGGCTAAGCCAGTCTAAATAATTACGGGTCACGGCGTATTCTGGAGAGCCGCTCTCGAGCACCTCTAACTTATTAATTTCGTCATCAACGCGTTTTTGTGCCGCTGCGGGTAATGTCTTGCCCTTTAAATTTTTGCGGAACTGATCCGCGTCTGCAGACCGATCATCCTTAGAGATACCGAGCTCCCGCTGAATGACCTTAAGCTGCTCCTTCAAAAAGAACTTGCGCTGACTGTCGGTAATACTTTCGTTTACTTGCTTGCTAATACGGCCCTGCAGCTGCGCAACTTCACGCTCTTTGGCCAGCAACTGCAGCACCTTTTCCATACGACCTAGCAGCGGTATGGTCTCCATAATTTCTTGAAGATCGTCGCCGCTAGCACTGCTGGTAATCGCCGCCGCAAAATCCACGAGGAGCGAAGGCTCATTGGGGCTAAAGCGGCTGAGGTACTGTTTCAATTCTTCGCTGTACAGCGGGTTGATCGCAAGTAGGTCTTTTATTGCCTTGATAATGGCCATGGCGTAGGCCTTAACTTCATCGGTATCGCGCTCGCCAATATTGTCTGGGTAGTCGACCTCAACTAAAAATGGTGGCTTATTACTCAGCCACCGCCGAATGCGAAAACGCTTCACACCTTGCACCACGATCTGCGCGGTACCTTTCTCTTGGTGAATCTGATGAATTCGGGCCGCACAACCTACGGTCGGGAGCTTATCTGGTCGCCACTCATTAGCGTCGTCAAGCTCGCCGCAGTAAAGCAGGCCAAGAGCTTGCTGCTGCTTATCAGTGACGCGCTTTACGGTCTCTCCCCACAAAGCAATATCTAATAAAATTGGTTGTACTTGCGCAGGAAAAAAGGGTCGTTTTAGGGCAGGAAGCAGGTATAAGGTAGAGGGCATGACACTGTCGGGAATCACCAAACCGGTGCCGCGCTCATCGCCACTCATCATTTCACCATCTAGTACGTTCTCATGATTCTTCTCTTCAGACATCAGACTGTTCCCAATTAGCCAATGACAATAACGCTGTATCTTTAAAAGATATTGGGCTGCTCTACAAAAACTCAAGAGCATTTACCAGCACTGGCGTAAACCGCAAAAACCTACAATGAATATAGCGCAAGGGCCACATTTCGGTTCTTTTGATGACTCGCTTTAACTTTCCGCAGCAACTCGGCCCAAAATGCCGCGCAGCCACTGATGGGCCGGATCGTGATCTACGCGCGGGTGCCAGGCGGCAATCACATCGAGGGCGGGCATTTCGGCCGCAATGTTTATTTCGCGCAGCTCACTTGTCATCATCGCCAACAATCGTCGAGGAATCATGGCTACCAATTCGCCCCCGGCCAAAAGGCGGGGAAGAATGCCGAAACTCGGGGAAGTAACCGCAATTTTTTCCATTAAAGGGGAATCAAGTAGGCCGCGGTATAGCGGGCCTTCAAAAGCAAAACCAGTTGGTGACACAATGACCTGGTCGTAACGCAAAAACTGATCAAGCGACACCGATTTTGATTTAAGCGGATGGTCGCGGCTAACGACACCAACGTAGTTATCTCGAAACAGCCGTCGGCTACAAAAATCAGCTGCCAGCTCCTCTGGAAAGGTCAATACCATATCGAGATCGCCCCGCCGCATCCTCTCCGTTGCTGCTTCTGCGCTCAGGTCGTAAATCGCGATCTTCACCCTGGGCGATAATTCACGAACCGCCATTATCAAAGGTGCTAGCAAGGCAATTTGCAAGTAGTCGTTAGCCGATACCGAAAAGGTAAACTCCGCCTGAGCAGGCCTAAACTCCGGCGGTTTGATTAAGGTTTGCGCGTCATTGAGCAAACGCTTTATCGATGGCCGCAAGGCCTCCGCGCGCGCCGTGGGAATAAGCCCGCGCTGAGCGCGGATAAACAGCGGGTCGTCAAATAGCTCCCGTAGTTTTTGCAAGGTATAGCTGACACTGGGCTGGGTCACATGCAGGCGCTTTGCCGCAAGGGAAACGCTGCGTTCGTCCAGAAGCACATCCAGCACTTTTAGTAGATTGAGGTCGGCTCTCAATATATCAGTCATATCTATATCTTTTATAAAAACTCACAATTTGTCTTATACCAAAAGCCACCTTATATTTCACCTATATTGCCGCAGCTATCGCCAAACAAGCCGAGACCACCGCATGACAACACGAACCGAACACGCGTCGATTTGCAGAATGTGCCACGCGGCCTGTCCCATCACCGTCGAAATGGAAGACGGTAAGCCAATAAAGGTCACCGGCAACAAGGCCAGCCCGACATATCACGCCTTCTGTTGCAGTCGCGGACAAGCCTCGGTTGAGCATATTAACCACCCAGACCGCCTACTCAGCTCAATGAAACGCCAAGCCGACGGCAGCTTTGCGCCCATTGGGATTGAGCAGGCAATGGATGAAATTGCTGACAAAATAAAAGCACTTATCGATGCCAATGGCCCCAGATCATTAGCGGCCTATTTTGGCACTTACTCCGGCCCCTACCCCGCCGCCCCACCGATGTTGGGGTCGCTGGTTGCCTCGCTGGGCTCACCAATGATTTTCGCCAGCGCCACCATAGACCAACCGGGCAAAGACATCGCCAACGCCATGCTAGGGCAATGGAAAGCGGGACCTCAGGCCTTTGCCGACGCTGACGTATGGCTGATGCTTGGTGGCAACCCCTTAGTGTCAATTGCTGGCGGCATTCCCAGTCAAAACCCCGCGAGACGCCTAACCGACAAATTAAAAGACGGCATGAAGCTTATTGTTATTGACCCTCGGCGCAGCGAAACGGCGGCAAGAGCTCACATTCATTTGCGCCCAACCCCTGGCGAAGATAGTAGTCTGCTGGCAGCAATGCTCCACGTCATTATCAACGAGGCACTTTATGACGAGGCGTTTGTCGCCGATAACGTGGCCGGTTTTGCCGATCTGGCCGCCGCCGTTGAAGCCTTTTCCCCGGCCTTTGCCGCAGCCAGAGCGGACGTGCCAGAACAGCAAATTATCGACGCCGCGCGCTTGTTCGCCAATGCCAAACGCGGCGTAGCGACTGGTTTGACGGGTGCCAATATGTCCGGTCACAGCTCCCTCGTCGAATATTTAATGTTATGCATGAATACCCTGTGCGGCCGATTTTTGCGCGCAGGCGAAGCCGTCGCCAACCCCGGCGTATTGCTGCCTAGGGCCACCCCGGTAGCCGAAGCGGTTGCGCCAGCTGCTTACGCCAATCTTGGAGAGAAGCTGCGGGTGCGCGGTTTGGCCCAAAGCGCCAGCGGTATGCCCACCGCCGCGCTGGCCGACGAAATTCTGCTGGAGGGCAAGGGCCAAGTTAAAGCCCTAATCATAAATGGCGGCAACCCGGTTGCCGCGTGGCCAGACCAAGAGAAAACCATTGCCGCAATGAAGGCGCTGGAATTGCTCGTCCACGTCGACATTAAAATGTCAGCAACGGCGAAACTAGCCGACTATATTATCGCCCCCAAGGTGAGCATTGAGGTGCCAACGATGTCACTGGCCGTTGAGCAACTCGAAAACTTCTCTTACCACTGGGGTTTGTGCGAGCCCTTCGGGATGTACGCTCCAGCGCTTGTAGAGCCACCCGCAGATTCCGATTTAATCGAGGAGTGGGAGTTTTATTACGGCCTCGCCCAGCGCCTCGGTATAGGCTTGTTTGCCTACTCGCTTCAATCCAAAACCGCGACTACCCGGGAAGATCGCGACTTTGTGATGTTCGATATGGTCAACAAACCAACTACTGACGAGATCTTTGAAATACTTTGCAATCGCTCACGTATTTCGCTCACAGAGATCAAGCAACATCCTAACGGCGCACTCTTTCCCGAAGCGATTATTGCACAAGCCAAAAACGAAGATTGCGACGCGCGCTTAGACGTCGGAAACACCGACATGATGGCCGAGCTGGCCACCGTGCAACAGGAAACAACAGCCTTAGCGGGCTACCCGTACAAACTCGTGTGCCGCCGCATGAAGAATGCCTACAACTCATCACTGCGCGATTTACCAAGGCTCGTTAAAGCCAAACGCCCATTCAATCCTGCGTTTATGCATCCCGATGACCTCGCCGAGCTTGGGATAGAAGAGGGAGATAACATTACAATTGCATCTGCCCACAATAAAATTATCGGTATCGCCAATGCCGATAAAAGCCTCAAACGCGGCATTCTATCTATGGCCCACGCCTTTGGGGATATAGAGCAAGACGACAGCACCGCCAGTTTATTTGCAAGTGGCAGCAACACCTCAAGACTGGTCAGTACCGACGACAGTTATGACCGTTTCTCAGGCATACCGCGAATGAGCGCTCTGCCCGTTAAGATTGATAAGGCAGCCCAGTAACACCATGACGGCGAAATCGCCGTCTATTCAATTTGATGCGTTTGCCCAGCTGCTTCATATAAACGACGATATCAAGGCTCGCGCCACGGCCCCAAGCCAATACCTTCAACAAATATCTCAACACTTTTCGGCCTGTTCTCTAACAGCAAGGCGCGAAATCGCTGTCCCTCGTCACTAGCAAAATAATGGGGAGAAAAAAGCGCCACAGCGTGGCCCTTTTCTTTGAAT
>NZ_JBFJWS010000109.1:0-9854 GCF_041623545.1 Zhongshania sp. | reverse complement strand
TTACTCAGTGGCCGTCCCGACAGCCAAATTCACGAGCTTGCTAAAACCCTTGAGGTTGACCTTGTCATTGTCGGTAGCCATGGCCGCAAAGGCTTAGCCCTCCTCCTTGGCTCGACTGCTAACGGTGTATTGCACGGCGCGGATTGCGATGTCCTTGCCGTGCGGGTCGGCAGCCAGAAGTAAGACCCCTAATTGGCTAAACTCACTCAGCCAATTCGAGCCAGCGCTCCATACAGTGATCTAATTCCGCTTGGGTACTGGTGATTTTATCAAGTACCTCGGCAATCCTACGTTGATCTTGCTGATAAAAATCGGCGCTTCCAGACTGTTCCGCCAGTTTTTCAAGACTTTCTTCTAATGCCTCGATTTTACTGGGTAAATTATCCAGCTCACGCTGATCTTTATAGCTAAGTTTGCGCCCTTTTGGCGCAGTTTTCGCGGGCGAGGGCGATGTGCCTTGCTGCGCAGACGGTGAGACCGTTGGCGCCGCTTTCTCTTGGGCCGCTCGGCGTGACATATAAGCCGACACCTCACTATAGCCGCCAATATGCTCGCTAATCACGCCCTGCCCCTCAAACAGCAAGCAGCTGCTCGCGACACTATCAACAAATGAGCGATCGTGACTAACCAGTAAAACAGTACCACTGAAATCAACCAATAAACTTTCAAGTAGTTCGAGAGTTTCCATGTCCAAATCGTTGGTGGGTTCGTCCATCACCAACACATTTGCTGGCTGACTAAACAAGCAGGCCAATTGCACTCGCGCTCGCTCACCGCCCGACAAAACGCCAAAATGGCTGCGAGCCCGCTCAGGACTAAACAAAAAATCACCGAGATAACTCATTATATGTCGGTCTTTGCCATTGATCGTGACGGCATCTCGCCCCTGACCAACAATGTCAACGACTCGCTGACTTTCATCAAGGCGGTCACGCAGCTGGTCAAAGTAGGCAACTTGCAGGTTAGTGCCCGCCTTTACGGTGCCAGATTGCGCCTCTAACTCACCCAATATTAAGCGTAGTAAGGTCGTTTTACCTGCGCCATTAGGACCAATTAGGGCCAATTTATCGCCGCGACAAACCAGCAGAGACAAATTCTCGACAAGCAGCTTACCCGGCACCGCAAAAGTCACATCAGTAAGCTCGGCGACCACCTTGCCGGTGCGATCTGCCTGATTCACGCTTAGATTGGCCGAACCCGTCTGAACCCTGCGCCGCGATCGCTCCGAGCGCATCTTTTCAAGGGCACGCACCCGGCCTTCATTGCGAGTGCGGCGCGCCTTGATACCTTGGCGTATCCACACCTCTTCTTGCGCTAGACGCTTATCAAATAATGCGTTGTGCTCGGCTTCAATTTCTAAAGCGTGTTCGCGAAGCTCTAAATAGCGTGTGTAATTGGTGTCGTAATTGGTCAATATACCGCGATCCAATTCGACAATACGGGTGGCCAATTTTTCAATTAAAGCCCTATCGTGGGTAACAAACAGGACACAGCCCTGAAAGGACATCACACACTGCTCTAGCCACAAAATACCATCCAAATCCAAATGGTTGGTCGGTTCGTCCAGCAGTAGGATATCAGGGTCACAAACCAAGGCTCTGGCGAGGGCTACCCGACGACGCCAACCACCGGATAAGCTACACACTTTGGCGTCAGCATCTAACTCCAGACGCGACAGGATATTATCAATACGCTGCTGGAACGACCAACCGTCGTGGGTTTCTATCTCTCGCTGCAAATGTTCGAGCTCTTTTAACTCGGCATCGCCCATATCGCCAATAATCAGCTCATGATAACGACGCAAAACCTTCCCTAGGCCGGCAAGACCGTCAGCCACAACGTCGTATATGGTTTCCTCAGGCGAGGCAAAATCCAGGGTCTGCTCCATACGCGCGATTTTGACCCCGGGCTGGCGCCATACCTCGCCTGCATCTACACTTGAGCTGCCCTCCACTATTCTCAGTAAGGTCGACTTTCCGCAGCCATTTCGCCCCAATAAACACACTCGATCACCAGCTTCGAGTTGTAATTCGGCGTTATCCAGTACAATCTGTTGTCCAATACTATGCTGTAATTGTGTAGCACGTAACAAAGGCATATATTTGATCCAAAATAGGGTCGGCGAAGGCCTCTTGGCATTCGCAAAAATTTTTACTCATCGAAAAGTCACGCAAGGCTGTAGGGATATGAACCGCTTTTTCACCCTTTTACTCGTACTGGCAATCCAAGCGACGAATGTTAATGCCGACCCCGCAACGGATACCAGCCGCAGATTATACCGCGAAGCGCTGACTGAAATCAGCCGCGGCCGCATCGCCAATGCCGAAAAGCTAGCACCTCAGCTGAGTAACTACGCTTTATACCCGTATCTGGAGCTAGAATTACTCAAAGCGCAGATCAACCAAGTGTCGCAACAAACCGTTGACGTCTATTTGCAGCAGTATGGTGACACGATTACCGGCCAACGTATCCGTCTATCCTGGCTGAACAAATTACAGCGCGATCGCAACTGGCCACTTTACGCTCAGTACTACCGCAGGAGTTCATCAACTGAAAACGCCTGCCACTACGCCCATGCACTGCGCCAAATTGGCAACGATCGCGACGCCGACGCCGCTGTTAGCGAACTTTGGAGCACACCGTACTCGCTGCCCAAAGAGTGCGACACACCTATTAAACAATGGCTAGGACGCCTCAGCAGCGCCCAGACCGAACAACAGTACTGGCGCCGCGTCAACCTCGCGCTTAACAGCGGCCAAACCGACATGGCGAACTACTTGCTTCGCAAGATAAACGGCAGCGAAATCTATATTGAAATTTTGCGCAATCCAAATCTGCTATTTAGCAAAGGTCTGACGCTAAGCGCCAACGACCGTAATCGTGATATTGCCGTTCACACCCTAAAGCGTCTTGCCAAGGGCGACTTTGAGCGCACCAACACCTTGTGGCAACAGTTAGATCGCCAGCTTAAATTTACCCCCAGTCAAAACTACGCCCTGCGCGACAGCATGGCCCGGCAAATAATTGCGAGCGACGCCGATTACACACGCGACTGGGTCATGGCCACAGACCCCAACTACGAAGACCCGTATTTAACCGAATGGCGTATTAGGCTAGCGCTAAAAGATGGCGACTGGGCAGCCGTTCAGCATATTGCCCAATTCCTGCCTGAGGACAAAAAGCAAAAAGCTGATTGGCGCTACTGGTCCGCTAGAGCTGACATTGAGCTACGTGGCGAAATCACCGTCAGTACTCAGTTAGCCTTACAAAAACTTGCTGCCGAACGCGGTTATTACAGCTTTTTAGCTGCCGACATTCTTAATGAAGACTATCAACTAAGTGCAAATCGCACGCTTGACCCGGCTCTGATTAGCGAGGTAGAACAACATAGCGCCATCGCTCGCGCTAGGGAATTATTCCTCATCGGCGAGACTGCAACGTCCAATCTCGAGTGGGCCTATGCGATGCGCAGCTTGAATAAAGCTGAACAAGTCGCTGCAGCGCAATTAGCGCTCGACTGGGGCTGGCACCATCAGTCGATTATGACGGCTCTGAAAGCCGATGCGTGGGACGATTTGGAGCTACGCTTCCCAACGCCCCATCAAGACAGTTTCCGCAAAGTCGCCAAGCGTGAAAAAATTCAGCTAAAGTGGATTTACGTCATTGCCCGGCAAGAAAGTGCATTTGCGCCCGCCGCAAATTCACCGGTCGGCGCACGCGGCCTTATGCAATTAATGCCCGGCACCGCCAAGCTGGTTGCCAAGCAAATGGGCCTGCCCACACCCAGCACCGCGGACTTAGTCACACCAGAAAAAAACATTGCCATGGGCGGCTATTATCTTGGCCAATTACTTGAGCAATTTGGTGGCAATCGAATTTTAGCGACCGCCGCCTACAATGCTGGCCCGAGTCGCATCGAGCGTGTCCTGTTACGCCAAACGAAAGATATGCCCGCCGACATCTGGATAGAAAACCTACCCTATGGCGAAACCCGGGAGTATATTAAAAACGTACTCGCCTTCAGTGTTATATACGCCGCCAAGCTCGATTTAGAAAAACCACTACTGGCTTCTAGCGAGCGTCAAATTGGGCCCAAAAACAGCACGACGGCATTCAAAAATTAAGTCAGCTGCAGCACCTCCACCGCGTCGCCCAAGGTAATCGCCCCTTGGCCGCGGTGGATCATATTTTGCCCGAAAAAAACTTCGTCATTGCGTTGCCGATGCGTTTTTAGCATTCGAAACACATCAGGCTCGCGAGACGCATCCACCAAATTTACGGTCGGAATCGCGCAACGCGCACAAGGCTTAACCAAGTCGAACTCGATATCGCCAATACGAATCCGGCGCCATTGATCCTCCGCGAAAGCTGCGGCACCCGAGACCACAATATTCGGTCGAAAACGCAACATATCCAAGCTCCGACCAAGCGCGTTACTAAGCACCTGTAATGACGCCTCATTACAGAGTAAAAAGGGAAAGCCATCGGCAAAACCAACTCTATCGCCATCCTGAGCAAATCGCCTATCTACCTGGCGATGACTGGATTCCGGCATATAGCAGAGCCGCAGGGCAGCGCCAAGCTGCTGACTGAGCCATGCAGCAACCTCATCTCCTGCATCAAAGGCTACACAGCAATCATCCCACACAGTGACATCTCTCGCCGGCTCCCTGCCACTAAGCTTTACAAAGACCCCGGACCCCGGCACATCGAGATGCCACAAATAAACACCACCGTCGCGAGACTCAGCGCCAATTCGGCACATTTTAGGTAGCTGGCGCTGTGTAATAAACCCGCCGCCCTCGTCAATAACCATCCAACGTCGATCACCATCAGCGCCCCAATCAGTGACATCCATGACACGTTGAGCATGGCCACGCAGAGATTTAACGGGGTAGGAATAAAGCCCAGAAATTAAAATACTCATCAACTCCCCTGCTCGCCAGCAAATTGCAATATTTTTGCATGGTCAAAAGGCCAGCTCAATTCAGCACCACTATCAGTACGGACAAACACAGGAATCGTCAGGGCGTAACGCTCTAGCAAGCTGTCATCGTCGGCAATATCAATAATTTCGATCTGCCAATCCCTGCCCTGCGCTAAAATTTCACTTAAAACGGCTTCAGCCGATTCGCATAAATGACAGGCAGAGGTCCCATACAATAAAAAAGAATTCGCCGTCGGCCGATCCATACCGCTACTCCCCATCACATATCAGAAACGCTAAAAGGCAAAAAGCCCAGCAATGCCGGGCTTTTCAAAGAAAAACGACAGTGGTTTATTATAAATCGTAACCCACTTCGTTGTGACAAGTAATATCCAAGCCTTGAGCCTCTTCATCCGCGCTCACACGCAAACCAATTAACTTGTCTATAGCAACAAATAAACCGTAGCTAATTATTGCGGTATACGCGAAAGTTGCGCCGATACCAATTAACTGTACTTTCAGCTGAGAAACAATTGTCATGCCCTCGGCAAGACCTTGTCCACTGAATATACCCAGCTCACTGCTGGCAAAAATACCCGCTAAAAAGGTGCCCAAGATGCCGCCTACGCCGTGCACCGGAAAGACATCGAGAGAGTCGTCAATTTTCCAAACCTGCTTGATAGCAAGCGTACAGTAAAAACATACGATACCCGCACTTAAACCAATCACGATCGCACCGGCAGGGCCGACAAAGCCAGAAGCCGGCGTAATAGTACCCAAGCCCGCGACCATACCGGTTACCGCGCCCAATGCACTCGGCTTGCCGTAGCGCTTCCACTCTATCACCGACCAAGTTAAACAACCGGTTGCTGCTGACAAGTGGGTAACCAACATCGCCATACCAGCATCGCCATTAGCCGCCAAAGCGCTACCAGCATTAAAACCAAACCAGCCAACCCACAGCATGCCCGCACCAATGAACGTCATGGTCAAATTGTGCGGAGGCAGCGCCATCTGGCCAAAACCCTGGCGCTTACCAAGCACCAGCGCTGCAACGAGTGCCGCCACGCCTGCGGTGATGTGAACAACGGTACCCCCGGCAAAATCCAACAAGCCCATTTCGGCCAGCCAACCGCCACCCCAAACCCAATGGGTTACGGGTGCGTAGACGAGCAATAGCCACAACGCAGAAAATATCATCACCGCCGAAAATTTAATCCGCTCAGCAAAGCCACCAATAATCAGCGCCGGCGTAATAATCGCAAAGGTCATCTGAAACATTATAAAGACAGTTTCAGGGATATCGCCGCTGACGCTCCCTTCGCCGACACCCGCAAGAAACGCCTTGCTAAGGTCACCAATAAAAGCAGTACCCTCGCTAAACGCTAAGCTGTATCCCGCCACAACCCACAGCAGCGAAGCCAAACACGTGATGCTAAAACACTGCATCAATACACTCAGTACGTTTTTACTGCGCACCAAGCCACCATAGAACAGAGCAAGACCCGGTAAGGTCATAAATAAAACCAAGGCTGTTGAAGTCAACATCCAGGCCGTATTCCCAGAATCAATCTCTTGGGCAAATCCCCACTGTGGTGCACCAGCAGCAGCCAAAAAGCCCAAAATTTGTAGAGGGGGCCAACTTCCCAGCTTTTTCATCAAAAATATCTCCCAGTGCAAATTATTTTGCACCAATAAAGGTCGTTATTTGTTTTGCCGCTCACTATTAGTGCAATAATTCAAAGTATTCCTGTTAAGCAGCTATTAAAAAAGCTCACAAAAATCACCCTAACACACTGTTTTAACGAACATTTCTCTAGATAATAAGTATTAAATACAGAGATGGCCGTCATCGCGACACAAGATTAACCGGATAACACCCAGCCATTGCACAATAACAATGCAATATCTGTGCCCAAATATAAGGCGCCAGCACCATGAAAAAGCACTCGCGATAACTACTACTGTGCATAACAATATATTCACAACACAAAACAAGGTAAGCCGAGGCATTATCAATTAAAATGCTCGAATACATACCATGTGATATGCAGCCCTTGGTAGCGCTATTCGACACGCGTAGCCAATGGCACAAACACGCTAGTCCACCGCAAAATAAGCGAAACTTATGAGCAGCGAGAATTATCAGCAACGCAAAGCATTTTTCGATCAATTATTAACCATTTACGGTCGGAAGCCCGTTCTCGAGGCGCTTCAAGACCCCAGCATGCAGGTCTATAAACTCCACCTTGCTCAAAGCAACAAGGAAGACGGCATCATTCGCGAGTTGCGCCAACTAGCAGAGAAACGCAATATCGACATTGAAATGCACGAGCGTAAAGCACTATCGCGCATCTCAAAAAACGGCAAGCAAGACCAGGGCGTTGCAGCGGACCTGCAACTCAGTGCCTATCAAGCAAGCTCGACGATTACTCAAGCGCATTTAGAGACTGCACCACGGCGTTATCTGGCCTTGGATCGAATTACCAACCCCCAAAATCTAGGTATGATTATTCGCTCGGTCGCTGCCAGCGGAATTGACGGCCTAATTTTACCGCGGCGCGGTGGCGCACCACTAACGGCACTGGTTATAAAGGCCAGTGCTGGTACCTTATTTAAAGCGCCACTATTTCACTGCGAGGATTTAGCTCAGGAATTACTGCGCATGAAAGATGACGGCGCCACTCTCTGCTGCCTCTCGTCGCACGCGCAACAGTCGCTGCTTGACTATAAGCCAAGTAGTAGCACGATCTATGTTCTCGGAAATGAAACTGACGGGGTAAGTAGCAATATCGAAAAGCTGTGCAATGCTCGTCTCAAAATCCCAATGCACAATGGTGTTGAGTCTCTAAATGTAGCGGTCACTGCTTCACTTATAGCCTTCATGGCGTGAAGAAAGCGGCAGCAACGATAGCTCGTAATTACCGCTGCCGCACAAAATTATTTCGCGAGATAGGCCATGGCCCTTTCTAGGCCACCTAGGGTCATCGGGTACATATGCCCCTCTAACTGCTGCTCAACAATCTTAATAGACTGAGTCCAATCCCAATCTGAAGGAGGCACTGGGTTCAGCCAGGCAACTTTTTCGTAGGTTTCGAGCACGCGGCGCATCCATACATCGCCAGCCTCTTCGTTCCAGTGCTCTACACTGCCACCGGGCTGAACAATCTCGTAGGGCGACATTGACGCATCACCGACAAATATTATTTTGTAGTCCGAGCTGTATTTATGCAGCACGTCAAGCAACTGAATACGCTCTGCGTGGCGGCGAATATTATTGTCCCAAACCGACTCATAGATGTAGTTATGGAAATAATAATATTCCATATGCTTGAACTCGGTACGCGCCGCCGAAAATAGCTCCTCACAAACTTTGATATGTGGATCCATCGATCCGCCAACATCAAAAAACAGTAGTACCTTCACCGCATTGTGGCGCTCAGGCACCATTTTTAGATCTAACATCCCGCCATTTTTTGCAGTCGACGAGATCGTATCGTTTATATCTAGTTCCTCTGCCGCGCCAGTACGTGCAAATTTCCGCAGGCGCCGCAAAGCGACTTTTATATTACGCGTACCCAGCTCAACACTGTCATCCAGATTTTTAAACTCGCGCTTTTCCCAGACCTTAACCGCCTTTTTATTGGTGCTTTCCCCACCTATGCGTATACCTTCCGGATTGTAGCCACTGTGGCCAAAGGGCGAAGTGCCGCCGGTGCCAATCCATTTATTACCACGTGCATGACGGCCCTCCTGCTCTTCTAGACGCTTTTTAAACTCTTCAATCAGTTTATCAAGGCCACCTAAAGATTCAATTTTGGCTTTTTCTTCCTCGCTCAGTTGCTTCAGAAAGTCCTTGCGCATCCAATCGTCTGGAATTAGGGCTTCGATGATGTCATCAAGGGTATTTAAATCATTGAAATAATTACCAAAAGCCTTGTCGAAGCGATCGTAATACTTTTCATCCTTAACCATGCACAGTCGCGCTAACTGGTAAAACTCATCGACATCAAGAAATGCTAAGCGCGCCTCAAGGCCCGCTAGCAGATCTAAAAGTTCGCGAATTGTTACCGGAACGCCGGCATTGCGAAGACTGAGAAAAAATTGTACTAACATACTAGCTGCGGCTCTCGCGACGATGCATAAAGGCCAGTCGCTCTAGTAAATGTACGTCCTGCTCATTTTTCAATAAAGCGCCGTACAGCGGCGGTATCGCCTTGCTGGCATCGCGGTTTTTAAGAATTTCACCTGGAATCTCATCGGCGAGCAACAGTTTCAACCAATCTATCAATTCTGAAGTAGACGGCTTTTTCTTCAAACCCGGAATCTGACGAATTTCAAAGAAGACTTCCATTGCTTCGGCAACCAGCTCCTTGGCAATAGTGGGATAGTGCACAGCAACAATCTTCTGCATGGTTTCCCGGCTTGGGAAGGTTATAAAGTGGAAAAAGCAGCGGCGCAAAAAGGCATCAGGCAGCTCTTTCTCGTTATTACTGGTAATGATGATAATCGGCCGATGCTTGGCCTTAACCGTTTCGCCAGTCTCGTATACAAAGAACTCCATACGATCAAGCTCAACCAGCAGGTCATTAGGGAATTCAATATCCGCTTTATCAATTTCGTCGATCAGCAACACCACCTGCTCGTCGGCCGCAAAGGCCTCCCAGAGTTTTCCCTTGCGAATATAGTTGCTGATATCTTTAACTTTTTCATTTCCAAGCTGCGAATCCCGCAAGCGCGACACCGCATCGTACTCATACAGACCTTGCTGCGCTTTCGTCGTCGATTTGATATGCCACTGAATTAGGGTTTTACCCATGGATTCAGCAACTTGCTCTGCCAGTAAGGTCTTACCCGTGCCTGGCTCGCCTTTAATAAGTAAGGGACGCTGCAATGTCACTGCCGCGTTAACGGCCATACTCAGGTC
>NZ_JBFJWS010000108.1:0-9882 GCF_041623545.1 Zhongshania sp. | reverse complement strand
CTCGCGGGGTTTCTTTACCTCGCGGGTGTTCGCTACCTATATTGATGAGGGTGCATTGCTACTGGAAGAAGGTGTTGATCCGGTGGTTATTGAAAATCTTGGCAAGGCCATTGGTATGCCTGTCGGCCCCTTAGCGGTGCAAGATGAGGTTAGTCAGCAGTTGGCGGTTAAGGCAATAGAAACCAATCGCGAGCTCGATAAACGGATTGGTGATAATTATGCTGTGGATACGGCTTCCTACCGTTTAGCGAAAAAAATGATTGACGAGTATGGCCGCGCCGGACGCTTTCACGGTGGTGGTTACTACGAGTATCCGGCCAGTGGCGAGAAATTCCTGTGGCCAGAAATTTACAATTGGCACTATAACAAGGCCGTTAGTTTGCCAAACGACGACATTAAGGATCGACTCTTATTCCGTCAGATTGTGGAGTCTTTGCGCTGCTATCAAGAGGGCGTGATGAATAATGTTGCGGACGCCAATATTGGCTCGATCATGGGTATCGGTTTTCCTCCACATACCGGTGGGGTTTTGCAGTTTATTAATACCTATGGCCTGAAAAAATTTGCGACACGGCTGGCAGAGTTGAGTGCGCGCTATGGTGAACGCTTTGAGCCACCGCAAATTCTGCTCGATAAGGCAGAAAAAGGTGAATTTTTTGCTTGAGTAGAGCCGAGTGAGTTGCGTGAGCATAAAGCGCACAAGTGATATTCGATTGTGAGGTGGGGCTGAATCCCTGCCTCGCAATTTTTTTATTCCGAAATTTTTCATGGAGTTGGCATGCTGCCACGTAATTTTACTGAAGACCAAATGATGTTTCGCGATGCCTATCGCAAATTTCTCGATAAGGAAATTGCCCCGAATGTCGAACGCTGGCGGGAGCAGGGTATTGTTGACCGGGAGGCGTATACCAAAGCAGGTGCGCAAGGTTTTTTGATGATCTGGCCGGAGGAGCAGTATGGCGGTATGGGCGATGATGATTTTCGATTTGAGCAAATCATCATTGAAGAGACTGCGAATGTATATGCCGGAGATTGGACGAATACCCTCCACAGTCGCCTAGTAGGTCCCTATTTATCACGGTTTGGCAATGACGAGCAGAAAGCGCGCTTTCTGCCAAAGTGCGTGAGTGGTGAATGTATTCTGGCGGTTGCCATGACTGAACCCGATGCTGGTTCTGATCTTGCCGGTATGCGCGCAACCGCCAAAGATATGGGCGACCACTGGGTTTTAAATGGCGCTAAAACCTATATCAGCAATGGCATTAACGCTGACTTGGTGGTGGTTGCCGCGAAGACTGACCCAGAAAATAATCCCCATGCTATGGGCTTGTTTTTGGTAGAACGGGGTATGGCGGGCTTTGAGCGGGGCCGCAATCTTAAAAAAATGGGTATGAAAGCCCAAGATACCGCCGAGATGTTTTTTAATAATGTGCAGGTGCCTAAGGCCAATGTATTAGGCGATCCGAGCAAGGGCTTTGTCTACTTAATGCAGGGCTTGGCCGAAGAGCGCTTGATCGGTGCCTGCGGCTTTATTTCGGTGGCACAGAAAGCCTTTGAGGTGACACGTGATTTTGTAATGGACCGCAAGGCCTTTGGCAAACCACTTGCCGCTTTTCAGAATACCCAGTTCAAACTGGCCGAAATGCGCACCGAGATTGACGTTGCTCAGTCTCATGTTGATGCCTGTGTTGCTGCGTTTAATCTAGGCAAGTTAACGGCAGAAGACGCGGCCAAGGCCAAGCTCTATACCAGTGAAGTACAGGGCCGGATGGTGGATCTGGGTGTCCAACTTCACGGCGGGGCCGGTTATATGGACGAGTATCCTATCTCGCGAATGTACACCGACGCCCGTATTACTCGTATTTTTGCCGGTACGTCTGAGGTAATGAAGCTTATTATTTCTAGAGATGTTTTTTCCGGCAGTTTTGTGTCCTATATAGACCGGAGTTAAATGCCTCTACCGCTAAGCTCTGCTAGGGGCGATGGCGGCTAAAAGCAGTAGTGGGCGGCAAAGAACAATAACAATAGCCACCCACCGCGCTATGTTCGCTTATACTGTGGTTACAATAATGATAAGCGAGATATAAATGGTGCGTGGTTTAGCTCCTGTACTGCTGTCGGTAATGTTATTTTTGCAATCGGCACAGGCATTACAAATAGGTGAGAAAGCACTAGATTTTTCTGCTCCAGCATTGCTGACTCCGCAGCCAATTCAGTTGGCCGATCATAGTGGTCAAGTAGTGTATTTGGATTTTTGGGCGTCTTGGTGCGGTCCGTGTCGCGTGTCCTTGCCGTCCTTAGATGCCCTATATCATGAGTTTAAAACGGCTGGGTTTAGTGTGTTGGCGGTTAATGTCGATGCTGATATTCGTGACGCCAAGCGGTTTTTACAAACACGGCCTGTTAATTACCCCTTAATTTATGATGCTGAGCAGCGCTTACCCAAGCTCTATGGGGTGAAAGGCATGCCTACGGCCTACCTCATTGACCGTCGCGGTGTTATTCGCCATATTCATGAGGGCTTTAGGCCTGGCGATGAAGCTCGATTGAGAGAAATGGTGCGGTCCTTATTGGCGGAGCAAATACAATGAAATTATTGATACCCCTTCTTGCTGTGCTATTGCTGCCTGCCTGTGCGACAGCGCCCTTGGATGCGTGGGATCGCGGTTATTTGGCGCGGCCTGAAATGGCGTGGGATCCCGATAGTTTAAGTGCTAGCCAGCGCAGCCATGTTTACTTTAGTAAAGAGGCGAGCAGTGGTGGTGTTAGTGCTGGTGGCGGTGGCTGTGGTTGTAATTAAGCACCGTAGCGTAAACTTTAAGAGACCGAATCTATGAAATCAAAAAATGCTCGCGGCCATAGTGCTGGCGCATTTAAAGCGCTAAGTGCCGCAGCGCTGGCAATACCCGGCATTGTCAGTCAGGTGCAGGCGGCGGCACCTGTTGCTGAGGCGGAATTAGATTACAAAGCATCGGCTTATCGCGAAGCCGATATTGAGGGCAGTAAACTAGCGGCTGGTTCGGCTTCACGTTATGAAATCGATACCCATCAGTTGCGCTTTATCTCTCCGCTTGGTCGCGCCTCAGACCTAGCGGTAGATCTCAGCTACGAAACAATGAGCGGCGCATCGCCTTGGTTTATTATGCCGGGCACCGGTGGCGGTAAGCCCGTTCAGGTAATGAGCGGGGCCAGTATTGAAGAAGAGCGCAAAGATATTCAAACCAGTATTGGCCACTATTTTTCGCAGAAGGTTTCCGCTAAGGTGCTATTGGGCTTTTCAACGGAAAATGATTACCAAGCGGTGAACATGGGGGTTGAGGCGAGTATAGAAATCCCCGCGCGGGAGCTGACGGTAACAGCGGGAATTGGCTTTAGTGATGACGAGATCGAGCCTACCGACCCTGGTATGCCCGATCGTATTGATAGCGCTACCCGCACCAGCACAACGGCGTTTGTCGCGATTGCTCAGGTTCTAAATAACCGCACTGCGGTGCAGGGCGGACTTACCTTGGTGAACAACGACGGCTATTTATCGGATCCGTATAAAAAAGTGTGGCGCGAAGACCTCAGTAATACTGTTGCCGATAAGCGGCCGAATGAGCGCCAGCAAGTCATTGCCAGTGCGCGCTTGCGACATTACGTACCATCGTTGCGCGGTGCCTTGCATGTGGATTATCGCTTTTTTGATGACGACTGGGATGTCAGCTCCCATACAGTTGATTTGGCCTGGTATCAGAATATCGGCGACAACTGGCAATTGACACCTTCGCTGCGCTACTACGGCCAATCTCAGGCCTATTTTTACGGACCATTTTTTTATAGCGCCCGTGACGATGGTTACGCGTCCAGTGATTATCGCTTGTCACCCTACGGTGCGCTGAGTTTTCGGCTGCGCTTAGAGCGAAACTGGGGTGAATTTTCTGCCAATTTTGAATGGGAGTCTTATCGCGCCGCTGCAAATCTCGCGCCGGATGACGTGAGTGTTGAAAATCCGGGCTTGGTGGAGTTTGATATATTATCGCTTGGTTTGAATTTTCATTTATAAGGTGGCGGATATACAGTTATTCTTATTCCCTTTTACCGCAATGGCCAGCCCCTGCGAATTGCGCCTCTACGCACATTCGCAAGGCGTGGCGGAGCAGACCGCCGAGGCGGCCATTGCTGAAATTAATCGTATTGAAGTCAAATACTCACGCTATCGTGAAGATAGCGTGTTAAGTGCAATTAATCGCGCCGCGGGTGGCGACGCCCTTGCCATCGATAGCGAAACTTTTGCACTTCTAAAATATGCCGACAGCGCATATCAGGAGAGCGGCGGCTTGTTCGATATTAGCTCAGGGGTATTGCGGCGGGCGTGGAATTTTAAATCCGGAGAGGTGCCCAGTAAATCTGATATCGCCGCTTTGCTCTCGGTGCTGGGCTGGCCCAAGGTGGAACTATCCGAGGGTGAAGTGCGCTTAAGTCGGCGAGGGATGGAATTGGATTTCGGCGGGTTTGGCAAAGAGTATGCCGTGGACGCGGCTGCCAGAGTTTGCGCGGAGCTGGGCATACACCATGGCCTTATTGATTTAGGTGGTGATATTCGGGTGCTTGGTCCCCACCCAGACGGTAGCGCCTGGCAAATTGGGATACGAGACCCGCTTCAGCCGAATAAAGCGAAACTCGTCCTGCCTCTTAAAAGCGGCGCCTTGGCCAGTAGTGGTGACTATGAGCGCTGTATGGTCGTGGCTGGCAAGCGCTATAGCCATATCCTCGATCCGCGCAGCGGTTGGCCAGTGCAAAATACCTTTCGCTCTTTGAGTGTGGTGGCGCCGCTGTGCTTGTTGGCCGGTACTGCGGCCACCGTGGGCCTGCTCAAAGGCGCACAGTCGGCGCCGGCGTGGCTAAGCGAATTGGGTATGCCGCATTATTGGATAGACGCAGGCGGTGTTGATGGCGGCGACCTCGCTGCGTTGCGACCTTGAGGGCGCCCAGGCTCCTGCTAAATAAAGGGAATGCGATTTCTAATTCGCTTTCAGCGGCGGCGCTGGGAGTGTCGTCTAGTGACAGACAACGGCAGCTTTTACCAAGTTACGCCATAGCGCCTACGAGCATAATGTCAGCCTGAATATCAAAATAACTTTATCAGGTTTGGCTTATGGCACGTTATCTTCTCTACTTCCTCGTGATTTTTAACGTAAGTATTTTGGTGGGCTGCGGCGGTGGTTCCAGCGGTGATGTGGTTGATATTGTTGGTAACCCTCTTGCCGACAGCGACGGAGACGGCATTGTTGATCGAGACGATAATTGCCCCAATGTTGCCAATGCCGATGGTCAGACTGTAGATAGTGACGGCGATGGTATCGGCGATGCCTGTGACAGCGTAGTCGGTAATGACGGCGACAATAATGGCGGTGGTGCCGGGGGCGGAAGTAGCGGTACTGATCCAGTCTTTGAATTCTTTAAAACCAATGTCCACAGTTCTTTAGCGGTATGCAGTACTTGCCACGTTGCTGGGGGCGTTGCTGACTCCGATGGTGCCGGAGATGGACGCGGTTTTATGCTGCTCAAGGGGGCTAGCCTCCCGCAGACGTTTTTCAAATTGCAATCTGATTGGCAGAATCTGGGTGGCGGTGTAGCGACGAGCCCCATTTTGTTTAAAGCCAGCAACAGCCGAGCGCAGACGGATCCTCATGTCGGCGGTAAACAGTGGGCCATCAGCTCGGCTGAGTACATCAATATGCAGAGCTTATTGCAGTGTTGGGACAGCCCGCAAAAATGCAGTTTAGTTTCTGTCGATGCCGGTGAAGTGCAGCCCTTATTAGGCAGCTCACGCGGTGGGCATGCATGGGTGGATTATTGCGAGGCAAAAGGCTGGAATGCGGCGGCAGTATTGCCGGTTGATCCCCGGGCCTTGGTCAAACCTGGTTTCAACGATGGCCGTGCAGTTTATTTCAATGCCTTTTGGAAAGATTGCCATATCGATCCGCAACTCGTAAATGAATACCCGCATCCCACCACTTGCGGCGAATTTAAAGAAAGCTTTGAACGCGGTGCGGTCATTATGGGTGACGCCCCCATGCGCGATGCTGACGGTAACTACAAAACCTATCCCGACGGTGAAATTATTCGTCCTGCTACTACCTTTGCTGGTGACTACCCCCATGGCAATGCCGCGCTTAGTGCTGATCAATACAATAATCTATGGTTGGTATGGGGCATGCCCGGGCGCCCAGATAACTTTGATGAACTGGTTGCAGAGCGCTACGGCTTTGGTGCCCCGGATCCTAAGTATCCTTATCCCTTACCAGGTGAAGACCCCAATACCACTAACGGCGGCAGTGGTGCCTTGCCCTTTGGGATGATTCAAACCCGCTTTCCTGACGGTAGTTACAGCGGTGAGATTAACAGTAATTGCCAAGGCTGCCACGGCGTTCAGATTGACGATAAATTTGCGGTTGGTGGCGGTGGCGGCATGTTAGATGCCAGTGTGAGTTCTCGGGATTTTGCCGCCTTTGGTTCCCCGAGCGGTATTGCTATTGATCGGCTTGGTCTGGCGGGTCGTGTACGCGGTACCAATAATGCCCAGTTCTCCAATATTACCGCCTTAACTGGGGTGCAGACGCCTCAACAATTTGCAGCGGTAATGACTAATGGCACTACCGGCACGGGCGACACCCCTGCGTGGTGGAATGTCGGTCATCGCCCCGTGAAGTTTGTCGACGCCATGTTCCCCGGCGATGCGGTGCGGGTGGATTTCGCGCTGTTTTCGCCGCTGCTGACCAATAAATACGGTATACCCGAGCAAAATCCGGGCTGGATCAGCGCCCATGTTCAGGATGGTGACCACTATATTATGTCGCGCCGTGCGCCCGTGTACCTTGGTGAAATTGACACCGAACTGGCGGAGCAGGGTGCTGTGCTATTCCACGCCAAAGACCTATGGGCTGCGAATTTAAATAATCCGATTGCTCAGCCCCTCGGTGGCAATGGCAGCTGCGCGAGTTGTCATGGCGCTTATTCGCCGCGCTATGTTAATAAACCTGAGTTTCTCGCCAACCCGGCCTTAGTTGGGATTGCCAGCTATGTGGTACCAATCGACATAATTGATACCGACCGGGTACGTCTAGATAGTTATAACGATGGCACGAATGAGGCGAACTCCAATACCGCTGTAGCCTACCCGGAGACGGCCGATCAGCCGGGTATCGACGACTGTCGCGTTCAAAATATGCCGGGTCAGCAGATCAATGCCCAGGGCCAAGAGCGGCCATCGGGTTATGCTGCGCCACCACTGTACGGAGTTTGGGCCACAGCGCCGTATCTCCACAATGGTTCGGTACCAGATGTATGGAGTCTGCTCGACTCCAGTAAGCGGCCAACCGTGTGGAAGCGAGTGTCTAAACCGGCTCGTGCTGATCAAGTCGGCAGTGTCGTAATGGGTTTCGACAGCAATTTTAATCGCGCCTATGACCGCGAGCGTATGGGCTGGAAATACGAGGAATTGGATTGCGGCGGGGTGAGTGCATCTGTCTCAGTGCAGTGTAATCCCAGCGGTTTAGAGTCGGCGTTCTTCTTGTCGGAGTTCTACGGTAATTTGCTCTTGGGCTGGAATATTACGAACCCGCCGACCCTCAGTAATCAGGATATTGAGAACCGCAAAATCTATAACACCACCTTGTTCAGTCAGGGCAATGGCGGCCATGGGTTTAGCGATGTGCTTACCGACACCGAGCGCCGCGCGATAATTGAGTATCTGAAAACATTGTAGTGGTAGCACCTCCATACTGCAGGAGTGACCTTAGGTGTTAATGCCACCTAAGGTCACTCATCCGCAGATCAGGGCCGATCTTCACGTAAAAACAGATTTTGCTCTGTATTTCGCGGTCCTTGCGATTGCAATTTTATTTTCTCCATCGCTTGTTCGCCGAGTAAGAGTACGATGGGCGCAGCAATCAGAATGGATGAACTGGTACCAATTACGATGCCAAATAGCATCGGCAGTGCAAAGCTGGCGACGGCACTGCCGCCGGCGATACCCATTGGCAGTATGGCGAGAAAGGTCGTGGCGGAGGTAAAAACGGTTCTGTTTAATGTCGATGTTAGGCTTTCATTAATTAAATCGTAAAGTGGCTTTTCTGGGTTGGCGTGCAGGTTTTCGCGGATGCGGTCAAACACCACGACCTTGTCGTTAACCGAGTAGCCGATTAGAGCGAGCAGGGCGGCAATTGCAGTGAGATTAAATTCCACGCCGGTGAGGGCAAAGAAACCGAAGGTTTTGGTAATGTCCAATGCGAGCGTAGCCATCGCGCCAACGGCGAAGTAGCGCTCGTAGCGATTCCATAAATATATAAACATGCCCGCACAGGCTAAAAGTACCGCCATGATACTTGTGGCTATAAACTCGCCGCTAATGCTTGGTCCGACCATCTCTAAGCGTGGAAAAGTCACCTGCTGGTCGACGGTGCTAATCGCTGATTTTATCGCGGTGGTACGCGATTCTGGATTTTCAGTTTGTGCCTCACTGGCAAGTCGCACTAGAAAATTACCCGGTTCGCCGAATTCCTGAATGGCAACACTACCAAGATCTAGGCCGCGAAGGCTTTGTCGCAAGGTGTCTATGCTTGTTGTTGGTGCGCCGTGTACTTCTAGGATCGTGCCGCCATTAAAGTCGATACCGGTGTTAAGCCCTGGTTGAATGAGCAGGGCGATTGACACTGCAGATAATAGTGCGGATCCGATAATGCCGGCGCGGCTGGCCTTTAAAAAGGGGATTGTTCTGTGTTTGCCAAAGCTATTCAGCAGGCTTAAGCCCTGAATTTTAAGCGGCTTTCGGCCAAGCTGGTTGACTCTCCAGTCGATAATCAGCCGTGTTACTGAGATCGACGTAAACAATGACAGCAATAGTCCTAGGGCCATTGTTACCGCAAAGCCACGCACGGGCCCAGTGCCGAATAAGAAAAGCAGCCCGACTGCAATTAAGGTAGTGATATTGGAGTCGAGAATGGTGCTGAACGCGCGCTCGAACCCCCGTTGCACGGCAAACCGTCCGCTGACTGCCCCGCGGCTTTCTTCCTTAATTCGTTCGTTGATAAGAATATTGGCATCAACAGCCATGCCGAGGCTGAGAATTAAACCAGCGATGCCCGGCAAGGTTAACGTTGCACCTAAGGCGGCTAGGGCGGCAATGAGTAATGCCGAGTACACTAATAATGCGGTGTTAGCGATAAGACCCCAGCGGCCGTAAGCGGCCACCATAAACGCCAGGACGAGTGCCGCACCTATAAGGCCGGTTGAAACGCCCATGGCAATTGCGTCACTACCTAAATCGGGACCGACGGTGCGTTCCTCTACAATACTTAGAGACGCGGGTAGGGAGCCAGCGCGGAGCAGTAGGGCAAGGTCACCGGCTTCGCGGCTCGTAAAATTGCCGCTAATTTGACCTGAGCCGCCGCCGATTACGCCCCGAATTACTGGCGCTGTGACAACGACGTCGTCCAGTACAACCGCAAAGGCGCGGCCGATATTCGCTTTGGTAATATCGGCAAAAATATCAGCACCATGTTGATTCAAACGAAAATTAACCACGGCCTCTTGGGTGTTGGCGTCAAAACCGAGGCGGGCATCGCTTAGGTCACCGCCACCCAATAGTGACTGGCGGTTGAGAATGTAGAATTGCTTTGACTGGGCGTCGGGTAAGCGAATTGTGGCGGCTTCACCATCGCGCGTCGCCTCATGAACAAGATGAAAATTCATCTGCGCAGTGCGACCGATGAGTGTTTTTATCCTGCTGGGGTCTTTTATCCCAGGCAGCTGTATGAGAATGCCATTTTTACCTTGGCTGGTAATCAAGGGTTCAATCACGCCGGTCTCATTAATGCGGCGTTTTAGCACCTCTACGCT
>NZ_JBFJWS010000107.1:0-9941 GCF_041623545.1 Zhongshania sp. | reverse complement strand
ACTTCGTGGCCCATTTTTTCCAGCATAATTTGCGTGGCCATTAGGCTAGGCAAGCTATCATCAGCCAATAAAATTCGTAACATCGTTGTACTCATGAACTTAACTCTCAGCTATAGCATGTATGGGGCTTCCCCCCTTGGTATGCTTATAACAAGCAATTTCCTAACCATATTGCAAAATTACATAAAAATACAAATAAATACAAATAAATCAATAGCTTAAACTAACTCATCATTACTGAATCGTCTAATATAGGATAGTGTAGATTGCTTATTCGCATTTTGCATCTCAAAGTGCTTTGCATATTTCATTTATTTCTCTCGAACACGTTAAGAACAAAAAAAATAGCAGCCGCTAACACGCTGATTTCTTATGTGGATAACGATTCCTATACCGTTTCTGCTACCATCAGAAGGATAAACCACCAATAGTTTCTATTCGTTGAGAATACGTTAATGAGCCACATTACGACACTATACCCCCAGCCAATTGTCGAGATCCTTGCAACACTGACCCTTGAACCGAGTGGATTGATAGAGAGCATTAACTGTCTGCCCGAGTCGCCCCTTACAGCAATCAAGCCGCAGCAAGCAGTCAACGATATTTTCCCTGACCTCATGGATACCATAAAAACTGAGCTGAGACCTGGCTCTGGCTCTGCCCAATCGTCAATCATCGCCATGCTACCAAACACCGAAACCAGCTGTTTAATACAAGTTCAGCGCACTGACACTCCCGGCACGCCTTATCTGGTCTACGTATTGGCCGACCACTTCGCTTTAAGCAGTGTGCAACTGCGACAAAAACGACTCGAAATGATTACCAGCTCATTGTATACCTCGCACTTAGATGCGCTGGTGACTATTGACGGCGACAGTATCATCCACGAGTTTAGCCCGTCGGCGGAACAGTTATTTGGTTATTCACGCGACGAGGCCATCGGCCAGCACGTCGCCGATATCGTTATCCCACCAAATATGCACTCCGCCCACAACGAGGGTATGGGGCGTTTCCATAAAAGCCGAACAGGCCCGGTGATTAATACCCGTATTGAAATTGAAGCCATTCGTCGTAACGGTGAGATTTTTCCTTGCGAGCTTACCGTCGTGCCTACTGAGGAGTATCAAGGAACAACCTATTTTACAGCTTCAATTCGTGACATCTCTGAAAGTAAAGCTCATGAAGCAGCGCTCAAAAAAGCAAAGGAAATCGCCGAAGCCAGTAACGAAGCCAAATCTCGTTTTCTCGCTCACATGAGCCACGAAATTCGGTCGCCGCTGAACGCCGTCATTGGCTGCATGGATTTGCTTCTCGATTCGGGGCTCACAGACGAACAAATGCCGCTGGCAGAAACTTCCCTCGAGGCAGGGCACGGCTTGCTCGGGATAATTGAAGACGTACTTGATTTTTCTAAAATTGAGGCCGGTCAACAAAAGGTCACGCCCAAAGTCTTCAATTTAGTTGAACTCTGCGAGCAAGTCAGTGAAGTCATCAGTATTCGTGCTGGTGCTAAGGAAATTAACATCGGCTGCTGTATAGATCCGAAAATACCTGCAGAGCTCATCTCCGATCCTAGCCATATCCGCCGCATTCTAACCAACCTAATAGATAATGCGGTTAAATTTACCAACATAGGCGGCGTCGTACTCAAAGTCAGCCTTGGCGACACTCACCCCGAGCATCAACACGTCGACGTTGTATTCGAGATAAGTGACACCGGCATAGGCATACCAGCTGAAAAGCAAGCCAGTTTATTCCAAGAGTTTGCCCAAGTAGACAATAGTGACACCGCATCTTACGGTGGCACCGGGCTAGGCTTAGCAATCTGTAAGGACTTAGCGGAATTACTTGGCGGCAGAATAAGTTTAAAAAGTGATGCCAATTTAGGCAGTACATTTACAGTGCTCATACCGTTTAAAATGACGACAAACAACAACGAAGCCCTACCCAAGCTCGCATCGAAAATCTCTGTATCAGTGCTATCCGACAACAAATCATTTCAGTCAACTATGGCCCAGCAATGTCAACTACTGGCAATACCTTGCAACTTTATGGTCGCCGGCGCCGAACCAGAAACGGGCGACGCTCATGTGGTCATTGTCGACACTAGCGCTAGCCAATTTGATATCGCCCTTGCAGACATCAGTCCCGCGGTGGGTGTTGATAAGCAAAATATTCTCCTGTATGCCCGTCCCTATGCCCCAGACATCATCATTGGCGCAAAGTCGGAAGGATTCCAACACATTTTGCAACGGCCATTAAAGGCATCTAGCTTTATCCAGCGGCTAAATATGATGTCTGGCGGCAGTAGTGTTAACAACACAATAGACAGCCAGCTCAGCGCAGATCCCGCACCAGAAACTAAAGCCTCCCGAAGAATTTTATTGGCCGAGGACAACCTCGCCAACCAGCTCGTTGCCAAAACCATGCTCACCCGCGCGGGTTACCAGATCGACATCGCAAATAACGGTTTAGAAGCTATTGCTGCCTTAGATAGGGCTCAATACGACCTGATTTTAATGGACGTTCGAATGCCCAAGCTCGATGGCATTAGCGCTACCCAACAAATTCGAAACAGCGATGCTGCGTGGGCCACGATTCCGATCATCGCCATGACCGCAAATGCCTTTGACACAGATATAGAGTGCTGCCTTGCGAGCGGCATGGATGCCTTTTTACCCAAGCCAGTTAACCGCAATAATTTACTCGACACAGTGGATAAGTTTTTGACGGGCGACAGCCACACAGACACAACAACGCAGCGCATTGAGCCAAGCGACGATTCTATACTCGAATTAAACACCATTAACAAACTCATTGCAGACACATCTCCAGAAGCAGCTGCAGCAATCATGGGAATGTTTGTCCAAGAGCTTGAAAAATTCCAGGCCTATTTGGCAACGTTAAGCGACACCCCCGAATTAAAGGCAATTCGGGAAATGGCCCACAGCTGCAAAAGCAGTGCGGGCTATTGCGGCGCCCAGCAATTTCAACAATTGGCGCAAAAAATCGAAACCGCCTGCGACGTGCAAGACAACGACAAACTCGCGGCTCAGCTGCCAATATGCAATGCCGTCATCACCCAAACGATTAGCGCAGTAAATCAGTTTTTGGCAGAGCAATAATCTAAATGCATACGCCAGCTGAATGCCAGAGGCAGTATTGCAACGCCAGGCACGGGCTTTAAGTAGCAAAATATTATTGCGAATAGAAACTGCGGCGATAGCCAGGCCAACTAAAACGACCGGCCGAGCCCATTGGCAAACACAACAACAAGAAATGACCTAAAATTAATAAGCAGTACCGCAGGCTTTCGCTTGCATCTGATGGCCCGTAGGGAGATTAATATTGAACACCCGCAACGATAAGTATATTTCAATCTTTGGCCGCCTCATTGCCGCTGCTTCCCTATTATTCCTTTTACCAATTTTATTAGTTCACGTCGCCTGCCGGTGCTGGGCTAAAAAACCAGTTTTTTATACAAACCAGTTCCGAGTGAGTCAATATCAAATTTTAGAAGCAAAAACCCTACATAAGCGCTCAAAAATTCACCGTGCGCCATTATTATGGAATATCCTCCGTGGAGATATCCGCCTTGTGGGCACACGATTACTGCGAATCGATGACGCCATCGCGGCCGATCAGGAGAAGTCTCAGTTCGCAGTTAAACCCGGCTTATTTTCACTTTTTGAACTGCGGCGCATCTCTGGCCTTGAGTTCATTGACGAAAAGACCTGCAACACAGAATTTGCGCAAAACGGTGGTTTAAAACAGCGTGTCGCGATTGTCATTAAATCGCTGCTTGCCGGCATGCTTTATGGCAATACCAAAGACTTGCGTAACACCCCCACGTTTAAGGTATTTGGTGTTGAAATCAACAATGTAACCATGAATGACGCGCTCGCGACCATTGCTGACAGCATTACCAAGCGCGCCCAAAAGACCGTCTTCTTTGCCAACGCGCACACGTTAAACTTGGCCTACGAAAATGCAAACTTCCGCGAATTACTGAACAAAGTTGATTATTTGCTACCTGATGGCAGCGGTATTGAAGTCGCTTGTCGTCATGCAGGTATCCGCCGTAAAGGCAACATTAATGGCACCGACATGTTACCCCTGCTGTGTGAGCAACTCGCAGCAAGCGGCAAAAGCATCTATATGCTCGGTGGCGAAGAAGGTATTGCGAAATCAGCCATGGCTAATATGAAAAAACGCTACCCTGCACTCCGCGTCGCGGGCACCAAGAATGGCTTTTTCGATAAGAACAGCTGCGCAGACGTGGTTGCCGATATTAACCAAAGCCAAGCCGATATTGTGCTGGTCGGCATGGGTCAGCCCCTGCAGGAGCAATGGGTGGCCGAGTACCGCGACCAGCTGGAAACCCCAGTGGTCATGGCCGTCGGGGGTCTATTCGACTTCTACGCTGAAAAAGTGTCTCGGGCGCCATTATGGCTGCGGGAGCTGGGCATGGAGTGGACTTGGCGCCTGATTCAAGAACCTGGCCGGATGTGGAAGCGCTACATCATCGGCAACCCACTGTTTCTTATAAGATTACGTCGCAGCACCTAAAACTCAAGAAAGACAATAAAGTACTATACTTATTAACAAACTGACCATTAGCCGTAGCGTGGTAAGTTGGCTACGCTTAATACTCGGCATTTATATTGAATTGCAATTTGCAAAAAGACATCGCCATTCGCAAATTGCGAAAAACGTTAACATTAGGAAAAAAAAGTAATGCGCTAAGTAATTGATAGTACTAATAAATAATTAAAATTGCTACCGGCACGAATTATGCTTAAACAGTGTGAGCCCACAGCAATAAGCGTGACAACGGAATCAAAGCAATGAACACCACTGCAGTTTACAAATCAACATCGAGTTACATTTGGCCTATTCTTATTCTGAGCCTTACCGCCGGATGCGCCGGACACTCATCAAGCCGCGTCCAAGACCTGCGTCACAACGAAGCCGCGCTAGAAACCGAAGCGACGGTAGACCAAGAATTCAGCCGTCTGTACACCGATCGCTGCGCTGACGACGCTACTCACTTCGCTGGCGACAACAGTAATTACTCTGTCACTGATCCTCTTCCCACCGCCTTTCGCAACCCCGGCACGCCGCGTAGCAATGAAAGCCGCAGCAGCCGCCTACTGCCCTTGTCGCCAGGCGACAAAATTGAAATTTTAATTCACGAAGGCGAGGAGTTTAGCGGTGAGTATATTGTCAATCACGACGGCAATATTGAGCTGCCCTATTTATCACCGATTAAAGTTATGGGCCTAGATACCGAAGAAGTCGAAACTCGGCTGAGCCTGCTGCTGATTCAGGAACGGATATTTCTCGCCCACACACTGCGGATTAGCGTGCGCCCCATGCAATGGGCGCCAGTAATGGTATCGGTTTCTGGCGCCGTCTACGAACCCGGCCGTCAACTCATAAATGAGTTAAATCCCCAGCAAACTCACGAAGATAAAAGCGTTATTACTGGCGATTACCCAACGAAGCGCTACCTCAGCGAAGCGCTGCGTAGCGCCTCTGGCGTACGGCCAGATGCACGGGTTGATAAAATCATTTTAATTCGCGACGGCTGGCAGCAAGAAATTAATTTGGCAGGAATATTTTCCGGACACAGCTCAGTGGATGTACCACTCATCGCAGGCGATCAAATTATTGTGCCCAGCACAGGATGCTTGCAACGTTCGTTAATTAGACCAACGCAAATAACGCCCAAGGGTATCCGCGTGTTTATCTCCAATCTTACTGAAACTGCCCGCAATAACTCGCAAGCAGCAGTTGGCAACTATTCTAGCAGTATGCCCTACGGCTCACGACTTTTTCAGGCGGTGGTCTCTGGCAACTGTTCTGGCGGTACACGAATGACAAATTCATCACGCTATGTCGTACTAGTGGGTAAAAATCCGCTCACGGGGAAAAATGAAGTGATTGAGCGTAATATTGAAGAGATATTGCGCAACCCAGATGTCGAGGGGCTCAACCCCTATTTACTGCCCAACGATACAATAAGCTGCTACGACTCGACCCTAACGAATGTCCGCGATATTGCTAAAGCGATATCGGATATTGTCTCCCCTTTCAAACTACTGCGCTAAAAGGACGAAATTATGAGCGCAACTATAGATCCAAGCCGCGAAATTCAGGCCTACAATGATCAAAACAACAAGCCGCGTTGGACTCGCTACATTATTGTTGGCGCTATCGCATTTCTGGCGATCTGGGGTCTAGTTGCCCTGTATATGCTCTCTCCACCTAAATACGTCAGCAAATTTGCCTTCGTGTTACCCGGCAAAACTGGAAGCTCTAAAGTAAACCTCGAAAACATTGGCGAGGCGAGTAGCAGCAGTAGCTCCCCCTTTGCCACACGCGGTATTAACCCACGGGTGAACTATAAGGAGATGCTACTCAGCGACACCGTTATCGGCACAGCAGCGCGTGAACTAGGGATTGAATATGCTGACTTTGGCAAGCCCCAGGTTAAGCTCGTTGACGAAACAGCGATCATCCAAGTTTCAACCAAAGCTGGCAACCCAGAAGACGCCCAAAAACGTTCAATCGCACTCGCCGACGCGTTCAACCAGCGAATTGAAGAGCTACGTAAAGATGAACTGAGAGCCCGTGAAGATGGAATAAGTCAGGCACTGTCTGTTTACCAGACTCGGCTTAAAGAAGCGCAGCTCGCCCTCATTTTGCATAAACAAACCTCTGAATATGTATCCGGTCGGCAATACGAAGAATTGAGTTTGCGACTCGAGCGTTTAAAAGAAGAACGCATCAATAGCTTAGCCACCCGTGACGAGGTAAGTGGTTACGTTGGTCAACTCTCCCGCAGCATGGGGATTACCCCTCAGCTTGCGGCCAGTGCATTTGTCTTGAATGCCGACCAACAATTTCGTGAGCATTTAAATAACTACCAGAGCGCCACCGCAACATTAGCGGTGTATCGGTCAAAATGGGGGGAAGCGCACCCAGCTGTTATGAAGGAAGACGCCAAGCAAGATGCCACCCTTGATGCCCTTCAGGATCGCAGCTTTGTATTAGTCGGCCACAAAGACATGAATACCATTAAGCTGATTAGTCTTAGTGAGGCGAATCAAAATGGCACTTTATTCCAGGATTTACTGGTTTCCTTTGCGAAAATTGAAGGCCAGATTAGTAAAATAAAACAATTAGACGATGCCATTACCCACCACAGTAATGGCTTAAAGCAGTTTGCCGAAGAAGCCGCTGAGCTCGACGAACTAGAACGGGATTATCAAGTCGCTGAAGCGGTCTACACCTCTGCGGTCACTCAGATTGACACCAGCAAAAGCGATATTTTTGGTTCCTACCCATTGGTTCAGTTACTTGCGTCTCCTTCGCTTCCCATCAAACCGGCCTCACCTAATAAGATTCTGGCCGTTGTCGGCGGCATAATGGGTAGCGGTATGACCTTATTCGGACTGTTTTTGTTATGGAAGCGCAAGCAATTAATCCAAACAATATTATCGAAAAGTGGATTTGGTACGCTTTAATACTCACCTATCCCTTCTACGTGCTTGGTGCGGTGTATATCATCGCGCCAGTCTTAGGCTGGCTGCTAATGGGCTATTGGGCCTATAATTTATGGCTCCCAAAGCAAATGCGGGCCAAAAGCATTCAGGTTGAGCCCCACCCACTAGTATTACTTTGGCTGCTGGGTATGCTCGTTATGGAGATCGCCCTAGTACTCGGCCACCTCGATTTTTATCTCGGTATTCCCGCCATTATCAAATCCAGTATCGGCTGGGCCAAGGGTTGGGCCTTACTAGCAATATTTATTATGATTGGCGCAACTTTGCCGATTCGTCCGGAAATAATCTATCGGGCTTGTTGCATCATTGGGCTGCACACACTCATTCTTATTCCACTGTTTGTTCTTGCCGCTTACACGCCTATTCCCGGCACCATATACATTTCACCACTTAAAGCCATTGGTGGCCCCGGACCGGAATTTTTCGAATTTCAACTTTACGGCATCAACCCTGAGTCGCTAGGCCCGCGCTGGCGCTTTTTTACGCCTTGGGCACCGGCGGCGGGCTTAGTCGCTAATTTTTACTTCATCTTTGCGCTCCACGAAAAAAATATGCGCTGGCGCTGGATTGGCATCACCGCCAGTGTCGCCATGTGCCTGATGTGCCAGTCGCGGGCGGGCCTAGTGGCCATGTTATTTGTATCTCCTGCAGTGTTTTTTATCTCCAGACTTAAGTCCCCGGCACTTTGGATTTCTGGGGGTATTGGCATTTCCGCAATGGCGGTATTGGCAACAGAATTAATGGCCTTTGTCGAGTCCTCGGTAGATGAATTCAAAGGGGCTAGGGCAGGGTCAAGCCGAGTGCGCGCAGCGCTAGCGCGCATTGCAATTCAACGCTGGGAAGACGAAGCGCCAATATGGGGCCATGGTGTGGTCGAACGCGGCCCCCACCTCGTTGAATATATGCCTATTGGTTCCCACCACAGCTGGTATGGACTATTGTTTGTAAAGGGCGTTGTCGGATTTATTGCCTTAGCAATTCCCATGGCATGTACTTTTATATTATTAATTGCACGGGCCCAGAGCTGCAAAACGGCACAGGCAGCACTGTCCTGTACATTTATTATTTTTATGTTTAGTTTTGGTGAAAATCTCGAAATTCTCGCCTATCTTTTTTGGCCGGCACTTGTTTTGATTGGCATTGCATTTCGGTCTGACACAATTGAGAAATCATTTCATGGAAAAGTTTGACGCCCTGCTAGTCGGTTTCTACGGTATGCGCAATACCGGTGACGATATGTTGATGGCCGCCGCTGCCGCTGGTGCCAGGCAAAAGTTTAAGGCCGAACGCATCGCCGTCACTGCCGCAAAGGACAGTGAGGCGCCATTGCGCCTAGACTTAATCAATACCCAAAGTCGCCAACAACGATTTAAAGGGCAAGACCGTTTACTCAAGTACTGGGCGGCAAAACGTAGTGAACATATTATTATTGGCGGCGGCTCCGTGTTACACACAGCTAAAGATATTCACCAAAAGCGACAGTATTTAAGCTTAGCGCAATCCACGCAGCATATTGCAGCAGGCGTTGGCATCGGCCCGTTTGCAGACAACAAGGCGGAGCAAGCTTGTGCACAATTCCTCAATGCCTGCAGCTTCACCGGCCTACGGGATCGCGACAGCTACGACATCGCCCGCAGCATTGCTCCCAATGCCAATGTCGCCTTAACATTTGATTTGGCACCGGGCCTGCGTTACGAACCAGAATTTATCTCGTCACTCGCAGAACAACGTGAGCCAGCGATCGGCATCGCCTTATGTCCAGTTGAACGCTTTGCCGGCCGAGAAGATCTAGAACTCGCCCGACTAAAATCCATAGCGACAGGCCTGCAGAAGTTCTGTGCAAATCAGCCTCACGAAATTCGCTTAATTGATTTTAACGGCCACACCCAACTCGGCGACCACGGCGTTCACGAGCAATTGAAAGTCATGCTCGGCGACTTACCCTGCAAAATCATTGATTATCAGGCAAATCCCTATACTGCCATCAACGAAATTAGCAAACTAGGCGGCATCGTGGCAATGCGCTTACATGCGGCGATATTTGCGTATTTGAGCGACACTCCCTGTCTCGCGCTTAACTATCACCCTAAATGCCACAACTGGTGCAGGGATATTGGCCAAGCCTCAGAATTCGCCAGTGATAGCGGTCAAATAGATCCTGAATGGCTTTACCAGCGCTTACTGGACATTGTTGGCAACCATTATATTCCCCCAACACTCGATGTCGCGGAAGCCTACCGCAAAGCGCAACTGAACTGGAATCACCCCTTATGAGTAAGTGTCAATTTTCCGTTATCATTCCCCTATACAATAAAGCGGCGCATATCGTAGACACCCTCTATTCAGTAATACAGCAGCATGTATCGGATT
>NZ_JBFJWS010000106.1:0-9946 GCF_041623545.1 Zhongshania sp. | reverse complement strand
GGTCAAATCAATTAAGGGCAATAACCTGCCACGGACGTTAGCGACCCCGCGCACCCAAGGCTTTACACCAGGCAAACGCGTACTCGCGGGTTCAGTAAGCACTTCGGCAATATCATCCATGGCCGCCACGCAATAATGCTCGCCAAGTAAAAAACCAACACCACTCCAGCTCATCACGACCTGATCCCGGGCACTCGGCAAGGCATTTATGCCCACATGGCAGCGACGAGACAACTCGAGCAAATAGTCAAACGACGAGGTGTCAGACATGGTTCCGCTCACTGTCGTAAATTGAGCTTTCAGTTAAGTACTGCATCAATCGCCTTCAGCAGCCCTTTGCTATCGACTGGCTTCGTCAAATAGCCTTTGGCGCCTTGCCGCTGGCCCCACAAACGATCGGTTTCCTGATCTTTAGTGGTGACAATGATAACCGGAATACCACTGGTTTCAGGGTCCCGACTAAGCTGCCGAGTAGCCTGAAAACCATTCAGGCCCGGCATAACAATATCCATTAACACAACATCTGGCAGCTCTTGTTTAGCCAGTTCTATCCCTTTTTCACCGCTTTCTGCGGTCAAAACCTCATAACCACTTTTATTGAGGATTTGCGATATTTTAAAAATTTCTGTCGGTGAATCGTCGACTATTAACACCCGTGGCATGTAACTTCCCTCGTTAACGCCGTATGAATACGGCGCATAACACCGCCAAAAGCAGTGGCATGCAGCCCAAATTGGCGATGATTCTGGCTATTATTGCGCTTGCGCAATCTGTACGTGAGTTTGAATTGCCTCAAGCAACTCACCCTTACTAAAAGGCTTTGTCAGGTATTGATCGGATCCAACAATACGGCCTTTGGCTTTATCGAACAAGCCGTCTTTACTCGACAACATAATGACTGGCGTTGACTTGAATTCAGTATTATTTTTTATCAAAGCGCAGGTCTGATAGCCATCTAAACGCGGCATCATAATATCAACAAAAATGATGTCAGGCTTAGTATCCGCTATTTTTGCCAAGGCATCAAAGCCATCGACGGCAGTCACAACTGTACAGCCTTCTTTGGCAAGCAAGGTCTCAGTCGTTCTACGAATGGTCTTGCTGTCATCGATAATCATGACTTTTAAACTAGAAAAATTGACTTCCATAGGTAATGCGAACCTTTTTCAGGTTTCAATTTTATGCACCAACATTCCCTTATTCGAGCGCACACTCATTCGATTTTCACACGGAATCCGCCCCAACACCATCATCCCGAAAGAGATCAGTAATGCAAAATTGCCTGAACTTGAGATAATGCGCTATTTTAGCGGTATTCTATGAGAGCTAATTATTAGCGCAGTAGCTATGCATAAGAAACCCCTTTTCGCGAAGTTTTCGACATAGGTATCAAAATGACAATTCGTTTGGGTGTGGTAATGGATCCCATTGATCATATTACGTACAAAAAAGACTCCACACTGGCCATGTTGTGGGCGGCAGCTGAACGTAATTGGCAAATTCATTACATGACCACGGCCGACCTCTACCTCAGTGGTGGGCTTGCGCGAGCCGCTACCCGCCAGCTTCAGGTTTTTAAAGACCCACAACATTTTTACGAGCTCGGCGACAGCCTAGACATCGGCCTTGGTGAACTCGACGTTATTCTAATGCGCAAAGATCCACCCTTTGACAATGAATTCCTTTACGCCACTCACATCTTGGAACTGGCTGAAAGTCAGGGGGCGTGGGTTGTGAACAAACCCCAGAGCCTGCGCGACTGCAATGAGAAATTATTTGCGCTGCAGTTTCCACAACTAGGCCCCATTCACTTAGTTAGCCGCGATCAAGCCCGCCTGCGAGCTTTTCATGCCGAGCATGGCGATGTCATCATGAAGCCTTTAGATGGCATGGGTGGCAGCTCTATTTTCAGACTTCGCCCAGACGATGCCAATGTCGGCGTTATTTTAGAAACCCTCACCAATCACGGCCAAACCACGATTATGGCCCAGGTCTATGTGCCGGAAATAAAAGACGGCGACAAACGTATTTTATTGATTGATGGCGATCCAGTACCCTATTGCCTCGCTCGCATTCCCGCCAAAGGAGAAACCCGCGGCAATTTGGCCGCCGGCGGCACTGGTCGCGCGCAGCCGCTGAGTGACAGCGACCGCCGTATCGCCGCCGAAGTAGGCCCGATCGCCAAAGCCAAGGGCTTGCTTTTTGTCGGTCTGGACGTGATTGGCGAATACCTGACCGAGATCAATGTCACCAGCCCCACCTGTATCCGAGAAATTGACGACCAATTTGGCACTGACATCGCGGGTCAATTAATGGACTGCATCGCGGCTAAATTCGCGGCCACGGCCAGCCGGGCATGAGCAGCAATCTCGTTTTTGTTGAAGACCAACCGCCACCAGAGCGGCTTGGCTTTATTATTGTCATTGCCACCGCCATGCATTTGGCACTTATTCTGGGACTGAATTTCGCCCCAGAGAATGCCCGCGTAAAGTTACCGAGCTTGGAAATAACCCTCGCCCAGTATCGCAGCAAAGACGCACCCGCCGAGGCCGATTATCTTGCGCAATACGATCAAATCGGCAGCGGCAGCCTCGACAAGAAGGCCGAACTGCGCAGCATGTCTGACAGCGCCTTTCATGACACTACGCCCAGCGAAGACGCACTGAAACTCGCAAAAAATACCCCGAAGCAGTCACCGTCGCCGGAATTGAGCAGTAACGCAAATAACACTCGCAGTAGTACCGAGCGCAATACCCGCATGGTCCTGCAACAGCAGCAATGGCAAGGCAGTGACGACAGTACCGAATTAAGCGACAACATCGCGTCATTAGAAGCCCAGCTCGACAAACTGAATCAGTCTTATGCGCGTATGCCCAGGCCAAAATTCATTACCTCGGTTGCCACCAAAGGCTCCCCCGATGCTATCTACCTAAATCGCTGGGAACAACGCATAGAAGACATAGGTAACGCCAATTACCCCGAGGAAGCCCGGCGCAAGGGTATAGAGGGCGAACTGCGTCTATTGCTCATGCTTATGCCCGACGGCCGGATCGACGAGGTGCGAATACTCAGTAGCTCCGGTAGTGCTGTATTAGACCAAGCGGCACATCGAATCGTGCGCAAAGCGGCGCCCTTTGAGGCCATCCCCGCCGACGTCTTAGATGGCAAAAATCGCCTTGGCATTGTGCGCACATGGCGCTTTGAGCGCCAGGGCCTAAAAACCAACCGTAGCTAACGGCTTGGCCTTGTGTTTAACCCAACTTAAACCATACTAATGACATGGATCAAACTCTGTTCCCGTCATTGAAAAACCACTTCCTTATTGCCCTGCCCGGTCTGAGGGACGGTATCTTTACGCACAGCATTACCTATCTTTGCGAGCATGACGACAAAGGTGCAATGGGCATTGTCATTAACCGTCCAATCGACATGGAAGTAGATGAAATACTGGAGCAGCTCGATATAGCCGGCCAAATTTTTGAGCATCACGAGCCGGTCTTCGCTGGCGGGCCCGTCCACACTGACCGTGGCTTTGTCCTCCACCGCCGCGACAACCAGGACTGGGAGGCCAGCATCGCGGTCACCGACACCGTTGCCTTGACCACCTCCCTCGATATTTTAGAGGCCATCGCCCTCAATCGCGGCCCCAGCCAAAGCCTGATTGCCCTAGGCTACGCGGGCTGGGATGCAGGCCAGCTAGAAGAGGAGATTCAAAGCAATACTTGGCTGACGCTACCTGCCAATGACGAAGTACTGTTTAATGTGCCCTCAGACAAAAAAGTGGACGCAGCACTGGCCATACTGGGGATTAAATTCTCACAAATCGGCTCGGACAGCGGTCACGCTTAAGGACCACACCCGATGACAGCTAAACCCCAAACCCTGATCGGCTTTGATTTCGGCCTGCGCTGGATCGGCTGCGCGGTGGGTCAGACGCTGACTGGCACTGCATCGCCTCAGGGCGCTATCACCGCCAAAGACGGTATACCACGCTGGGAGGACATCGACAGCTTATTTGCAACGTGGCAGCCCAATGCCATTGTCGTCGGCCTGCCGTTGAATATGGATGGCAGTAAATCAGAAATGTCGCACCGCGCCCGCAAATTTGGCAACCGCCTCCACGGCCGCTTTGGTCTGCCGGTACACTTTGCCGATGAGCGCCTATCCAGCTTCGAAGCCAAAGGCGACATCATTGCCGACAGCGGCTCCCGCGACTTCAAAAACCAAGGTGTCGACAGCCGCAGCGCAGTCATCATTTTAGAAAGCTGGATGCGCGGCTAACGACGGCGTCTAGTATTGGCCCCAGAGTTAGGACGATTGTCATCTTCGTCCAGCTGCATCCGCAAATCACCCGCCATAGAGTGCATTTTCTCAGGGTCATTATCGGCGCCAAGCTTAATCAGCAAACGCAGATCATTGGCCGAATCCGCGTGAGCAATTGCATCCTGGTAGGTAATTTCACCCGCCAAATATAGGTCGTAGAGCGCCTGATCAAAGGTTTGCATGCCCTGTTCAGTGGAATTGCGCATTAAATCCTTTATACCGGCTACGTCACCTTTACGAATGAGGTCCGAGGCCAGCGGCGTATTGAGCAAAATTTCTACACAGGCGCGGCGGCCCTGACCATCGCGGGTAGGGATTAACTGCTGAGCAACCATGGCCTTGAGATTGAGTGACAAGTCCATCCAAAGTTGGGGGTGCCGGTCCGCGGGGAAAAAGTGAATAATGCGGTCTAATGCTTGGTTGGCGTTGTTGGCGTGCAAGGTACACAAACAAAGATGCCCAGTTTCAGCAAAGGTAATCGCCTGCTCCATCGCCTCTCTGGTCCGAACTTCGCCGATCATGATGACATCTGGCGCCTGGCGAAGCATATTTTTAAGGGCAATTTCAAATGACTCGGTGTCGATACCCACTTCCCGCTGGGTCACAATACAACCGTGATGCTGATGAACAAACTCAATGGGGTCTTCTACCGTGATGATATGGCCCCGAGAGTTCTCGTTGCGGTGACCAATCATCGACGCCAAAGACGTCGACTTACCTGTGCCGGTCGCACCGACAAAGATAATCAGTCCACGCTTGGTCATGGCCAGCTCTTTCACAATCTCTGGTAGACCCAATTCATCGCTGGTCGGGATCTTAGTCTCGATTCTCCGCAAGACCATGCCCACGAGATTGCGCTGATAAAAGGCGCTAACCCGGAAACGGCCAATACCGCGGGAGCTAATGGCAAAATTACATTCTTTATCCCGCACAAATTCCCGGCGCTGCTGATCATTCATGACACCAAGCACCACTTCCCGAGTTTGCTCAGGGCTCAGCGCATTACTGCTCATGGGGATCATCTGGCCATTAATTTTAATCGACGGCGCGACCCCTGCGGAAATAAATAAATCCGAGGCGCCTTTGTCCTGCATAATCTTTAATAACTTTTCTATTTCCACTATTGCGCCCCTAATCGGCGTCGCGAATCATCAACCACTAGAAGTTCTCCGGGAAACGCGCTTTGAGACGCGCTGCATCGCGGTTGATTTTACGTTTAGCCAATAGATCCTTCAGACATTGATCCATGGTTTGCATCCCCAGCGCGGCACCAGACTGAATCGCCGAGTACATCTGCGCGACCTTGTCTTCGCGAATCAAATTTCGAATCGCCGGCGTACCAATCATGATCTCGTGAGCGGCTATTCGACCGCCCTCGGGGCGCTTCAACAATGTTTGCGACACAACCGCTTGCAACGATTCTGATAGCATCGAACGCACCATCGATTTTTCATCACCGGGAAACACATCGACAACACGGTCAATGGTCTTGGCCGCTGAGGTCGTGTGCAGGGTGCCAAACACCAAGTGACCCGTTTCTGCGGCGGTTAGCGCCAAACGAATGGTTTCCAAGTCACGCAATTCGCCGACCAAAATAATGTCTGGGTCTTCACGCAACGCCGAGCGCAGTGCCTCGTTAAAACCGTGGGTATCGCGGTGTACTTCTCGCTGGTTAATCAGGCATTTTTTAGATTCGTGAACAAATTCAATCGGGTCTTCAATGGTCAAAATGTGATCAAACTTATTATCATTGATGTAGTCGATCATCGCCGCCAAGGTTGTCGACTTACCTGAACCCGTTGGCCCGGTAACCAAGACTAGGCCCCGTGGCAACATCGATACATCTTTGAACACTTGCCCCATACCAAGGTCGTCCATAGACAAAACCTTGGACGGAATCGTCCGGAATACGCCACCCGCGCCGCGATTATGATTAAAGGCGTTTACCCGGAAGCGGGCGACCCCCGGCACATCAAATGAAAAGTCAGTTTCCAGAAATTCTTCAAAATCCCGGCGCTGCCGGTCATTCATAATTTCGTAAATCAGACTGTGGACTTCACGATGCTCAAGGGGCGGCAGGTTGATACGGCGGACATCGCCGTCTACCCGGATCATCGGCGGCAAACCCGCCGACAAGTGCAAATCAGATGCATTTTGTTTCGCACTGAAGGCCAATAATTCGGTGATATCCATGTAATTCCTCGAACACATCAAAACCGCACAGCGCCGCCTGCGCAGGCAGCACCAGAATCAAAACTTTATAATGCGACGGCAACGGCGTACAGCACAATGTTTTTATTTTGCCGTACAGCTCCTGAAAAGCGACGCCTCGGTAGAGATCGGGCATAATTCGCCCATGACAACGACCAATACCATACTTAGTAATATAGCAGCGATTCGGAAGCGAATAGCCCTAGCCCAACAACTTTATGCCTCCGACGGCCAAAAGCCCACTTTGATGGCCGTTAGCAAAACCCGCAGCGCCCCAGAAATCCGCCTTGCCTTAGCGGCGGGCGTAAGCGATATCGGCGAGAATTACCTGCAGGAAGCCCTCGCCAAACAAAGTGAACTTGCCGACCAACACATATGCTGGCACTTTATTGGCCCCATCCAGAGCAATAAAACCCGCACCATTGCCGAACACTTCAGCTGGGTACACAGCGTTGACCGGGCCAAAATCATCAGCCGCCTCAATGAGCAGCGCCCGCCGCAACTCGAAGCACTCAATATTTGTCTTCAGGTAAACATCAACGACGAACCGAGCAAGGCTGGGGCCAGTGTTCATGAAATTCCAGCACTCGCCGAACTGGCCTTAAGCCAGCCTCAGCTACGTCTGCGCGGCTTAATGGCCATCCCCGCCAACACCATTGACCCAATACAGCAGCGTCGCAATTTTGCTGCCGTGCGCGAGCTACTGCAGACGCTTCGTCAGCGTTTTCCAGAGGCGCACCTAGATACCCTGTCGATGGGTATGTCTGCCGATATGGAGTCTGCCATTGCCGAGGGCGCAACCATACTGCGCATCGGCAGCGATATTTTTGGCCCACGCGCAGCAAGCACGCCCGATTGACGCGGCATTCACTGCCAGTATCAAAACAGGGCTGGTATACTGCCGTCGGCAAATTCCCTGTGCTACGCAGCAACTCATGTAGCAGCGAGCATCAGTAAAAAAAGGATTAACGTGGTGAGTACTATGCGTATCGGCTTTATCGGCGGCGGCAATATGGCGTCCAGTATCATTGGCGGCCTTGTGGCCAGCGGCTTTGCTGCCGACCAGATCTGGGCCAGTGACCCGAACACCGAAGGCTTAGCTAAGCTCCGCGAGGTCGCGGCCGTGCACATTGGCAGTGACAATCACGCCTTAATTAGCGCCGTTGATATTGTAATTTTAGCGGTCAAACCCCAAATCATGAAAATAGTGGCTAACGACATCGCCGCCAGCGTGCAAGACCAACAGCCGCTGATCATTACCATTGCCGCCGGCGTTACCAGCAGTAGCTTGGACGGATGGCTAGGCGGTAATACCGCGATTGTGCGCTGCATGCCCAATACGCCAGCCTTGGTACGCAGCGGTGCCACCGGCCTGTTTGCCAATGACAAGGTCAGCGCCACCCAGCGCGAGCAGGCGGAACAGATCCTACAAGCTGTAGGACTGGCACTTTGGGTAGACAGTGAGGCCCAACTAGACGCGGTCACTGCCCTGTCAGGCAGCGGGCCAGCCTATTTCTTTTTGGTAATGGAGGCCATGCAGGCAAAAGGCGTGGACCTGGGACTTAGCCAAGAAGTCGCGAATCAGCTCACTCTGCAAACGGCACTGGGCGCCGCGCAAATGGCTATTACGAGTGATGTCGACGCCGCAGAATTGCGCCGCCGGGTGACCTCGCCCAAGGGCACCACAGAACGCGCCATAAACATATTACAAGCGGGTGGCTTGGAAGCATTATTTGGCCAAGCCCTAGACGGCGCACGTCTTCGCGCTGAAGAACTCGCCCTTGAACTGGACGGAGAATAGTTTTAATGAGTGCTGTTAACGAAATCACCACGCTTCTACTAAATACCGTGGTCAGCCTAGGCATCGCGGTGTTTTTACTGCGCATGATTTTACAGCTCGTGAAAGCGGACTATTACAATCCTATTTCCCAGTTTGTGGTAAAAGTCAGCAATCCATTGGTACTCCCGCTGCGCAAAATTATTCCCAGTGTCGGCAAAGTTGACACCGCCTCCCTGCTATTAGCGCTGCTGATTCAAGCGGTTGGTATCGCGATCCTCTTCCAAATCTACGGCGGCCGTCTTCCCAATATCGGCCAGTTATTTATTTGGTCAGTACTGGGTATTTGCAGTGCCTTACTCAACCTCTACTTTTTCGCCATTATCGGCAATATCATTATGAGCTGGGTTGCCCAAGGCGGCAGCAATCCCGCTGCGCGCCTGCTATTTCAAATTACAGAACCGGTCATGGCGCCGTTTCGCAAAATAATCCCCCCCATGGGCGGCCTCGATTTGTCGCCGATTTTTGTGTTTTTGATTATCAATGTACTCGAAGTGCTGTTGCGGCATTTGGCGGGCAGTGCCGGTCTGCACCCAGCGCTGGTAATGGGCCTATAAACCGCGGCTGATACCGTGACGACAGCCAATTACTACCAGTGGCAAAATGGCGATTTAATTTTATTCTGCCATATTCAGCCAAAGGCCAGCACGAACGAGTTTGCTGGCCAATATGGCGATCGGCTCAAGATCAGAATTACAGCAGCGGCCACAGACGGCAAGGCCAATGCTGGTTTAATTGCCTTCGTCGCCGCCGCCTTTGGGGTGAGCAAGCAGCGAGTCCGCCTCAGTGCCGGCACCCAGAGTCGGCAGAAAACCCTGAAAATTCAAGCGCCGGCATGTATTCCAGAAGCCCTCGCCACGGTTGTAAAATAAACAATTTGAGCCGGTATCAGGCCCTAGCACTACAAGGAAAACGGTCTAGATGACACAGGAACAAAATGGCAGCGTCGGCATTGTGGTGCCGCAAACCCTGCATTTCGATCAGCCCCTGACCTTGGCCTGCGGGCGGGCGCTACCCGAACACGATATAGTTTACGAGACTTACGGCAACCTCAATGCCGATAAATCCAATGGCATTCTGATCTGCCACGCTCTCAGCGGCCACCACCACGCCGCGGGCATCCATCACCCTGACGATCGCAAACCGGGCTGGTGGGATAGCTGCATTGGACCCGGCAAGCCCATCGACACCAATGTATTTTTTGTACTAAGCATCAATAATATCGGCGGCTGCAATGGCTCCACCGGCCCCACCGCCATCAATCCAGAGACAGGCAAACCTTGGGGCCCTGATTTCCCGCCTCTGCGGTGTCGCGACTGGGTTGAAAGCCAATACCTCATGATGCAGCACTTTGGCATCACTCAGTGGGCGGCCATTATTGGCGGCAGCCTCGGCGGCATGCAGGCCATGCGCTGGGCGCTGGAACACCCCGACGCCCTGCGTCACTGCATTGTCATTGCCTCGGCCATGAAATTATCAGCCCAAAATATTGCCTTTAACGAAATTGCCCGGCGCGCCATTACCTCGGACCCCAATTTCTTTGAAGGACGCTATCTTGAGCACAATACACTACCG
>NZ_JBFJWS010000105.1:0-10034 GCF_041623545.1 Zhongshania sp. | reverse complement strand
CCGTGGGTTGAGCCGTTTTATTCTTGTTTTGAGCCATGTTCACCTCGTTGTGTAGCGGCAAGCGGCCTAGAAGGTAACAACTATATAACCTAAATTTCGCGCCAAGCGCAATACCGCGTTAATGCGCTGTAACGATGCGGCGAATATAATAAACGCGAAATAAGGGCTTCCCGCAGTTTTAGTATGTGCTTTCTAATTAAACTCCGTACTCTTGCACCCAAGTCAGCGAGTAATAGCAGTTCTCGCCGAAATCAGGCGCTATTTAGCCTACTATTTCATTCTCAATGAGGACGTCATCATGACCGAAGCAAGTAAAATCGAAAAAGCAAATGCACTAGCAAAAGAATTGTTTTTGGCAAACCTAGGTCTGGCTGGCAAAGTATTTGAACAAAGCCAAGAAGTATTAAAGCAGACTGAAGCTAAACTTAAAGAAACCGAAACCAAAGCTAAAGACGCTTACAGCAAGCGTAACGAATTCTTTGACGGCTTGGTTGCTCGCGGCGAAAAAGTACAGAGCGATGCAGTTTCTAAGTTCGAATCTAGCAAGACCCAAGTAACTAGTAAAATTGAAGGCAGCAAGTCACAAGCCATTGCCAAGTTCAACGAAACTAAAGCTCAGGCAATTGCCAAGTTCGAAGAACTGAAAACCGAAAGCAACACTGCCGTTGAAGCACAACTCAAAACTTTGCGCGAAGGCTTTGACAAAGTGAAGTCTAAAGTTTCTCGCAACGCTGCTGAAGCAACTGAAGTCGTAGCTGAAACCGCTACTGCTTAGTAAAGAATTCGGCGTCCAATTGGCCGCCAAATCCTAGGTCTGTATCTCACCTATGCTTTTGCACGATGCGCCGTATGGCCATCGTGCTTTTTTCATACCCGAGTGCAGATTGATAGATTCCACACCGGCAAGGTTTTCTTACTGGTGTCTCAGATTCAATTATTTTATTTTGCAATGGAGAACGCCATGAGCAAAGACAGCAAAAAAAGCCTGCAGGACCTTAAAGACGCCACCAACCACGCTGGCGAAGTTGCTAAGAGCATTTGGCTTGCCGGCCTTGGCGCTTACGGCCGCGCCTATGATGAAGCTCACGAAGCTTTAGAAAAAGCCAGCAAAGAAACCCCAAAGCTATTCACCGAATTAGTTGATAAGGGCAACCGCCTAGAAACTCAGGCTCGCGCCAAGCTGGGTGAAGCAACTAATATTGGCAAAACCACCTCCATTGAAGAGCGCATTAGTAAAATGCGCGCCAGCCTTGGTTTTGGTCACACCGCCAGTGCTGACGATCTAAGCCGCCTAGAGAAAAAGCTTGATGCACTAAGCAAGAAAGTAGACGCGTTAAGCAAAGCAGCTAAACCAGCCGCCGCAGCAGCTGAGCCCAAGACTGCCGCGAAAGCAGCACCTAAAGCGAAAGCCCCACGCAAAGCACCAGCGAAAAAAGCTGCCGCAAAAAAAGCGGAATAAGCTACAGAGAGGGAAGGTGAGCAATTCATCTTCCCTTTTATTAAGCTCGCATTTTAAACACTCTGCGTAAAGAACTCCGCCAATAACTCAACTCTGCTGGACATGAAAGCAGAATTCATGGCACCTTGTGGTTTCGCCCACAGGAGTCTGTTATCTCGGATGAAAACCCGCGACAAAATATTATTAAGCAGTCTCGCCTTATTTAACACCGACGGTGAACCCAATGTCACCGCCGTTGATATCGCCAATGAACTGGATATTAGTCCCGGTAATCTTTATTACCACTTCCACGGCAAAGACGAAATTATTCCCGAACTCTACGCCGCCTTCGAACTTGAGTTGATCGACATCCTCAGCGCTCCGCTAGAGAAAAATCTCAGCGCCCAGGACACGTGGTTTTATTTATACATTGTTTTCGAACACATCTTTAATCACCGCTATTTTTATCGCAATCTCAACGATCTTCTGCAGCGCTATCCACAAATCGCCAAGAAGTTTGCCAAACTCCTAGAACTCAAAGTACAGGCGGCGCGCGCGGTGACACTGGAATTGCGGAGCCAGAATTTTCTCGACCTCGACGACCTGCAACTTGAACGCCTCTGCGACAATATCGCTATGTCGCTGACCTTTTGGCTCAATTACACCCAATTGCGCGAGCGCAACATCAGCAACGAAATGGTGATTCATCAAGGTGTATTCCAGATTATGTCCCTAGTCACCCAGCACCTACGACCAGAATACCGCTATTTTTATGATGAGTGCTGCGCCTTGTTTGAGGCATTAGCGCAAAGCGAAACGTAGCCAAACGCTTGACGGGAGAAGGGAGACGCTTAGAAGTGAAAACAGCGCATGAATCCACGCTTTGCGTCTTTCGTCTCCCATCAAGCGTCTCCCGCGGTTCAAAAAACATATTGTCAAGCCTCGCACCACGGCCATAGTTTTTGCATAATGTCCGGCTTCACGTATTTAATAAGCCGATTATATGAATTCCATACCCAGCCGTATTGCCCAAGAACTTGGTGTTAAAGAAGCTCAGGTCAGCGCTGCCGTCGCGCTGTTAGACGAGGGCGCTACCGTTCCGTTTATTTCCCGCTACCGCAAAGAAGTCACTGGCGGTTTAGACGACACGCAAATGCGTGATTTAGAGTCGCGACTGGGCTATTTGCGGGAATTGGAAGACCGCCGTGAAACCATACTTAATAGCATCCGCGAGCAGGATAAGCTCAGTCCTGAGCTGGAGCGAGATATTCGCGGCGCGGACACTAAAAACCGCTTGGAAGATTTATACCTTCCCTACAAGCCAAAGCGCCGCACCAAGGGCCAGATCGCTATTGAAGCGGGGCTCGAGCCACTCGCCACCACCTTATTTGACGATCCCAGCCAAGACCCCGCCAGTCTCGCGCTCAACTACTTGAACCCAGAGCAGGGCATCACTGACGTGAAGGGCGCGCTCGATGGCGCCAAATACATTCTGATGGAACGTCTTAGCGAAAACGCTGATTTACTCGCTAAGCTGCGTAACTTTCTGTGGAATGAATGCCTTTTATGCAGCACCGTCATGACAGGCAAAGAGCAGGAAGGCGAAAAATTCCGCGACTACTTCGCCCACAGTGAGCCGCTGAAAAGCACCCCTTCACATCGCGCCTTAGCCATGTTTCGCGGCCGCAATGAAAGCATTCTCAGCCTTGCCATTAAATTCAGCGAAGAAGAGGGCGCCGCTCACCCCTGCGAGGGCATGGTTGCCGAATTCTGGAACGTGAAAGACGAAGGTCGGCCCGCCGATACTTGGCTGAAAGAAGTCATTCGCTGGACTTGGCGCATAAAGCTCTACACCCACTTAGAAACCGATTTACTCGGTCAACTGCGTGAGCTGGCCGACACCGCTGCCATTGACGTATTTGCCCACAATCTTAAAGACTTATTGTTAGCGGCGCCCGCTGGGCAAAGAGCCACTATTGGCCTCGACCCCGGCATGCGCACCGGCGTGAAAGTAGCTGTTATTGATGCTACCGGTAAAGTCGTCGATCACTGCGCTATTTTCCCTACGCCGCCACAGAACAAAATCGCCGAATCGGCAGCGGTATTATTGGCACTGATCAAAAAGCACGGCGTACAACTCATCGCTATAGGCAATGGTACTGCCAGCCGCGAAACTGAGCGCTTTGTAAAAGACGTACTCTCTGCTCGCCCCGAGCTGGGCTGCACCAGCGTGATGGTGAATGAGTCCGGCGCCTCGATTTACTCGGCGTCAGAGTACGCTGCCAAGGAATTTCCCGATCTCGACGTAACAATTCGCGGCGCCATTTCCATCGCCCGACGTCTGCAAGATCCACTCGCCGAACTGGTTAAGATTGACCCAAAATCGATTGGCGTAGGCCAGTACCAGCACGACGTATCCCAAACTGCGCTATCACGCACCTTGGAAACGGTGGTAGAAGACTGTGTAAACGCGGTCGGCGTAGATGTAAACACCGCCTCACCCGCACTGTTAGCTCGAGTGTCTGGCCTGAATCTAAGTATCTCGGCCAATATTGTTGAATACCGCGATCGCAATGGCGCTTTTAAGAATCGCGAGCAATTAAAGGAAGTAAGTCGCTTTGGCGCCAAAACCTTTGAGCAAGCGGCGGGTTTTTTAAGGGTGGTGGGTGGCGACAATCCGCTAGATGCCTCTGCGGTACACCCTGAATCTTATAGCGTGGTCGAAAAGATCGTCAATCGCTGTGGCCGCGAAGTAAAAAATGTCTTGGGTGACAGCAGTTTCTTAAAGACCCTGAAGCCAGCCGAGTACGCCGATGAGCGTTTTGGTATTCCCACCGTTACTGATATTTTTGCCGAGCTCGACAAGCCTGGCCGCGACCCCCGCCCAGATTTTAAAACGGCGACCTTTAAAGACGGCATTGAGAAAATATCCGATCTTGAGCCAGATATGATTTTAGAAGGCGTCGTTACCAACGTGACTAACTTTGGTGCCTTTGTCGACATTGGCGTTCACCAAGACGGTTTGGTGCACATCTCGGCACTGGCCAACCAGTTTGTAAAAGACCCGCACAGTGTGGTGAAAGCGGGCGACATCGTTAAAGTAAAGGTGATGGAAGTCGACGCCCAGCGCAAGCGCATCGCACTTTCTATGCGTTTAGACGACAAGGCTAGCGAAGTACAATCGGCCAATAGCAGTGGCGAACGGCGCGGCGGACGCAACAAGCCCGCGGCGATGCCTAAGCAGCCACCCAAATCCGAAAACACCACCATGGCGGCACTATTCGCACAGGCCAAACAAAAGAAACGCTAGGGCTGCATACTCGGCGCTGAACAGTGATTCGCGACCGACTCGGCGGCGCGGATTTCACTGGCGCTTTCGCGATACACCGCATCGCTCGGTGCCAGTTCTTGTGCACGGCTAATAGCAGTCAGCGCCTGCGCTTTGCAGCCGCCGGCCAAAAGCGCGTAGGCGTAATTATTCCACAGCGCGGGGTCATCTTCTGCTAGCGTCAACAAGCGTTCAAAAACCTGAATAGCTCGCTGACTCTCACCCTGTGCCAAGGCCAAATTCGCCTGCGCCATCAAAACCGGCAGGGAGTCAGGCCAGCGCTCCGCCGCCAAGGCGTAAAAGCCTGCTGCTAATTCGGCATGCCCGGTTTGTTCAAAAGCATAAGCGCTGCGAATAGTCGCTAATGGCGCCGCCGTAACCGGTAAGCGGCTACTATCGACCATTACCCTTGCCCAGTAATTAGTTCGTGCCCATGTCGCCATAAACGTTGCAAAGGGCAATCGATAATACGGTTTGGTCCCCGAGTGCAAAATAAGCACTTCGCTGTCTAAATCGTAGCCAACTGCGAGGGCATAGTGCCACTGGGGCCACCAAGAAAACGTTAAATTTTGGAATACCAAGACCGGATTTCCAGCATCGATTTCTTTCAGTAGGGCATGAAAATCTTTGGCTAGGGGGTAGGGCAGTAAACCCAAGCGACGACTCGCCGCCTGCATCTCTACCGCAAGCGAGCCTTTTTTGCCGGGAATAAATAATTGCCTAGCGACGTCGTTCTGATCGACGTCAATACCGCGATACTGGGCAGTGGCCGCCAGAGCCGCTGGGCCACAATAATATTGCTGCTGGGCAATAAACGGTACGTCTAACTGGCGCCGAGACTCTAGGGTCTCGGCATATTCTTTGAGTGGTAAACCAGAACAGGCCTGCAATAGCAAGCACAGGAGAACGAGGGCTTTACTTCGCCGCATTAACAAAGGGGAAGATATCGGTAATACCGAGCACATCAGTAATAAAGAAAATCAAAACCAATAGTGCCAATAGACCAACAGCGCCGGAACCGGCTGGCAACTCATCCATGCGCTCGTGCAGCATGGCTAGTTCGCTGGGCGTAAGAGAATCAATACGCGCCTCAACATCTGCAGGTGACACACCTAACTCGACTAAGCGCGAGCGCACGTCGTCACTTGCCAGTGCGGCTTTCATTTCAGCACGCTCTGATTTTACAGAATATTCAGCCACCATTTTGTCGGTGCTGATCACTGACGCTGAGGCGGTGCTGGCGAGCAAACCCGTCCAGATCATAAAACCGCTCATTACTACGGCCGTGCTACGCTTCGCTAATTTCGTTGTCATACAGCTCACTCCATTTTGCAAATTATCGCTACATATCATTGTTATCAATATAGCCACAGTAAAGATTAGTTTATAACTTTGTTGTTTGCGATTTACTGCTCTCGGAATTACCCAATACCAACTGGCCGTTCTCAACAGGAATTGTCGCTCCCGGCTGGTGGTCCATAATTACCGTCTCAGTTTTGCCATCTAACTGATAGGTCACACTATAGCCGGTAATTTTCTCATGGGGATCTTGCACTGTATTACAGCGTTGTTCAGTGGTAGTGTACACGTCTTTTTGCTGCATATTTTTCTGCACTTTATTGCCCGCGTAGCCGCCCGCTGCCGCGCCAGCAACCGTCGCCAGCTTCTTACCGTTACCGCCGCCAACTTGCTTGCCAATAACCGCGCCCAGTACAGCACCAATCACCGTGCCCGTCACTTGATTACCGTCTTTTACTTCAGCTTGGTGCTGAACCACTTCGTCATAGCACTCTTGACGGTTGGTGTAATAGGTTTCGGTAATTGCCTTGCTGTCGACAACCTCAGCAAACTGCGGCTTTTTACTTTCTACTAAGGTGTTATAGCCTGCATAACTGCCCGCTGCCGTTACCGCTACGGCACCAAATATGCCGCCTACCAATAAATTTGTATTCATGCCGGTATCCTCAGCCATAAATTGCTCGTACTGCTATGACTGTAATTGACGCCATGAGTGCCGCAAAACGGTGGTTTAAGACTGTGCAGTATTCACACTTTATTTAACTGTAGTTAACAACAGCCCGCCGCTTTCGGTCAAAGTAAAAAGGCTAAATATACTATTATTTCAACAACTTGCTGAGCAGCGCCAAGCGCGTCACCGGTATAGCCACCGATCCGACGACGTAAGTAGACGGCAAAAGCCCAGCGAAAAGCCAAGGCGATCACCACTAAAACCATTAACGAATATAGATCGACAAGCATCAGCAGTGGCAGAAGCGGCAGACCCGAATACAACCAATGCTTGAGGGGCATCATTGTCGCCAAAGGCTTGGACTTGCCTTCACCACGCACATAATTTAAGTCGAGCAAATACGAGGTCGAAATCCAGCGGCTAAACACATGTCCCCAAAGCAAGGCCGCTACTACGACGAAAGTCGACGGCATCGCCGCCAAGCTGGCGGCTTTCAACGCCAAAATTAAAGCTAGGCCCACCGTGCCGTAGGTACCAATACGCGAATCTTTCATAATGCGCAGGACATCTTCACTGCGCCAGCCGCCGCCAAAGCCGTCACAACTATCGGCAAAGCCGTCTTCGTGAAAAGAGCCAGTAATCAGAATCGATGCAATCATCGACAATAGAACCGCTATCAGCACATTGGCAAATAGCGCCAGCGCTACACCGTAGAAGGTCGCAGCCAAAACGCCGACTAATAAACCAACAAGGGGAAAGTAACGGGATGCACTGTTAAGTTTGGTCTCACTAAAATCTGGATCTGCAGGTACTGGCAGCCGAGTCAAAAACCCCACTGCCAATAAAAATACCTGCCATTCATAGCGGCACTGTTGTCGAGAGATCAAAGCTGCGCTCCACTTTATCGAAAAAATGACGCTGTCAGCGCAGGGTCAGACAGCGTTCAAAGCGGCAAGTGTAGCAAGCTCACTGAGCTTGGTGTGGGTTATTTATGCACTTTATTGCACTCTAATCTTAAGGGGTTCCTCCGCAGTCGATTTGGGAATATTTAAGGCGAGTACGCCGTGCTCAATCTTTGCCGCGATAGCGTCAGCTTCCACGCCCTCAGGCAAACTAAAACGCCGTACAAATTGGCCTTGCCAACGCTCTTTGATGCTTGGCTTAATCTCCTGAGTATCGCTTTTCCGCTCACCCCGCACCGTTAATACTCCGTTGTGCACGGTTATATCCACGGCGTCAGGTGCAATACCCGGCACGTCCATCATCAATAGAAAGCCGCCATCGTTTTCGCAAATATCCACAGCAGGCTGCCACTGGGCAACGCGCTCACTATCGCTAGGCTGGCGGTCAAATGCCCGATTTACATCGCGCAATTCATTAAACAAGGTAAAAGGCAGATAGCTATTCATGATAAAGGCCTCCTAAACGGTCTCGCTCCAACCACCTACAGCCGCTTGGCTGTCACTCTGTATATGATGGTGACAAACAGATTTTTCAAGTCCATTACGCCCAGGCCACAGCTCTGCTAAACTGGCTAATCACGACATCAAATCTCCACCTCAAATAACGAAAGGTCCTATTATGAGCATTCAGTCTGGCGATAAAATTCCTGCGGTCACAATGAAGGTGATGGGCGAAAAAGGCCCACAGGACATCACAACAGAAGACATTTTCTCAGGTAAGAAGGTTGTTTTATTTGCGGTGCCTGGCGCGTTCACTCCCGGCTGCTCACTGAGCCACCTGCCCGGCTATATTGTGAATGCCGACAAAATTAAGGCCGCCGGTGTCGACACCATTGTGTGCATGGCAGTCAACGATGCCTTTGTTATGGACGCCTGGGGCAAGTCACAAAATGCCGAAGAGATTCTCATGCTGGCTGACGGCAATGGCGATTTCACCAAGGCCCTAGGCCTCGAAATGGATGGCAGCGGATTTGGTCTAGGTAGCCGCTCAAAGCGCTTCGCTATGATTGTCGACAATGGCACTATTAGTCACCTCGCCGTTGAGCCCGCCGGTGGTATCGACGTTAGCGCCGCAGAAAAAATTCTCGCCCTGCTGTGAGTAACAAGCAGCACACGCCCCGTGTGCTGATCTTCGATTCCGGCGTCGGCTCCCTGAGCATTGGCGCCGCAATACACGATCTGCTTCCGGACATTGAACTGCTCTATGTAATGGATCATGGCGGATTTCCCTATGGTGAGTGGGATGAAGCCCTGCTCACAACGCATATATGCGCCACCATCAATCGAGTGCTTACGGTGCACCAGGTCGATTTACTGGTCATGGCCTGTAATTCCGCCAGCACAGCAGTTTTACCCGCGCTGCGCAGCCAAATAAGCATCCCCGTGGTCGGCGTCGTCCCCGCCATAAAGCCCGCTGCAGCCTTAAGTAAAAGTGGGGTTATTGGTCTATTGGCCACCCCCGGCACCATTAGCCGCCCGTATACTGCCCAGCTTATTCAGGACTTCGCTGGGAATTGCACCGTTATCAGTGTTGGCAGCCGGGAACTCGCCCCAGCAGTCGAAAATTTCATTTGGCATAACGGAGACCTCGATGGCGTTTTGCAGAACGTAAAAAGAGAATTCGGTGAACACCGAGATTTTGCCAAAATGGACACCATCATATTGGCTTGTACCCACTTCCCGCTAGTACAAGCGCAACTCGCTGGTTTACTGCCAAATATGCAGTGGGTGGACTCTGGTCAAGCCATTGCCCGACGAGTCGCTTTTCTACTTGAAGAGTTGGGGCTAAAGCGAACGGTCAAAGAAGTCGTCGCAATGCAGTCAGCGATTATTCTCGGCGACGAACAGGGCAGTGCGAGTTTAGTGCGTTATTTACAAAACAAAAATATTCAAATCAGCGCTGATTAAACTCGGCGACACTCGCGTCATAAACGCTTAGCACCTCACTCATATTTTTATGCGCAGTATTATAATTTGTGATTCGTTTACGCCGCCGCTCATCGTTATCGCGACCTGTACCAATTGCCGTTTTATCCATGGTATCTAAGCATTTCAAATAGCGCTGACTGTCTTCCATATAGCGCTCTACTCGGCGTTTAGACACATTCATATCGTCGACATCAGCAACCGCACCGTCAGCTAAATTTTGCGGTTTCAACGGCAAGATGCACGCCGCGTTGGCGAAGGGTGCCCAGCTAAATAGAATAAAAAAAACGGGTATTAAAAAACGCATGTGCTCAATCCGGCGATAAACTTGTTGGCAGAGTATACCGCAGAACGCACGACGGGAGACGGGAGACCCTTGTAAAAACACGGTCTCACTCACCTCCCAAAATG
>NZ_JBFJWS010000104.1:0-10070 GCF_041623545.1 Zhongshania sp. | reverse complement strand
TGCCAAATTACTCGATGAGAAGCGACTTGATCGCCAGCATTACATCGAACATGCCATCGCGATGTTAGAAACCGCATTGGAAGCTGACAATATTCAGGCGGATATTGCCGGGCGGGCAAAACATATTTACAGCATCTGGCGAAAAATGCAGCGCAAGGGTATCGGCTTTTCTCAGGTTTACGATATTCGCGCAGTCCGTGTTCTGGTCCCAGATACCAAGTCTTGTTATGCGGCGTTGGGTGTTGTGCATGGACTTTGGCGAAATATACCAAACGAGTTTGACGACTATATCGCGAACCCCAAGGAGAACGGCTACCGTTCTTTGCATACTGCGGTAATCGGACCTGACGGCAAAGTGTTAGAGATCCAAATTCGTACTCGTTCAATGCATGAAGAAGCCGAATTTGGGGTCTGTTCGCACTGGATGTATAAGGGGGCGGATAAAAGCGCGAAAAGTAGTAATAGCTACGATGAAAAAATTGCGTGGCTGCGTCAAGTCTTAGATTGGCATGAGGAAAGTGGCAGCAGTAGTGATGTTGCAGAGCAATTTACCCACACTCAAGATCGCGTTTACGTTTTTACCCCAGACGGTCACGTGGTCAACTTACAAAACGGCGCGACGCCGCTGGATTTTGCCTACCATATCCATACCGAGGTTGGGAATTGCTGCCGTGGCGCCAAGGTAAACGGCCGGATCGTCCCACTTACCTATACATTAAAAACAGGGGAGCGAGTCGAGATCTTAACGGGCAAAGACAGTGAGCCGCGTCGAGATTGGTTGCAAAGCAATTTAGGTTACCTCAAGACCTCGCGGGCGAGAACCAAGGTACAGCATTGGTTTCGCCTACAGGCAAAAGAAGACAATATTGTCGCTGGTCGAGCGTTGCTAGATAAGGAATTCAAACGGCTGGCGTTGAATAGTATCGACTATAAATACCTTGCGGATCAGATGCATTGCGCCAGTGTTGAGGATATGTATGCGTCAGTAGGTGCTGGGGAGATCAGTACTTTTCAGTTGATTAAGGCTGCGCACAGCTTGGCGGGTAGAGAAGAGCCCAATTCGCAATCAGCACTCAGATTGCGAGCGCCAAGCACAAAAAGTAATGATGGTAGTCAAATTCGTATTAGCGGCGTGGGCAATCTAATGACTTACTTTGCGCGCTGCTGTAAACCCTTACCGGGTGAAGCAATAGCAGGGTATATCACCGTAGGTCGTGGTGTAAGCGTCCATTTACAAGACTGCAATAAATTATTGCAGCTGCAGAGTGTTGAGCCCCAGCGCATTATTACGGTGGATTGGGCAGACGCTCAAATTGAAACCTATCCGGTCGACATTGAACTTGAAGCTTATGATCGCCAGGGTTTGCTCCGTGATATTACCCAGCAATTGGCTACCGAGAAAGTTAATGTTATCTCCATGAATACGGTTACTGATACCGCTAATCACATGGCGACGATGAAAATACGCTTGGAGATTCGTGACCTAGCTACTTTGTCGGATTTGTTTAATCGTCTTAACGGTCTGCCCAATGTAGTTGCTGTTCGCCGAATTAGGGAAAGTTAACAGTGACCTACAGCATTGCAGATTTACAGTATTTGATGGCTCGTTTACGGGACCCTGATACCGGCTGTCCCTGGGACCTAAAGCAGACCTTTAGTAGTGTGGTGCCATACACGCTGGAGGAGGTGTATGAGCTTGTTGACGCTATTGAACAGGGTGATCAAGAGCAAATTCGTCAGGAGTTAGGCGACGTTCTGTTTCAGGTCATATTCTATAGCCAATTAGCGGCTGAGTCAGAGCAGTTTAGTTTTTCCGACGTGGTGAGTGATATCGTCGCAAAACTGTTGCGGCGCCACCCCCATGTATTTCCTAGCGGTGAGCTGAATTCGCAACGTAGTCTTGATGCACCTGCTGACGAGGCGATTAAAGCGCGTTGGGAAGAGATTAAACAGCAGGAGCGAGAGCAAAAAGCGCAACATAGCGCGATGGATGACGTGCCTCGAGCGCTGCCAGCGCTCACGCGGGCAACGAAGCTCCAGAAGCGGGCTGCGCAACAAGGTTTTGATTGGCTGGAGTTGAAACAGGTAATTGGCGCATTTCGAGCGGAAATAGACGAGCTTGAAGAGGCCATCGCTATGGCTGATTCCCGAGCCGTTGCCGATGAAATGGGCGATGTATTATTTTCGGCGGTAAATGTTGCTAGGCATCTAAACTTAGACGCAGAGGCGGTCACTCGTGGCGCTTGCGATAAATTTGAACGTCGATTTCGGTTTGTGGAGCAGCGCTGTCAGGAATCCGGCGTTTTTGCAGGGAAAGGTGAACTTAACTCACAAATGGAGTTGTTTTGGAATGAGGCTAAAGCGGCAGGTCTTTAAGAAGGGCAAGACCTGCTTGGTCGTGTGCTAAAAGCGACTTAATGGTTTTCCTGCTTGTAGCGATTTAAGTGTTTTTCAGTCAAGGACAGATAGCGAGGTGTTGGACCTACGTCCTCATATAAGGGGTCGCCTTGTTCATCTGTAGCGACCACCTTAGTACCTTGCCGGTAGGGCATGACACTCTCCATCTCATCAAGGGCTGCACTGAGCAGGTCGGTAATTAACTCCTCTATATTACGGCGTGGGAAAAGTTCAGCGAGGGCATTTAACCTTGCTGCGTCCTTTATGGATAAGCGAACCTCGTAGCAGTCAGCTGTAAGCGTACCACTCGCGGTTTCTTCCCAAAGAGATAACAATTCTCGTACTTTCATAATGCGGTACCTGTCATCTTGGGGCTGCCCAAAAAATAGCCGCCCATAAATAAATAATACCTATGAGTGGGGCTTTTTTGCTAGCATTATCGGTGTAAATACTATCCCTTATTGTTAGGGAACTCTTCTGGGGGTATTCGCAAGGTGGCCTGATATCCGCGGGCCAAGCGACTACGTAGTTCCCCTGTGTGGCCGAATCTTTGCTCGCGACGTTTCGCCACTAAGGCCGTGCCGCTTGAATTTGGTCTTTATTTCGCCTTGGATGCCATAAACTAGGTACTTTCCTAGTTTGGTTACTGCGTCCATTAGTCGTAGTGGTGCCTTAAGTCTTGTGTGCTGGGCGATTGCTGTGTATCGTTGTGCGCTTTTGCTGCGGCGGCCCCTACGGCGCAGGCTATAAATTGTAATTATTGGGGAGTTTCCCGCTATGCGCGTTATATTATTGGGCCCTCCTGGGGCAGGTAAAGGTACTCAGGCACAGTTTATTTCCGAGAAATTTGCGATTCCTCAGATTTCTACTGGGGATATGCTTCGTTCGGCAGTAAAAGCAGGCAGCCCATTGGGCTTACAAGTGAAGGAAGTGATGGCTTCTGGTGGCTTGGTGTCGGATGAAATTATCATCGCACTGGTAAAAGAACGAATTACCGAGGCCGACTGCCAGAACGGCTTTCTATTCGACGGCTTTCCGCGGACTATCCCTCAAGCTGAAGCCCTAATTACAGCGGGCGTTACCATCGATAATGTGCTGGAAATTGCCGTTGCCGATGAGGAAATCGTGACGCGTATGAGTGGGCGGCGCAGCCATGAGGGTTCAGGTCGTACCTATCACGTTATTTATAACCCACCCAAAGTAGAGGGTGTGGACGATATTACCGGCGAAAAGCTGGTGCAGCGTGAGGACGATCGCGAAGATACAGTTCGCAATCGCCTTAATGTCTATCACGAGCAAACCAAGCCTTTGGTTGCCTTTTACAGCAATTTGAAGGGCAGCGACGCACCAAAATATTCTCGCGTTGAGGGCGTTGGTACGGTCGAAGAGATTACTCGTAAGGTTTTTGCCGCACTCGCAGCTTAAAATTGATATGCTAGATGAAAAAGGGCGCCTTAGGGTGCCCTTTTTTTATTATCATTCGTAAACAGACCCTCCTTTTATCTTGCTGACATTATTTAACCAGGTACTGCCATGAAATCCGGGATCGTTTTTATCAATTTAGGCACGCCAGCAGCGCCGACTGCAGCGGCAGTTCGCCAGTTCTTAAAACAATTTCTTTCTGACCGTCGCGTAGTTGAAGTGCCACGCTTACTTTGGCTGGCAATTCTATACGGCATAATTTTACCTTTTCGCTCCCCCCGAGTAGCTAAGGCCTATCAGCAAATTTGGATGAATGAGACGTCACCGCTTCGATATTTTTCCCAGCGTTTGGTAGATGGCGTGGCGACGCAATTAGCAGAGCGTTACCCAGATCAGGAATTAGAGCTTCGCTTAGCAATGAGTTACGGGCAAACGTCAATCTCAGCGACGGTTGATGAATTATTGGCGCTGGGGTGTGAGCGCTTATTTTTTCTGCCACTGTTTCCGCAATATTCTGCAACGACAACGGCTGCGGTGCACGATGAGATTAGTCGGATTTTTTCGCGTCGCCGCGATATCCCGCAATGGTCGTGGTTGCGAAACTACCATGACCATCCCGCGTATATAGACGCGTTGGCACAAAGTGTTCAGCGGCATTGGTCTGAGCACGGACGCGGCGAGCGTTTACTAATGTCTTTTCATGGAATACCCAAGCGAAATGTTGATCTGGGCGATCCATATCAGCGGCATTGCGAAGAGACTGCTGCAGCACTTGCCGCGAAGCTTGGTTTAAGTGAAAAGGAGTGGCAGTTAAGCTATCAATCGAGATTGGGAAAAGCCGAATGGTTGCAACCCTATACTGATAAGACGGTGATTGCTTTGGCAAATTCCGGGATTAAAAAGTTGGATGTTTTGTGCCCCGCGTTTGCTGTTGAATGTTTAGAAACAATTGAAGAAATTGACGGCGAAGTGCATGAATATTTTATTGAAAACGGGGGAGAAGAGTTTCGTTACGTTCCGTGTTTGAATGACAGTGAAGCTCATCAAAAACTGATGTTTTTACTTTTGAAGTCCTTTCTTGAAGAAAAAAGGCATTTATTTTCGTAAAAAAGTAAGAAATTGTACGTAATTCAACGACTTTTTTTTGCGTTGGTTATTTTATGTGCTATTTTTATTGCAATTAAACCAGCATCGTCGACGCCAAGGAGAATAAATGATGCCAGCAGCTAAAAAAGTAAGCGCGAAAGCAGCCTCTGCTAAACGTAAACCGAGAAGTAAAAATGCCGCTTTAGTAAACCCACTCGTAGTGAAAGCCGAGGAAGGTTTGAAAAAAGTGGAGGCTGTAGTTGCCAAAGAGCGCAAGGCGCTTGCTGATGCTAAAGCTAAAATTGACGCGGCGCGTGCTAAGGCTAAAAAGACAGCCCGAGCGGCAGATAAAAATGCGGTGAAGCGCGCAGTTGCAGCCGCAGAAAAAGTAAATGCGAAGTTAAAAGCGGCTCGTACTAAAGTTGCGGCAAGCAAAGCCGATCTGGCCAATGTTAAAGCGGTTGCCAGAATTAAAGCTTCTGAATCCGCAATTAAGCAAAAGGTTGCTGAGCGTTCAATGGCATTGAGCAAAAAAGCTGATGCAGATCTTGCTAAAGCGGTGAAGCAATTTGAGCAGCGGTTCAAGAAGAAGCGCGCTGCGGCAAATAAAGCTAAAGTTGCGTTGATAGAGAAAAAATTACTGGCAAAGCACAAACAAGCGGTTAAGCAATTAAATGCTAAAATCGCCGGCACCAAGAAAACCACTGCTAAAAAGGCGACTGCTAAAAAAGCGCCAGCGGCTAAATCCGCTCCCGTCGCCAAAAAAGCCCCAGCTAAGAAAGTGGCAGCTAAGAAAGCGGTAGCGAAAAAGGCGCCAGCAAAGAAAGTGGCCGCTAAAAAGCCTGCAGCAAAGAAAGCGGTAGCGAAAAAGGCACCCGCGGCCAAGAAAGTAGCCGCAAAAAAGGCGCCTGCAGCCAAGAAAGTAGCGGCGAAAAAGCCTCGGGTGAAACGCGCAGCGGCTAAACCCGCTGCTGCACCTGCGGCGGCTCCGGCAGCCGCACCTGCAGCTCCAGCTGAGTCGCAAAATAGCTAAGTTGGACATTGCTTAGGTAGAAATGGGGAGGCTTTAGCCTCCCTTTTTTTATGACCTTAATTTTATGGCTGCGGCATGTCGCTCGGTAAGTTGATGTTGCGAAATGCGTCCGCTTGATCGCTAAAATCCGCCTGAACACTGTGCAGCTGCTTATACCATTGATTTACACTGCGACCGCCGGATGCTAGGTAGCTGCCCAAGTTGGCTTTCAGCGTAGTGTTAAGCAATGCGAATAGATACTGGCCACGCCCTCCGTCGTGAGCAAAGCAGACATCAGCTTTGTACGTGTCCCGCTGTTCGGAAAGCCGGCGTAGTAAATCCCGCGGTGGTCTTGGACAGTCACAGGGTAGAACTAACAGTTCCGACGTAGTGATGGTGGTGAGTGCGGCATAGATTCCCGCTAATGGGCCTTGGTAGTCGGGATACTCATCGACTACGGTTGCGGCGTATTTTTGGTACTGTTCTAGGTTTCTGTTGCAGCTAATTAATAATTGATCAATCCCTTCTGGGAGGCGACTAATAATATGCGCAATGAGGGGTTTGGATTGCCACTTTAGTAAGCCCTTGTCTTGCCCTTCCATGCGCCGGCCAGCACCTCCTGCCAATATTAGCGCTGTTACGGTATGGGTTTGTTGTGGTGAGTTTCGTTTTATGGTCATGGCGAGTGAATGTCTTGCGAATTTATGAAGTGCCTTATTCCAGTATGGTATGATTCACACCATACATCATTATGAATATTCCAGCGGTTTTTTCTTCATGAGCAGTTTACTCGCGATAGAGGCTTCAACAGAAGCGTGTTCGGTTGCCTTATTGCACCAGGGCCGAGAACTAGAAGATTTTCGTATGTTACCTCGAGCCCATACTCAATTTTTACTACCCATGGTAGCTGAGATTCTGGCCGAAGCCGGATTGAGCTTGGCGCAAATTGACGCCATTGGATTTGCCGCGGGTCCTGGATCATTTACGGGTTTGCGGGTTTGTGCCGGTGTGGTTCAGGGCCTCGCGTATTCCCAAGAGTTGCCAGTGGTTCCAGTGTCGACCTTACAAGCCTTGGCGCAGGATACGCTGTTAAAACAGCAGCTCAGTGACGGTGATATCGTCTTGCCAGCCTTAGACGCACGGATGGACGAAGTCTATTGGGGGCAGTACCGGGTCGCGGCTGGTTTCGCAGATGAGATCGTTGGGGACAGTTTGCTTTTGCCGGAGAATGTCAGTGTTTTGGCCGAGAGCGGACGAATTTTTGGCGTAGGTAGTGGCTGGACTTATCGGTCACGCTTTAATTTAAATAGCGAACTTGAGTCGGTTAGCGTTGAGGTTTACCCCCGGGCAAGCGCGGTATTGCGCTTGGCGAATCGCGCGTTTGCGGCTGGGCGCTACACAACTGCCGCATTAGCTCAACCCGTGTATTTACGCGACAGTGTCGCTTGGCAAAAATCATAAAACCTATAGAGGTATGACAGCATAATGGACGTGTTTCAAGCCGTAATCTTGGCGGCGATTCAGGGTCTTACTGAGTTCCTGCCGGTCTCGAGTTCCGGGCATTTGGTGTTGCCACAGACCTTGTTTGGTTGGGCCGATCAAGGTTTGGCTTTTGATGTGGCAGTGCATGTCGGTTCTTTGTTGGCGGTGCTTTGGTATTTTCGTACTGAGGTCGCGGGGATTGTAATAGATTGGTTTGCTAGCGTATTCGGTGGCGCGAAAAACGACAATAGCCGTTTGGGTTGGATGGTCATTGTCGCGACTATTCCCGCGGTTATTGCCGGGCTTGTTTTTAATGATTTTATTGAATTGAATTTACGTACCGGCTATGTGCTCGCCACCACAACCTTGGTATTTGGCGTGATTTTAGGTGTTGTTGATCGCTATGCCCAACATACTAAAAACCTAGCGAATATTGGCCTACGAATTGCGATAATTGTTGGCTTTGCCCAAGCTATTGCTTTGATTCCCGGAACCTCCCGCTCTGGGATCACCATTACTGCGGCGCTCATGCTCGGCTTGAACCGCAGTGACTCCGCGCGATTCTCGTTTTTATTATCAATGCCTATTATAGCGGCGGCGGGATCTTATAAATTACTGGAGTTGATTCAGAGCAGTGTCGACGTCCCCTGGGGGCTGTTGTTTATTGGTTTTGCTGTGTCAGCGTTAACGGCCTATGCCTGTATCCATGTGTTCATGCGTTGGGTTGAGCGGATTGGTATGATGCCTTTTGCCATTTATCGTGTTGCCTTGGCGGGAATATTGTTTGCAGTGTTAGCAAGTGCCTAGGTAGATCTCGTGGGCTTTATATCCGCTGATAGTGACGTGCGGTTGAGGATAGGTGTGAATGAGCGAATTAAATAGTTTTAACGAAGCATTACTGCAGTTTTTAGACTCAAGCCCGACGCCATTTCATGCGGTCGAGACTATGGTGACGACTTTAATCAGTGCGGGATTTGAGGCCTTGGACGAACGCGATGAATGGCAGCTTAAAGCCGGTGGCCGCTATTTTGTTGTGCGCAATGGTTCGTCTTTGGTGGCCTTTTGTTGCGGCGCGAGCGATTTACTGCCGCGCGGTTGGCGGATGGTTGGGGCACATACCGACAGCCCCAATCTTAAGGTGAAACCGACGCCGGAATTACATCGGCACGGTTACTTCCAAGTCGGCGTAGAGGTCTACGGCGGCGCGTTATTAAATCCTTGGTTTGATCGAGATTTAGCTTTGGCTGGACGCGTGAATTACGAAAACACGCAAGGGGAGTTACGAAGCTGCCTGCTAAACATTGCGCGGCCGGTGGGAATCATTCCGAGCTTAGCGATTCATCTTGATCGTGAGGCCAATAATAGCCATTCGGTGAACCCGCAAAAAGACTTGCCGGTGGTATTGCTGCAAAGTGGGGAAAAAGAAGACTTTCGCACCCTGCTTGCAAGTGAGTTGACTGAGCACGGTGTTAGCGATGTTGCCGCAGTACTTGATTACGAGCTGAGCTTTTATGATAGCCAAAAAGCGGCGATGGTTGGTTGGAATGGTGATTTTATCGCCAGTGCGCGACTGGACAATTTGCTGTCGTGTTTTATCGGCGTACAGGCGCTGTTAAATAGTGACTCCGACTCCCACACCGTCTTGGTGTGCAACGATCATGAGGAAGTTGGCAGCCAGTCGGCGGTGGGGGCGCAGGGGCCGATGTTAGAATCGGTGTTGCGTCGTATTGCGGGCGACGAGGTCAGTCTGCAGCGGGCAATGGCAAACTCTATGATGATCTCTGCGGATAATGCCCACGGCATCCATCCTAATTTTAGCGATCGTCACGATGCGAATCACGGGCCATTACTCAATGCCGGTCCGGTTATAAAAAACAATGTGAATCAACGTTATGCGACCAATAGTGATACCAGCTCACTATTTCGCCGTCTGTGCGCCGATCAGTCTGTAGCAGTGCAAAGCTTTGTGGTGCGCAGTGATATGGCTTGTGGCAGCACGGTAGGGCCGCTGACGGCCGCCGCACTCGGGGTTAAGACCTTAGATGTTGGCGTGCCGACGTTTGCCATGCACTCAATTCGTGAGTTGGCGGGTAGTCAGGACGCGTTTAATTTGAACAAGGTGTTGTCGGCATTTTATGGCTTGGCAGCACTAGGTGTCGCAAACTGACATTGTATTTGCGACACCATTTGTGAAAGCGACTTAAGCGGGAGCAGTTTAGCCGCGATTAAAATCCGGCTTGCGCTTTTCCTTAAAGGCTTTTAGGCCTTCTTTACCTTGTTCACTACTCACGCATTTCGCAATACCGCGGCTTTCTAATTCCAACTGAGTTTCCAAGGTATTGCTGGAACTTGATAGCAGCAGGGATTTTATTTCGCCGTGGGCGAGGCTAGGGCCGTCTGCCATTTTTCTGGCAAGTGCCTGCGCTTCGGTGAGTAGCTCGTCGGCGCTGACGACTTTGGTGAGCATCCCCCATTCCAAAGCCTCGTCGGCGCTCAATACGCGATTGGTAAACATCAATTCTTGGGCGCGGCGCAGACCAACAAGACGGGGCAGAAAGTGTGTGGAACTGCCGTCTGGACTGGCGCCAATACCGGTGTAGGCCATCGTGAATTTAGCTTTGTCGGACGCCAAGACCAGGTCGCCGGAAATAGCTAGACTGAAACCCGCACC
>NZ_JBFJWS010000103.1:0-10102 GCF_041623545.1 Zhongshania sp. | reverse complement strand
CGTTTGCAAACCGTTAACGACGGGGTAGAACGCGATGGGATGTTCTATTTGTTTAGCCTGCGCCTAGTACCGGTTTTCCCCTTCTTTTTAATTAACATGCTAATGGGCTTAACGCCGATAAAAACCCGGCAGTTTTACTGGGTGAGCCAGTTAGGCATGTTGCCTGGTACGGTGGTATTCGTTAATGCGGGAAGCCAGCTAAGTGAGTTGACGAGCTTGTCGGGTATTTTGTCTCCTACTTTGCTGGCCTCCTTTGTTCTATTGGGTATATTCCCTTTTATAGCCAAATGGCTGTTAGCGCTTATTAAGGCACGTCGAGTCTATGCCGGCTGGCAGCGGCCGGCCAAGTTTGACCGTAATTTGATCGTCATTGGTGCTGGCGCAGCGGGACTGGTAAGTGCCTATATTGGCGCGGCAGTAAAAGCCAAGGTGACCTTGATCGAAGCGCATAAAATGGGGGGAGACTGCCTGAATTACGGCTGCGTGCCGAGCAAGGCCCTCATTAAAACAGCCAAGGTGCATAATCAGCAGCGACACGGTGACGTCTATGGCCTAGAGCCTCATGCGCCGGCCCTTGATTTTAGAAAGGTAATGGCGCGGATTAAGGCGATAATAGCCCAAATAGAGCCCCATGACAGCATTGCCCGCTACACCGATTTAGGGGTTGAGGTCATTGCAGGCTATGCCAAGCTGGTAGATCCGTGGACGGTGGAAATAGCCTTGAATAATGGTGGCACCCAGCGCCTCAGTGCGCGCTCAGTGATTATTGCAGCCGGTGCCCAGCCGGCCATACCGCCCTTGCCAGGGCTGGATGAAGTTGGCTATTTGACGAGTGATACCCTGTGGGACGCCCTCGCTAACCAGGTGGAGCCACCTAAGCGCCTTGTGGTGCTGGGGGGCGGCCCTATCGGCTGTGAGTTGGCGCAGGCCTTCGCGCGTTTGGGATCGGGGGTAACCCAAGTTGAGATGTTGCCGAGGGTGATGATTCGTGAAGATGACGAGGTTTCGGTCGCGGTCACCGCGTCGCTGACCGCAGACGGTGTAGCGGTGCTGACGAACACCAAGGCGCTGCGCTGCGAGCAAGCAGACGGGCAAAAACAACTGATTATTCGCAATGCCCTCGGCGATGAGGAGACGATTGTCTTTGATACCTTGATTTGCGCTGTAGGCCGCAGTGCGCGGCTCACTGGCTATGGTCTTGAGGCACTGGGTATTGATACTGAGCGAACAGTTAAAACCAATGATTATTTAGAAACCATCTTCCCTAATATTCTCGCCGCGGGGGATGTTGCTGGCCCGTATCAGTTTACCCATGTCGCCGCTCATCAAGCGTGGTATGCCGCGGTAAATGGCCTGTTTGGCAGTTTTAAAAAGTTTAAGGCCGACTATTCAGTAATTCCCTGGGTTACGTACGTTGACCCGGAAGTGGCGCGTGTCGGATTAAGTGAGGCGGAAGCGAAGGAGCAAGGTATTCCCTATGAAGTGAGTCGTTACGGTATTGATGATCTAGATCGGGCGATATGCGATAGCCAAGCCGAGGGCTTTATCAAGGTGCTTACGGTACCGGGTAAGGACCGCATTTTGGGGGTGACGATAATGGGCGCCCAAGCTGGCGAACTGCTTGCCGAGTATGTTTTAGCCATGAAACATGGTTTGGGACTGAAGAAAATTCTCGGTACCATTCACAGCTATCCCAGCATGGCCGAGGCCAATAAATACGTGGCCGGAGAGTGGGGGAAATCCCATGCGCCGGAATGGGCGTATAAATATTTGGTGGCGTTTCATCGCTGGCGTAGGAGTTGAGAAGACTATGTTTAGGACCGTAGGATTTATTTTTCTAATGGTATTGTGTCCCGCGCTTTATGGCGCGGACATATCTCATAGCCAGTGGAATCAATTACTCCAGGACCATGTGCGCATGGGGCCACGGGGGCAGCAAAGCCAAGTCGATTACGCGGCGATGAAGCGAAACGAGGCTGTATTGGATGAATATTTGGCGCGGCTGGCCGCGGTCTCAACGTCGAACTTTGCTACTTGGTCTGACGATAGCCAACTTGCCTTTTTAATCAATGCCTACAATGCTTGGACGGTAAAGCTCATTCTGTCTCGTTACCCGAAAATCGATTCGATTAAGGACATTGGTTATTTTTGGTCCTCTCCGTGGAAAAAAAGCTTTATCCCCTTGTTGGGTGAAAACAGAAGCCTTGACGACATTGAGCATAAATTGATTCGCGGTACCGCCCGTTACGGGGAACCCCGTATTCATTTCGCTGTGAATTGCGCCAGTATAGGGTGTCCGGCTTTAGCAAACAGGGCATATAAAGCTGAGACCCTAGACAGTCAGTTGGAGACTGCCACCCGTAATTTCTTAAGCGACCGGCGGCGTAATGGCATAAGTAAGGGAGTTTTATTAGTTTCGCCGATTTTTAAGTGGTACGTACAAGATTTTAGTAAGGGCTGGCAGGGAGCGAGGTCACTACGTGAATACCTTGCTATTTATGCTAAAGCATTGGGATTAAGTGATGGGGAAAAGGCGCAACTTATTTCCGGATCACTTGCCATAGACTACAGTAAATACGATTGGGCCCTAAATGACGTGGGTAAATAAACATGCGCGTGAGCGACTCGGATGTCGTGCTGTCGGTCATAATACCGGTACTGAATGAGGCGGAAGTGCTGCCTTCGCTGTTGGCTGAATTGGCAACGCAGCGTGCAGAGTGCCAAGATTTGGTCGAAGTGATATTTGTTGATGGTGGCAGCAGCGACGCGTCTCTTTCCTTAATTGCTGACAGTGGGTTTCGCCTTTTGTCGGGCCCTCGGGGTAGAGCCAAACAAATGAATTTTGGCGCCGCGGCTGCGGCGGGAAGCCACCTGTTATTTTTACATGCCGATACCCAATTACCTGAGTGCGCATTTGAGCGAGTTAATAACGCTTTACGGAGCGGCTTGTGGGGCCGCTTTGACGTGCGTATTAGCGGTGATGCCCAAATGTTCAAGGTGATTGCGTGGTTTATGAACTGGCGCTCGCGGCTAAGTGGTATTGCGACAGGGGATCAGGGAATATTTGTTCGCGAAACCACGTTTATTGAAGTCGGTGGTTTTCCAGACCAGCCGCTGATGGAAGATATTGCATTGTCTAGCTTATTGCGTGAGCGAGCGGCCCCAATGTGCTTGCGTAATAAAGTTGAAACCTCTGGGCGGCGCTGGCAGGAAAGGGGGATATGGCGAACCATTATACTTATGTGGCGCTTACGCTATCTTTATTGGCGGGGCGTTCCCGCAGAGCAATTGGCAAGCCGTTATGAATAGTTCCCAGTGACAAGCATCGCTCCCCGCCTCATTCTACAATTGTTTGCTAAAGCGCCCCTTGCCGGTTTAGCGAAAACCCGCTTGATTCCAGCCTTGGGTGAAGTTGGCGCGGCGGCTTTAGCCAAAAAAATGCTGCAGCATACCTTAGCGGAATGCCAAGAGGCTGAGGCGCAAAGCGATATTAATTACCAGCTTAAACTTGAACTCTGGGCGACACCTGCCGTTAGTAAGGTGGCATGGCGGGATATCAACATCCCGACTTCAGCCAAGGTCTATACTCAGGTGGAGGGTGACTTAGGTCGCCGTATGGGATTTGCCGCCGAGCAAGGCTTGGCGCAGGCGGCGGGCATTATTTTACTCGGGAGTGATTGCCCTGCGATTTCATTGGCGAGTTTGCAGTGGGCAGCCAATGCTTTACAGAGCCATGACAGCTGTATGGTGCCGACCTTCGATGGTGGTTATGCCTTACTTGGGCTACGGCGCTATACACCACGCCTGTTTGCGGACATACCGTGGAGTACGGCGGAGGTGGCTAGCATCACCCGTCAACGTTTGGCTGAATGCGGTATGAGTTTATTAGAGCACCCTAAAGTACATGATATTGACGACGCCACGGACTTGGTTCACCTCCCCGAGGGCTGGCTGTGATTACTGGGTGGCATTGGCGATGAACGCCCAGGGCCGATTAATTTCCCGTTTTCTCGACAATCTTGCCCCAGGGCGGCTCGATTGGATTGGTTTGCGTCCAGAGCGCAGGGCGCCGATGGTCGCTGTTGAACACACACTGGCGGTTGCGGATCGCGGCTTACAGGGTGATCGGCGCATCGTCGGCAGTAAGGGCTCGGCGCGGCAGGTGAGCCTTATCAGCGAGGAGTTCATTCAGTCGATTGCCATGAATCTGGGGCAAGAGGTGATTTCACCCGCGCAGTTGCGCCGAAACCTAGTGGTGTCGGGGATTAATCTCAACGCCTTGCGTCATCAGTATTTTCAAATTGGCGAGGCGGTGTTTCAAGCAACGGCGCTGTGTCACCCTTGTTCGCGTATGGAAACGACCTTGGGCCCGGGCGGTTTGGTGGCGATGTTGGGCTACGGCGGTTTGTGTGCAAAAATAATTGAATCTGGGAAAATCCGCTGCGGTGATGCCGTGGTGTATTTGCCGCCGGGCACCTACCAAGATCGGCAAATGAGCTTGTACTAAACGGGTTTTCGGTTACGGTTGTTTGGCGAGTTGCCGAGCAAAAAATGCCCAAATTTCTTCAGGTCCATTTAGCTCGATGCTGGTGCGACCTAACAGTCGTGGCGCTCGGTAGCTTGGCTGCGGGATTACATGGCCTCCCTCGTTAATTGTGTACAAAATGACCTCGGCTCGGCCTCGTTCGCGCCAAGCATAGTAATGGCTGCTGGTGGGGTCACCGGCGAGGGTATTTTTAAAGTGTTTAATTTCGCTTGGACTGCCGTTGTAGCCTGCTAAATGGGCGAAGTATTCGGCAGTGCTTACAGCAGATTTCACCTTGCCGCGATCACCAAATTCAAAACCAAAACTAAAGAGGCTAACTTGGCCGCCGTAATAGGGGTTAACTGGGTCTTCGGTGCCATTCATAATTAATACCGGCACGGCGCTGCCCGATTCAATACAGTCGAGATTGTCGGCACTTGGCAAGTTGGCGGCAATGGCGGCGATTGCTGCCACACTTTGCGGGCGCTCTAGGGCAAAGCGAAAGCCTAGTTGGCCACCATTGGAATAACCGGCAATAAAGGTTTTGTTGAGGTCAGTGTGCAGGCGCTCGTGTAAGTGCTGTCGTATGGTATCGATAAACCCCAAATCGTCAATATTTTCAGTGCGGGCGGCGTAACTTGCGATTTTACGGCAGTCATTCCAGTGGTTTTTATATCCCTGCGGATAAACAAGAACAAAGCCGTGTTGTTCGGCCAGCAATTCAAATTGGTAGCCGCTGGACTCACGAATGTCGGCAACGGTTTGCATCGAGCGGTGCAGCATAAACACCATTGGTGCCTGCTCGCGAAGCTTTTGGGGAATATAAAGACTGTAATTGCGTTGCTGCTCACCCACTTGAATCGTAATGTCTTGCAGCTTATAACTACTCGCTGGTGGGGCGAGAGATGGCGTGTAGCCATAATAAATTAGGCTCACCACGCCGCCGAGTATTGCGAGTATTAGGCATGAACGAATGATGTTGTACTTTGACATTGATGCCTACAGTAAGTGGTTTGCCGGCAATTATAACGCGATTCTGAACAGCAGATCTAAGCTAGAAATAATACTCCAGTGCCAGCTCCACATAGCTGTCGCGTCGAATGGAGTACAGTGGATCGTCGCTTCGCGTGCTACGGAAGTGGTAGAACTCACCGATTAGACGAACGGAGTCACCTAGCCGCGTGCTGGCCTCAACGACGGCACTACGGCTATTGGCATCGTCTAAATCCTGGCTGATACCAAACAAAATTTCCGTTGACGCGATGTCATTCAGACTTAATCGCCCGCCACTAAAAACATCATTTTGGAAGACCCCGGCCTGTCCGGTGCTGCGGCTGTCGTAGGAGTATTCCAGCAGCACGCCTAAATCCCAAAAGCGGCTATTGATGCCGGTAAAGGTGTATTCAAAACCGGCGGTGCTGGCATTCATATCTTCCGCTAGTGAATGCCCTAATCCGCGGCGGTGAATGGCTTCGAGTTTCCACAGCCAGTCGCCGCTAATATATTGAGCGTCGATGCCACTCTGTTCAATTAGCGGGTAATAGGGCGCAAGCGCAAAATCACTGCCACTGATAATAACTTCATAGAGTGGTTCGCGGGAGGTGCCTTGAAACCACGACAGGCCTAGATTCCAGTCGCCTAAATAATGACTCCAGCGCAGGGCGTAGTCGATATGCTCGTCTTCCTTATCACTTTGATATCGCTCTTGGTTGTTGAGCGTGGCGGGGGTGGAGCGCAGTCGTCCGTCTTGCCCTGCGAATTCCCTTGGCCGAAAATGTGGCAGGATAAACGCGTCTATCACCCCCCAGCTTTGAATACTGGCAAAGTGAATCATTGGCTGGCCGAGCTTGTCTTCGCCGTCGGCAGATTCAACAAAATCAGTTTGATTAATAATGTCGACCAAATGCTGAGATTCAGTCACGCCCCAGAATACCGTGTTAATGCCTACAGTTAACTCCCAGTCCGCGCCAACATGCTGCCAATAAAACTCCCGTAGGTCGCCATGCTTGCGCTCTTCATCTAGTGAGTCGTAGCGATAAAAAGCTTTAATATTAAAACTATCGTCGCCGTCGTTCCATTGCGTAAACCACTCTGGCGCGATCACCGCCGATACCGTTTCAGAACCCTGCGCGGGGTCGGCGGCTGACATGGGGTACGCGCGGCCCTGTAGGCCGATATAGCCGAGCAATTCACTGTGAGCGAATAAGGGGCTTAGGGATAAGGCTGCAAGGCCTAGGCGCCGCAAAGATAAAGAGAAATGCTTCATAAATAGGCTCTTAACGTGCGCGCTTCAGGCTGTTTTCAGTAAAGTCGCTTTCGTCTAAACCGGTGCCAAATTGGTAGTTGCGTAAATACACTTCAGTGCGGCGCTGATTTTTGTGATTGAGCATCGACTGTTTGGTTGGGCGCCAGAATTTGTCCAGATGTAGCTGGTAGTCCGATAAGGTGAGCGTTTTAAGCAGGGTGTCTTTGCGGTCGTAAAAATCGATCTTCAGTGCTCGATAGTGAGTCTTGTCAATCCACGAAATTTGCTTGCTATAGCCTGAATATTCATCTCTTGGTATGGATTCAACAACGAAGCAATCTTGGCCATCGAGAGTCTCGTCGCGCAACCAGCGGTAGTCGTATTGTTCAACTTCAAAGGAATTTAAGTCTTCGTAAGCGAATTCGCTGCCCATAAAGGGGCCAGATTTGTTTTTGGACGCGATGCGCTTAACTCGTTTAAGTGCCGGTAAATACAGCCATTGATCGTCCATAGCATTGGGATGGGTGAAACTGAGGAACGCAGTGCCTTTAATATCGTTGGGGCTGTCGAAGATGGTCATGGACTTGTCCCCGTCATCGATGACCTCTAGCGATAATACCCGCATTTCCCGACGGCTTTCGCGCTTGCCGCTATGCAGCACCATTTCCATTTCCGCGCTATTATCGACCCAGCCGCGATCGCGGGCTTTCATCTCTTTGGCAATGCTCAGGCCTTTTGCTTCAGGCTTGCTTGTTGCAGTACTTTGCTCTTGGCCATTGCTTAACGGCGCAGTACATAGGCACAGCGCATAGATGATCGGGGCGATAAAGTTATTTTTTATGGTCATGCTGGGGGCTCCAGGCAGTCGGCGAATTATTATTGCCGATTATACATTTGAATGTGGCTGTGAACTTAAAGCATAATCCGAGCATAAATCAAATTTGATTAGATTGTGTGCGGGCGCTCAGTAGTGCCCGTATACAGCTAAATCATAATAATAAACAGGGGAGTTACCACTGGCTATGGCCATTCAAAACAATAAATTTGTCGATCGAGTCGATCGGTCATTTGGCTATTTAGCGGATTGGGCGGTGCACCACCGCAAATTGGTCCTATTGTTGTCCCTAGTCATGTTGGGCTTGGGCCTATATTTTGCGGGTATGGTGAAGAGCGATAATAGCCTTGACGCCTACTTTGATAAGAGCGACCCAACGTATATTGCCTATAGCGAATATCTCGATGAATTCCTGTCTGACGAAGTGACTTATATTGTGTATCGGGTGCCGGATCGAGAACACGGCCCCTTTAATATTGATGCTATGCGCCAAGTGGCTCAGCTTAGCCAGGCGTTTGCCGACGAAGTGCCCTATGTTCGAGACGTGATCAGCTTGCCAACGGTTGAGTTTATCCGCGCTGATGGTGACTCGATTACCGTTGATGAACTCATGCTCGACTTCCCTGAGACGCAAGCGGAACTATTGGATTTGCGCACAGAGGTTTTAGGGCGGCCGCTGTATGTGGACTACATCATTAATGCCAAGGCTGATTACGCTGCGATTATTCTGGAAATGGAACGCAGCAGCGTAGACCCCTTAGAGAAAATCATTTACGACGAGGCCAAAGGAAATCAACTCGACAATCTCTACCCTCAGGTAAGTGATATTAAGATTCGTGAGATTCTTGCGCGTCCCGAGTATGCGGGTATTGATTTTTACTTGACTGGTGATGTGCCGATGAACTCGGCGTATAACCATGTGTTTATGGAAGACGCTGCCATCGGTACGGCGGTGACCTTAGTGGTGCTGGCTGTTCTGTCGGCCATTCTATTTAGGGCAAGTGTCATCGCCTTGCTTGGCCCGCTAGCCGTCGTAGTGCTTAGCATTGTTATGGTCATGGGCATGATGGGGGCCTTTGGCTGGGTACTTGGCCTGTTCTTCGGTATTGTACCGACCTTGATCTGCGCGGTTGGTGTAGCTCAGTCGGTGCATATTCTTCTCGAATTTCAACGGGCCCACGCAGAAACCGGCGACCGCCAAGCTTCTGTAAAAGCGGCTATCGCCAAGGTTGGTGGTGCGTGTTTATTGGCATCGATTACGACCGCCGTTGGCTTTTTGGTGATGACAGTGTCACAGCTCAAGGTCCTGAGTGAGATGGCCTTATACGCGGCCTCAGGGGTGATTTTTACCTTTGTATTATCGATGACTTTACTCGTTGTGGTTCTGTCGTTTGGCAAGAGCACTAAGACTACAATAAAGCCCAACCAAGTAAAAACCACGGTATTGCCGATAATTTTACGCGCAGTGGAAGCGTGTATTGCGATAAACCTCAAGCGTCCAATGCTGTTGTTAGTGATGGGTGGCACAGTACTGTTGGTGTCCTTGATTGGTGTGACCCAGATCAAGGTGGATTTTAATTTTCTAGAAGACTTTAAACCCCACGTTGAATGGCGTCAGCATACCGAGCTGGCCGAAAGCGTCATGGGTGGGATTCTCAACGTCACCTACATCATTGATACCGATGACAGCGAGGGGGTTAAGCGGCCGGACGTACTAAAGGCCATTGAGGGCATCCAGCAATTTGCAGAATCCCAGTCCTTGGTCAAAAAAGCCTATTCGGTTGTGGATATACAAAAAGACCTAAACCGCAGTTTTCATGGCGATGACCCAGCGTGGTATCGATTGCCAGAGGAACGGAATTTAATTGCTCAGTACTTCTTGGTTTATGAAATGTCTGGGGGTGAAGAGCTGCAGGAATTTGTGTCTCAGGACTACAGTCGCACGGTGATGGAGTTACGTGTGGAGATGACGGGATCAGCGGCGATTACCGAGCTACTGAAAACGATTGATGACTATATAGCGGCTAACCCCATTCCCGATGCCGAGATTCGTAAAACGGGAATTGGCCTAATGTGGGTGAAAATGGGCGAATATATTGCTGATACCCAGCTTTACGGCTATAGCCTGATTTTCATTATCGTTGCGGGGTTTCTCTGCCTCGCCTTTGGTTCGGTAAAAGTCGGTATGCTGGCGATGATTCCAAACTTAGCGCCAGTGATTGTGGTGTTAGGGCTTATGGGTTGGCTGGGTATCCATCTCGACTATATGAAGTTGCTACTGGCGACCATCGCCATAGGCATTGCGGTAGACGATACCCTACATTTAGTTATTCGTTTCCGGCGCTGCTTTTTACAAACCGGCAACTACCGCCGCGCGCTAGAAGACGCCATGCGAGATGTGGGGCCGGCGCTGTTAATTACCACGGTTATATTGTTGGGTGCCTTCTCCTGTTATTTATTGTCGAACTTGGCGATTGTTTCCAGCTTTGGCATTTTG
>NZ_JBFJWS010000102.1:0-10179 GCF_041623545.1 Zhongshania sp. | reverse complement strand
CTAATGATGACCTACCCAACATGGACCTATTTCGTGTTTACCTTCCCCGGTATGCTCCTGGTCTTTATGGCCTTTATGCTTGTCCTTGGCCATTACCGAGGCTACCGATTGACGGAGTTATTCCGCTTCAACGCCATGATCAAAGGTAGACAATAATGTCCTTATTCAGCACCTGGAAGGACCTCCGCCAGCGCGGCGTGATGGGCATTAATCAGCGCAATGCAGACTATGTGTTGCGCTATAACCAGCGTCATCTCTACCCCTTGGTCGATGACAAAATCAAGACCAAGGAGCGCGCGCTTAAAGCCAGTATCAACGTGCCCACCATGTACGGCGTGATCGATTCTGACAAGGGCATTAGCCAGCTAAAAGAGCTTGTGAAGGGCCATAGCGACTTCGTCATAAAACCCGCACAGGGCGCTGGCGGCGACGGCATACTGGTCATCGCCGACCAATTTGAAGGCTATTACCGCACAACGTCCGGCCGCCTATTGAGCACCGAGGATATTGAATTCCACATCTCCGGCATCTTATCTGGAATTTATTCTTTAGGTGGTCACCGCGATCGCGCACTTATTGAATACCGCGTTATTCCAGACCCCATTTTCAGTGCCATTAGCTATGAGGGTGTGCCGGATATTCGGATTATTGTCCTAAAAGGTTACCCGCTACTGGCCATGCTGCGCTTGCCTACTCGGCAGTCCGGCGGCAAAGCCAACCTCCACCAAGGCGCGATCGGCGTTGGCGTCGATTTGGCCACCGGCATCACCCTTGATGGTACCTGGCACAACAAATTGATTAATAAGCATCCAGACACCACTAACCCCGTCCGCGGCGTACAGCTTCCCTACTGGGACGGGTTTATGTCACTGGCCACCCGCTGCTACGAATTAACCGGACTCGGCTATTTGGGCGTTGACATGGTGCTGGACAAAGATAAAGGCCCGCTAATGCTCGAGCTGAATGCGCGGCCCGGACTCAATATTCAAATTGCCAATGACACGGGTTTAGCCGCGCGTTGCAAACGGGTTGAAGACGAAATTGAGCGTTTAAATGCCAAGGGCATCACTCTTGCCAAACCGACTAAGCGTATGGAATTTTGTCAGCGTGAATTTGCCCAGTCTCAACAAAATTTCGATACCCTAGAGCCGGAAAATAGCAATCCTGATCCCGCCGCACCGTTGAGCTGAAGAATCTCCGGGCATAAAAAAACCACGTAGCGTTCCGCCGCTAGGCAGTACCCTACGTGGCTTGTAAAGTGCGCACTTACTTAGCCGCGCGCTCCTTAGCAATCAGTTCTTCAGCCACCTTCAGCATTTCGGCCTTACCACCAGCTGAACGGCCGGTTACTCGATATTTGCCATTTATAATTAATTCCGGCGTACCGGCAATGCCGTAAGCACGAGCGCGGGCGTCAGCCTGCTTTACTTGGCTATTCACCCCAAAGGAATCAAAGGTTTTACGAAATGTTTCGGCATCCACATCACTGTGCGCCAAGAATAATTTCTCAATTGCTGCACTATCACGTAATGGGTTGCGATCAACATTAATGGCATTAAATAGCGGCGTGTGGAGCTGCTCTATGACACCCAGTGCTTCAGCCGTATAAAAGGCCTTGGCGTGAATCACCATTAACTCGTTCCACATGGCTGGCGAACGGCGAAAATCGACATCAGCGGGGAGTTGCTTTGCCCAAGCTTCAAGCATCGGGTCAAAATCGAAGCAGTGACTGCAGCCATACCAGAACACTTCGGTCACTTCTATTTTCTGCGGATTAGCGGTACGTACTGGCTGGGCAACACGGATGAAACGCTCGCCGCTGCTAGCCACTCGTTCCGCAACATCGCTGCTAGCCGCTGCGCTCACCGCCGCCTTAGCGGGTGCCGCCGGCTCTGCGCCGTCACTACACGCGGATACCATAAGCAAAAAACTGAACACGCTGACTAGCGGAATAAATTTCTTAAACATGAAGCCCCCTGATTATTCGATCAAGTGTTATAAGATTGAGTGCCATAGGATTGCATGACAAATTCAAATTGTTTTTCTAAGCGTTTAAGACAGTATGCGCTAAGAATCGTTCTGTATTTCAGCACCTGTAAATCCCAGCGATAAAAAAGGCGGCCTAGGCCGCCTTTTTGCTAAGTCATTATTAAGGATGCAGGCCCTGAATAAAGCTGGCTACGGCCTCAATTTCGGAGTCGCTCATTTTGAATGCAATTGTACGCATTACCATGGCGTCACCGTCGTTAGCCCGACCTTCACGGCCATCCGCTGCCGCGCGGAAAGCTTTTAACTGAGCGACGGTGTACTCGGCATACTGCCCGCCAAGTGCGGGGAAGCCGGCTGCAGCCATACCACTACCGGTAGGCGAGTGACAGGCGGCACACGCCGGAATATTACGGTCGGCAATACCGCCGCGGTATATCGCGGCGCCTTTGGCAACATTGGCTGGATCAGCCTGACCAGTACTACCAGCTTTGCTCGCGTAGTAAGCAGCAATGTCAGCAATATCTTGCTCAGACAAATTGTCAGTCTGACCAGCCATCATTGGCACAGCACGAGCACCTGATTTTATGTCGGTGATTTGCTTAACCAAATAGCGTTCGCCTTGACCCGCCAATTTCGGGAAGGCCGGAGCCGGGCTGTTACCATCAGCGCCGTGACACGCCGCGCAGGCTGCTGACTTTGCTTTACCCGCTGCAGGATTTCCTTCAGCGGCAACGGCAGCGCCAGCAAACATCAAGGTGGCGAACATCACTAATACGGTTTTATTCATTGTTTGGTACTCTTTAAGCAGATAATTCTGAGCAAAATATAAATCAACAAATTCAGTTTATGACTTTGGTGCCGCCATAAATTCGATCAAGGCTTTAAAGTCGTCGTTGCTGCAGTCAAAGCACAAGCCTTTGGGGGGCATTGTATTAAATCCCTCCGCTGCGTGTTTAACGAGGGTATCCATGCCTTTTTCCATACGCGACGCCCAATCGGCCACATCATGGGTTTTAGGCGCACCATTAGCACCGAAAGCATGACAGGCAAAGCAAGATTTTTGATAGCGATCTAGAACCGCCTGCTCTGTAGCAAAAGCAGAGACACCAGACACTGAAAGCAGTATAGCCACGAGCCATTTATTCATGATCTACCTCTCAATTTTGCGTATAGCGGCGCAGGACGAGACAATATAAAAACTGCGGCATTATACACAACTACATGGCGCTGGGGCCAATAATTGCCGTAAAATGCCACTGCACTAGCAAATTCCCCTCGGACTCTCTATGTCATCAAGCCCAGCACTGAATTACCGCCGCGCCAGCTATTTAAAAAGCTCGCCCAATCTCAACTACTGTCCTGACGACAGCGGCGCAGAGGTCGCATTTGCCGGACGCTCCAATGCAGGCAAATCCAGTGCCATAAACCGCCTTACTGAAAACAAAAAGTTGGCAAAAACCAGTAAAACGCCGGGCCGCACCCAGCTGCTCAATTTTTTTGTTTTAGACGACAGCGGCCGGCAGCGACTGGTGGATCTGCCCGGCTATGGCTTTGCCAAAGTGCCCCTAGCGGTGAAAAACGAGTGGCAGCGCAATTTAGAAGCCTATCTGCAGAAACGCCAATCCCTGCGAGGCATGGTACTCATGATGGATATTCGCCACCCCCTCACTGATTTTGACCAACAAATGGTGCGCTGGGCCACCAAAAGCGCCATGCCCATGCACATATTGCTGACTAAGTCTGACAAATTAAAGCGCGGCCCGGCGAGCGCTACTTTGTTGGCCGTGCGCAAAAGTGTGGCCGAACACGGCGACTTAATTAGCGTGCAACTATTTTCAGCGCCAAATGGTGATGGCTTACAAGAGTTACGCAATAAATTAGACGAGTGGCTGGATACCAATAATATGGTCGACATGGTTTATATCGACGACGATGGCGAAGCCATCGACACCAATAAATCCAGCTAATTTTGCTGCGTACTAGCCAGCAAAAAAGCCCGGCGAACTGAGCTCACCGGGCAATCCTACTCCTCATGGAGTCAGGGGGGAGACAAGTCTCCAACGCGGGCGCCACCCTCAAGCACATCCAGATGGCGGCTTTATGACTTTAGACCCGGAATTCAAATTGTGCAAATTCTAACCAAGTCAAATTGACGTTTTTCCGCGCCCAAGCCCTCGCTTAATGCGCTTCATCCCAGTTTGCGCCAACCCCGACACCGACTTCTAATGGCACCGCCAATTCCGCAGCGGCCATCATTAACCGGACAACTTCCGCCTGCACGGTTTCTAAATCGGCCGGCGCAACTTCCAACACCAATTCATCGTGAACTTGCATGATCATTTTCGCGTCAACAGCACTACTGCTTAGATATTGATCAACAGCAATCATTGCTCGTTTAATAATGTCAGCTGCGGTGCCTTGCATGGGCGCGTTAATCGCGGTGCGCTCCGCCGCTTGGCGGCGCATGCCATTTCGAGCATTGATTTCAGGCAAGTGCAGGCGACGACCAAACAGCGTTTCAACATAGCCTTTTTCTGAGGCCAACACCCGAGTCTCGTCCATATAACGCAATACTCCGGGATATCGCTCAAAGTAAAGATCGATATATTGCTGGGCCTCTTTGCGCCCCAAATGCAGCTGCCGCGCCAAACCAAAGGCGGACATACCGTAAATTAAGCCAAAATTGATGGCCTTGGCATTGCGCCGCTGCTCGTCGCTCACCTCGTCGGTGCTTACGCCAAATACCTCAGCAGCGGTGGCGCGGTGAATGTCTTCACCCCGCGAGAACGCATCAACCAAGCCGCGATCACCCGACAAATGCGCCATTATCCGCAATTCAATTTGCGAGTAATCCGCAGCCAAAATCACATAGCCCGGCGGTGCGATAAATGCTTGGCGAATACGCCGGCCCTCAGCGCTGCGAATAGGGATATTCTGTAAATTGGGATCAGACGACGACAAGCGACCCGTCGCCGCCACTGCCTGATGGTAGGAGGTGTGAATTCGGCCGGTTTTAGGGTCAATCTGCAGCGGTAGCTTGTCGGTATACGTCGACTTGAGCTTCGCCATACCCCGGTGCTCAAGTATCACTCTTGGCAGAGGGTAATCATGGGCCAACTCGGCCAAGACCTCTTCTGCGGTCGATGGCGCGCCTTTCGGGGTTTTTTTGGTGACGGGGATTTGTAAACGCTCAAAAAGAATTTCGCCGAGCTGTTTAGGGGAGGCGAGATTAAATTCGCCGCCAGCCAGTTCATAGGCCTCTTTTTCAAGGGCCTGCATCTTCATACCCAGCTCATGACTCTGCTTGCTGAGGAGCTCCCGATCGACATAGGCGCCATTGCGCTCAATCCGGGACAGTACAGGCACCAAGGGCAGTTCGATATTTCTATACACGGCCAATAGGCCCTCGTGCTGCTGGATCTTCGGCAAAAGAGCCTGATACAACCGCAAGGTAATATCAGCGTCTTCCGCAGCATAGGGACCAGCTTGTTCGAGGGCGATTTGGTTAAAGGTAATCTGCTTGGCACCCTTACCAGCAATATCTTCAAAATGGATGGTGGTGTGATCTAGGTATTTCAGCGCCAAGGTATCCATGTCGTGGCGACTGCCGGTGGAATCCAAGACATAGGAGGCCAACATGGTGTCGTCGTGTATACCCCGCAAGGTGATACCGTGGTTGAGCAGCACGTTGGCGTCGTACTTCAGGTTTTGCCCCACTTTATAACGGTCTGGATCTTCTAAAAGCGGTTTGAGCTGGGCCAATACATCTGCCTCATTTAACTGATCAGGCACATCGAGATAGTCGTGACCGAAGGGTAAATAAGCCGCTTCTCCAGCGTTAACCGCAAAAGACACCCCAACTACGCGGGCCTGCATATAATTTAAACTGGTGGTTTCGGTATCAAAGGCAAAGATCTTTGCCCCGCGCAGCTTGTCCAGCCACAGCTCAAAGTCGGCTTGCGTTAGTATAATTTGGTAGGCGGACGCATCCAGCTGCGGCGCCACATCGGATGTCAGCGCCAGCTCGTCAGCCATAACCCCTGTACTCGCCAAGCCAGATACCCCAGACGCGGAATCGCCGACACCCGATTCTGCACTAATGGCGGCACCGCGCTCCTCGCGACTCAGCTCATCAACCCAGGTTTTGAATTCGAACTCTTTAAATAAACTCAGCAAGCGCTCGTTATCCGGCGCCGTCGGCAAAAGATCAGCAACACCCACATCCAGCGGCACATCGCACTTAATCGTCGCCAAGGTATAAGAGAGCAGGGCGTTGTCATGGCTGTCAGCCAATTTCTTAGCAACTCCCTTAGCACCCCGAATCGGCAAATCGGCAACTTTGTCGATATTCTCATAAATACTGCTAACGCCGCCCAAGGCCTGAATCAGCGCCAGCGCGGTTTTCTCGCCAACACCCGCCACACCGGGAATATTGTCGACCTTATCACCCATTAAGGCGAGAAAATCGATAATTAGCTCTGGAGGAATCCCAAACTTCTCTTTAACACCAGCCACATCCATGACCGTGTCGGTCATGGTGTTCACCAAAGTCACATGCTCGTTCACAAGCTGGGCCATGTCTTTATCGCCCGTCGACACTAGCACTGGGCGCTCTTTGCCCGCTTGCGCGGCGAGGGTACCAATCACGTCATCGGCCTCGACACCGTCAATTACCAACCTTGGTAAACCCATAGCATCGATGATGGCATTGATCGGCTCAATTTGGCTGCGCAAATCATCTGGCATGGGTGGGCGCTGCGCCTTGTATTGGTCGTAGATATCATCGCGGAAGGTTTTGCCCTTGGCGTCAAAAACGACAGCAATCGGGCTATCTGGGTAATCCTTGTAGAGGCGCCGCAGCATATTGATGACCCCTTTTATGGCTCCCGTAGGTTGCCCCTTAGAGGTATTCAATGGCGGCAAAGCGTGAAATGCACGGTAAAGGTAAGACGAGCCGTCGACCAAAATCAGGGGTTTTATCGCAGTCATAGTAGTGAAGTAACGTGTCGTTATGGAAAGCGGAGAGTGTAGCACGGCCCTCCCGAGCAAAATATTCAAGCCCGACACAAACCTCATGTGTTACCGTTTTTCACAAAATCATTCAGTATGGACACAACATTACCCGAAGGTTAACGAAATTTAAGGAGACAACTGGATTTGTTGTGTTACCTTACGTAACACAAGGTAACCTTTACCTTGGCCCGAGGAAGCATTACTCGGTTTTTAGAGGAGAGAGCAAAATGAAAAACCTTACCAGCGCAATCTTAATTTTGGTTGCCAGTACTATGGCGACTGCTGCCGAACCGGAAGTAGGTGCGAATCAGTCGCTGGTATTGGCTTACAATCAAACTACCGAAATGCCAAAAGCCGAGGCGCAAATCGAGTACGCGTCAAAAGCTTCCGCTGATCGCTTTTTAGAAAAAACCCTGGATGTCGTCTCAGCCACACTGAATGTGGAGCTGGATATGCAGGCTCGCTACACAGTACCTAGCATTGCAAAAAACTAGGACTAAAGCCCATGATCTTGGCTGAGCGATTCTACTCAGCCAAGCTGGCGAATTATATCCTCGCGGCCTGCTGGGCCGCGAAACAACTGAGAAATGCCTGCCCAAGCTGACGGTATAAGTCTAGAAAGCCGTCAGTCTTCTTCATTTCCGCCCCAAGGGGGTCAATTTCTATTATTGGCACAGCTAAACCAGATGTGAGTGCATTTAGCATAGCTGCCGGATACTGTGGCTCACGAAAAACACAGGCGAACTCGTTTTTCTGCAGTCGCGATCGCAAGCCAACAATATGCCGAGCACCGGGTAAGCGGTCCGAGCTTGGCATTACAACTTCAGCCTCTTTGAGATTAAAGTGCCGCTCAAAACGGCTAAAACCGTCATGCAATAGCAAGTAAGGCCGACCGCTGCGATGACTAATATCCAGCTGCAATTGCTTATCATACTGCCTAAACTCGGTGCTGAACCGCGCGGCATTGGCATGAAAGTACGCGCCACGTGTTGGCATACGGTCGGACAAAATCCGAGCGATACGCCGCGCCATGCGCTGCACTTCGTCGGCATCCATCCATACATGGGGATCTTCACCAAGACTTAGCGCAGGGTAAAGGGCAATCGCATTACTTTGCTCTGCTACCGCCTTCTGTAAGTACGACTCCATTGCCGGCCCCACCCAAAGCACGACGTCGGCACTGCGCAAGCGCTGCATGTCGGAGGGTCGCAATTGAAAATCATGGGGGGAGACATTAGCCGGCGCCAAAACATCAACCGTTACGGCGTCACCGCCAATATCTTGAGCGAGAAGCTGCAGCGGCATAATACTGGTCAATATCACCGGTTTGTCAGCTGCCCAGGCCATATTGCAGAACATCCAAGCGAGCACTAACCCCGACACTATTGCTTTCAAGCACATTTCCCCATTGTTTATCTCCGCACTAATGCAATATTATAACATTATATTCTTAGCAAAACCCTCGGACGCCGCAAAAGTAATGCACAACATTAACAAGCAGCATGATCACCAGCACTGTATTGATGAAGCACTGCTCCGCGCTCGGGAACTTTGTCAGCAGCGCCAACTAAAATTCACCACTATACGCGAACTTGTATTAACCACGGTGTGGGCAAGCCATAAACCAATAGGTGCTTATACTATTCTTGAACAGCTGGCAAAAGAAGGCCTGCGCCGTCCCGCGCCGCCAACCGTATACAGAGCGCTAGATTTTCTCTTGGATAATGGGCTAATTCATAGAATCACTAGCTTAAATGCCTTTGTCGGCTGCAATGAACCTGGCCACGCCCATCAGGGCCACTTCCTTATTTGTCGGCACTGCCAAGTTGCCCTTGAATTGGACACCCAGCTTATCTATCCCGCCATCGCCGCCGCCGCACAACAACAAGACTTTGCAGTAGACACAGCCAGCCTCGAAGTTATCGGCTGTTGCGCCCACTGTGCTGAGGCAAATGATCATGCCTGAATCCGCACTGCTTAGCCTTGACGCTATTTCTTTAAAGCACCAACAACAAAATTTGCTGAGCAATATCAGCTTAAGCCTGTCTGCCAAGCAAATAATGACGATTATCGGCCCCAACGGTGCAGGTAAGAGCACGTTAATCAAGGTCGCTCTGGGCCTCACCAAAGCCGATAGTGGCACCATATACCGGCGGCCAGGCCTGCGAATTGGCTATATGCCTCAGAAATTATCGCTGAATCCGCTTATGCCTTTGAGTGTGTCGCGGTTTTTAGCCATGGCCAAGTCCGATCGCAAACAAATTGCCGCCGCACTGGCGCGAACTGGCATTCAACATTTACAAAATCGCCCCCTCCACGATATTTCCGGCGGCGAAACCCAGCGGGTACTTCTCAGCAGGGCCTTACTTAGCAACCCAGATTTACTTGTACTCGACGAACCAGCCCAGGGCGTGGATATTAGCGGCCAAACTGAGCTTTACGAGCTCATCAGCGACCTACGCGACGAGCTGGGCTGCGCCGTGCTCATGGTTTCCCACGACTTGCATTGGGTCATGGCGCAAACTGACACCGTTATTTGTCTCAACCAACATATTTGCTGTCACGGCCATCCAGAGCAAGTCAGTAGCGACCCTGAATATTTGGCCTTATTTGGCCGGCGCCACGCTGAAGCCGTCGCGCTGTACCAGCATGATCACGACCACCAGCACGATATACACGGTGACGTCGTTTGCGAGCACAAACACCATGATTGATATTTTACTTTATGCATTGCTCGCGGGATTATTGGTAGCCGCCGTCAGCGGCCCCCTGGGCGCCCTCGTGACTTGGCAGCGCATGGCTTACTATGGCGACACACTCGCTCATTCGGCGCTGCTTGGCCTGGCCTTGGGTCTGGCACTACAAGCCAATCTTCAGTACAGCGTACTCGTTAGTTGTTTACTCATTGCGGTGGTTTTATTTGCGCTGCAGTGGTGGCGAGATATCGCCCTCGATAGCTTATTAGGTATTCTTTCTCACAGCAGCCTAGCGCTAGGCTTGGTTTGCCTATCATTCATAGACAATCAAAGCCTCGACTTAAATGCCTTTTTATTTGGCGATTTGCTCGCCATATTGCGCGAAGACCTAGTCAATTTGGCGATTATTTGCGCGCTAGTCCTCGGCCTATTGTGGCGCTACTGGTCCGCACTTGTCGCACTTTGCGCCCACGCCGAACTG
>NZ_JBFJWS010000101.1:0-10191 GCF_041623545.1 Zhongshania sp. | reverse complement strand
TGAATGTGGCGAACGATTTCTAAGCCAGAGCCGTCGGGGAGCTTAATGTCTGTCAAGCAGAGGCTAATATTTTCGGTCTCGCTCAGTGCTCGAATCGCATCACGAACATTCCCTACCGCGATGGTATGCAAACCCATGCGACTGATGGTGATATCGAGTAATTCCCGAATATCCGGTTCGTCGTCGATAATCAATACGGTCTGTTGCATAGGCGTTCGCTCTTTCAAATCGCTATCTCAATTGGTTGTAAATTTTAGTCTGGCAATGCACTGCGATCAGGGTGGGAGAATTGTAAGCGAAAACAACTTTCTTTGAGCGCAGTGCGTTGATAATAAATATGAATTTGGTTGGCTAGGCAGAGTTCGCGACATAAATAGAGACCCAAGCCATTCCCTTGCGCCTGAGTGGTAAAAAAAGGCTCAAATATTTTATCCATGTCCTCTGCCTTAACGCCGTCACCATTGTCGATAATATCCAAAATGACCGCGCCGGAGCGCGTTAGTGTGCTGCAGCGAAAACGTAGCTCGGCGCGACCGTGTTTGGCTGCACCGTGCCGAACCGCGTTTTCAGCAATATTGGATATGATTTGGCTGAGCTGGCTACGGTCAACATTGACGACGTCCATTTTGCTATTGTTTTCTATTTCGATCTTATAATCATGGCGTTCGGTGGGGCGCCAATCTGCAGCAAATGCCTCCAGCCAGCTGTTAAGCGTAAACCGCTCAGGTTGCGGCGGTCGGCCTCGGGAAAGTTCGAGGATATTTTTGATGATGTCATTCATCCGCTGAGCGTGATTTTGAATGATTTCGGTGAAGCGCGCGTCACTGCTGTCGAGGTGGGGGCTTTCGGCAAGCAGCTGGGCGGCGTGACTTATGGCGCTAAGGGGGTTGCGAATTTCGTGGGCGATACTGGCGGTGAAGCGGCCCAGTGATGCCAGTTTTAGGTTTTGCGCTCGCTGAGTAATTTTACTGATATTCTCAAGATAGAGCAGGCAGTCGCTGTGGTCGTGGGCTTCGAGGTTGGTCATATTAACGTGAACATCAAGTTGGCGTGGTCCAATGCTGATGATCTTTGAGTCGTTAACGGCCTCTTTGGCCATTTCAATGAGAATCGCAGGTGCATATTGCTCTTGTTCGGCATTGCTTGGGCGGATATCGAGAAGTTCTTGCGCGGCATCATTAATGAGTTTGATATGCCCTGTGCGCGACATCACAATAATGCCGGTTTGCATCCTTTGTACAATGCGCTGGTTAATCGCCGATAATTTTTCAATATCGGTTCGACGCCGTTCGGCTAATTGCTGGGTTTTGACAATCCGTGCGCTGAGGTAGCGAATGGCGATGGCTGCGGAGAAATAGGCCATGCCGGTAATGCCGGCAACAATAAATTGCTGAGTGCCGACTCTTTCATAGAGGGTGTGAGCTGCGACCTCGCTAATCCCAGAGATGGTTGCCAGCGCGGCGATGGCTAAACTGAGTTGGCTGGGCAGGGTCATGCTAGCTGCGCTGATTGAGACTATGAGCAGCAGGGGGAGCCCGGAATCGGCGCTACCAGAGCAATAGCTCATAAACATGATGGCGCCAATATCGACAAAAAACTCAAAAAACAGTTGGGTGGTGGAGTAGCTTCCCTTCAGCAAATAGTGGCGTAGTAAGAGGCATAGGGCAAAAATGGCGTACCCCGAGGCGGCCGCAGCAAAAAGCTGGGGTGCGCTGGTGCCTAGCGTGGACTTGGCCGGGCCAAACATCAGGGCAACAAATAGGGCTGCCGCTAGTAAAAAGCGGTAAGCACTGTAAACGCGCATAATTGCGCGCTGCTGGATGTGGTCTTGGGCAATGGCCATAAAATACCTTTACTGATTTTCGCCTCAGTTTATACGTCCGTAGTGGGGGATGCACTCCCGCTTATTTGATAGAATAGAAGGCCACGACAGAGTGCTGTGGTCGACCAGCCTTTAAAGGGGCGAATTTAGCCCTGTTTTTGTAGATGGAAACCGTTTAATGACTTCATTGCGTATTGTGCTTGCTCAGATTAACCCGGTAGTAGGGGATATAGAGGGCAACACCAACAAAATCATTGCCACTATTGAGACGGCGGTTTCCCGTCATGATCCTCAGTTAATCCTGTTTCCTGAGTTAGTGGTTACTGGCTATCCGCCAGAAGACTTGCTGCTGCGTGACAGTTTGGTTCACCGCATTGAGCGGGCGCTGCATAAAATTGCCAGTCAAGCGCCGAAATGCTACGTAGTCGTGGGTTATCCGCGGGCTTTGGACGATAACTTGTACAACACCGCCGGCGTGTTTTTTGGCGGTAAACTGGTCAATGAATACCATAAGCAATGCCTGCCGAATTACCGCGTGTTTGATGAAAAACGTTATTTCAAAGAGGGCAAGCACACCTTAGTGATGGATATCTTTGGGGTGCCAACGGCAATCAGTATTTGTGAGGATGTTTGGGAAGATGCCCCCACTGCCGGCGCCAAGGCCGAAGGCGCGAAGCTTATGCTTAATCTCAGTGCGTCACCATTTCACGCTGGCAAGCAGATTGAGCGCGAGGCGCTATTGGCTCAGCGCGCGTGGCAGGGCGGTATGCCGGTGGTGTACTGTAATTTGGTCGGTGGGCAAGACGAATTAGTCTTTGATGGCGCCTCAATGGTGGTCTCTGCTGAGGGCGAACTGATTGCCCGTAGCCCAGCTTATATTGAATACATCAATTGTGTGACCGCCAATTGGGATGGTCGTCGTCTGCGTTTTGACGAGGGTGAAGTTAGTGATTTGCGCCCCGTTTTGGAAGATATCTACGAAACCTTGGTCTTGGGTGTTCGCGACTACGTCAATAAAAATGGTTTTAAGAGCGTCGTTTTAGGCTTGTCAGGTGGGATTGATTCCGCGGTGACTTTGGCAATTGCCGTAGATGCCCTCGGTGCAGACCGGGTTGAGGCTGTCATGATGCCGTTCCGCTACACCGCATCAATGAGTATGGAAGATGCCCAAGCGCAGGCGGCGATGCTAAAAGTGCGTTACCAAGTGATCTCCATAGAATCTGTGTACGACGCCTTTATGCTCGCCCTTAGTGATGAGTTTGAAGGCATGAGTGCGGACAAGACTGAAGAGAATCTGCAGGCCCGCTGCCGGGGTGTTTTACTCATGGCGATCTCCAATAAAAAGGGTTCGCTGGTGCTGACCACCGGCAATAAGAGTGAAGTGGCGGTGGGTTACTCCACTTTGTACGGTGATATGGCCGGCGGCTTCGACGTGCTTAAAGATGTATCGAAGATTCGGGTGTTTGAATTGGCCCGCTATCGCAACACTTTGTCACCAGCGATTCCACAGCGGGTAATCGACCGGCCACCTTCAGCGGAGCTGGCACCCGACCAAAAAGATGAAGACAGCCTGCCGCCCTACGAGATTCTCGATCAGGTCATTGAGCGTTACATTGAACACGATGAGAGCGCGGAGACAATTATTGCGGCAGGGTTTGAGCGTGAGATGGTCTATCGAATATTGCGATTGATCGATATTAATGAATATAAGCGTCGTCAGGCGCCGATTGGTACGCGTATTACTGAGCGAGGCTTTGGTCGTGATCGACGCTACCCCATTACCCAAAAGTGGCCTATCGGGGATTAATTCGCGCTAGTGCTTGTCTATCGGCCTCGGTTGTAATCATGGCAGCCGGGGTATCTCCTTATTTTGTGAACAGGGTTAGTGCGGCATGGAATTACGGGCAAGCAATGTACGCAAACTCCAAGGTGGGACTTTCGATGTTCTAATTCTTGGTGGCGGAATTAACGGCGCGGTGTCTGCTGCGGCGTTGGCTGCCAAGGGCGTGAAAGTGGCCTTAATCGATAAAGGCGACTTTGCCAGCTTAACTAGCTCCAATTCTTCCAATTTGGCCTGGGGCGGCATTAAATACCTCGAAAATCACGAATATTTTCTGGTGAATAAACTCTGCCGAAGCCGTAATCATTTGATGCGCAGCTACCCCTCAACGGTAAAAGAAATTCGTTTTCTCACCACGATTCAACGAGGGTTTCGCTTTCCGGCCTTTTTGGTCTATTTGGGCACTATTGTGTACTGGCTCTTTGGCCGTTTTGTGACCCGCGCGCCGCGCTATATGAGTCGAAAGGCGCTGGCCAAAGCCGAGGCAGTGATTGATACCAGCAATGCTGAGGGCGGTTTCGAGTACTCCGATTGCTATCTCTACGACAATGATGCCCGATTTGTTTTTAATTTTGTGCGCACTAGCCTTAATTACGGCGGGATTGTCGCAAACTACGTGGAGTCCCTCGGCGCTGAGCGCCGCGATGGTCTCTGGCATAGCCAGGTTCGCGACAATATCAGCGGCGAGCAGTTTAGCATTCGCGCCAAAGTCCTGATTAATGCCTGCGGCCCTTATGTCGACGCCCATAACCAATTGAGTGGGCAGCACACTGCGCATCGCCACTTGTTCTCCAAAGGTATTCATCTGATCGTGGATCGGATTACTGAAAATCAGCGAATATTGACCTTCTTTGCCAGCGACGGTCGCTTGTTCTTTGTGATTCCCATGGGTCCTAAGACCTGTATTGGTACGACGGATACCCAAGTCGAGAGTCCCGAGGTGTCGGTGACGGGTGCTGATCGGCATTTTGTCTTAGATAATGTTAACGCCTTGCTCAAGCTGGAAAAGCCATTGACCCTAGCCGATATTATTTCCGAGCGCTGTGGTGTGCGGCCTTTGGCGCTTAAGGGCGAAGACGGCGTCGCGGACTGGGTTAAGCTGTCTCGAAAACACGCCATCGACGTCGACAAACAAGATCAACACCTCAGTATTTTTGGCGGCAAACTCACCGATTGCATTAATGTTGGTGATGAAGTTGCCGAATTAGTGGCGGATTTAGGTATAGACGTGCCCTATGCCAGCAAACGCTGGTATGGCGAGCCGGGCCGCAGTGTTAAGCGGGAATACCGGCATCAGGCCAAGTTGATGAATCTCGATGCCATGACCGACCCGAGCTCCTCAGAACCACTGACAGAGCGCTTATGGCGGCGCTACGGCCGCAGCGCCATCGAAATGCTGGAAATGATCCGCGAAGACCCCGCCTGCGCAGAGCTACTTATCGAGAACGCCGAATATTTGCGCTGTGAAATAGAGCATGCCGCGCGAAGGGAGATGATCACCAAATTAGACGATTTCCTGCGTCGCCGCTCAAAGATTGCTTTGGTGGTCCGCCGAGAAGACATCATCAATGCCCCCGGCCTGCGGGAAGCCTGTGAGATTTTGTTTGGTGATGAAGCGGAGGCGAAGTTGCAGGAGTATGTGGCGGCGAGTGCCTGAAATTTTAGGGAAGAGAGTCGGACGTCAGACGTCGAATGTCGGACGAAAAACCAGCTATTGGAGAATTTAGTGGTTGTCGAACTTGGCCAGCTCTTAGCTTTCGACATAAAAAAGCCCAAGACCGTTGCTACGATCTTGGGCTCCGGTGCTTTTACGTCAGACGCCTGACATCAGACTTCCAGCTAGCCCTACTGCTCCGTCTCTTCCCGATTATCAAACTTCGGTGGCTCATAGCGATCAAACAAGCCTAAAGTCGCTTTATTGATAATAGAGGATTCCTGATCGATACCAACTTGGCTAACAAAGTTGCCATTTTTATCGAGAGACGGGTGATTGGGGTAGTTTTTACGTAGCACCATCAGTGACTGGTCGGCCAAATCATTCATTTCTAGCAGCAAGTACGCTTGTACCATGACCGCTAAGGCGTCTGGGATGGCGGGGGTTTGCGGCAGATTTTCAATCACATAGCGGCCGCGATTGGCGGCGGCCAAGTAGGCTTTGCGCTTGAAGTAGTAGTTGGCAACGTTAATTTCATAGCGGGCCAGACGGTTGCGCAGTTGCACCATGCGGGCTTTGGCGTCTGGAGCGTATTCACTATCAGGGAAGCGCTGCAGTAACTGACGGAAGTCGTCAAAAGACTGAATGGTCGAGCCAGGGTCACGCTGGGTCATATCCGTGGGGATAAAGCGCTCTAAAAAGCCCTCGCCTTCCGTGTAGTTGGCCAGTCCGCGCATATAATAGGCATAGTCGACCTTAGGATGCTGTGGATGCAGACGAATAAAGCGATCAGCGGCAGATACCGCGGCTTCGTTGTCGCCACCGCGATAATAGGCGTAAATAATCTCTAACTGGGCCTGTTCGGCGTATGGGCCGAAGGGGTAGCGACTTTCTAAGAGCTGTAAATTGTCCACGGCCAATGAAAAGTTTTTGCTTTTCAGGTAGCCTTGCGCAGCTTCGTAGATTTCTCGCTCCGACATTTCGGGCCGATCTGGGCCACTGGCACAGCCAGTAACCAATATGCTTATAAAGAGAAGTGCAAAGACCTTAACGACAGCTTTCATGTAATTTTTCCAAATAGCGGAATATCCCCGATGACCCCCTGCCTTAGCAAGGGCCTGCTATTTAAACACAGCGCGAAGATGGTATAAAGAATCAGCTATGACCGAGATTATAGATCGACAGGAAATTGTCCCTGCAGGCTTCAATGGCGACCGTTTTGACCAGGTTGCAGCGCAGTTGTTCCCAGAGTACTCGCGCTCGCGCCTACAGACCTGGATAAAAAGCGGTGAGCTCACTGTTAATGGTGAGGTTCAGCGTACTCGCGACAAAGTTTACGAGGACGATAAGCTGGCTTTACATGCTGAACTTCAGTCGGAAGTACGCTGGGAAGCTGAAAAAATTGAGCTTGATATCGTCTATGAAGATGACCATGTCATGGTGATAAATAAACCCGCAGGTTTGGTGGTGCACCCCGGCGCAGGTAATCCCGACGGTACATTGTTAAATGCATTGCTAAATCACTTCCCAGATATCGCGACGGTCCCCCGTGCGGGTATTGTCCACCGTCTCGACCGGGATACGACAGGCTTGATGATCGCCGCCAAAACCTTAGAGGCGCATACGAGTCTGGTTGCCCAGCTTCAGGCCCGAGAAGTACACAGGGAATACGATGCCGTGGTCTTTGGCACCATGACTGGCGGCGGCACGGTAGATGAACCGATGGGCCGCCATCCTCGTCAGCGCACTAAAATGGCGGTTAGCCAAATTGGTGGTAAGGAAGCGATTACCCATTACCGAGTTACTCGGCGGTTTTTAAACCATACCCATATCCGCTGTTTTCTGGAAACTGGCCGTACCCACCAAATACGGGTGCACATGGCGCATATTAAATACCCTCTTATTGGCGATCCGCTCTACGCTGGGCGGCCGCGCTTGCCCAAGGGAGCTAGTGAGGTGTTGATTACGCAGTTGCGCGGCTTTGGTCGTCAGGCGCTGCACGCTCGTCGTTTAGAGCTAGAGCACCCCATTTCCGGTGACACCATGTCCTGGGAAGTGCCGCTGCCAGAAGATATGAAAGCCTTGCTCGCAGTGCTGTCTACCGAGGACGTACGCTGAATGTGGCTGACGCCTGATTGGCCTGCGCCAGATTCGGTGGTCGCACTGTCGACCACTCGAAATGGTTTCGCTGATTTTAATGGCGCCAGTACGGGGCCGTATGCAGGCTTCAATCTTGGTGATCACGTTGCCGACAGCCCAGCGGCTGTGGCGGAAAATCGCCGCCAGTTGGTGGGGCAATGCCAAGGCTTAGGCCGTATTGGCTGGTTGAATCAAGTTCATGGCACTGACATTGTCACCCTGGGGCCGGCGTCGAAAGACGTGCTTAGCGCTGACGCGAGCATAACGAGTGACGTTGGTTTAGGCTGCGGTATTTTAACAGCTGATTGTGTGCCAGTTCTTTTTTGCCGCCGCGATGGTAGCCAGGTCGCCGCTGCCCACGCTGGTTGGCGAGGGCTGTGCGCAGGGGTGTTAGCAAATACCGTGAGCGCCTTTAATTGTCCAAGTCATGAATTACTGGCGTGGATTGGTCCAGCTATCTCCCAGCTTCACTTTGAGGTGGGTGCTGAGGTTTACCAGGCTTTTTTGAGCGATTTTGTCGGGCCGGTGCCGGCGGAAGTTGATGCCGCGTTTAGTTCTGCAGAGCACAAGCCGGGACACTATCACGCTGACTTGTACGCTTTAGCGAAAGCGCAATTACTTGCCCTGGGCGTGGGCTGGGTCGGCGGCGCGCAGCGCTGTACTTTTGCCGAAGCAGAGCAATTTTATTCCTTTCGCCGCGACGGCATAACCGGGCGTCAGCTCAGTTTGATCTACATCAAACCGTAGTCACTTACCTAGGGTTTACCCCTAGATCATCTTGAAATTTGCGCAGCGCTCCCCCATTTATAAAGCATGACAAGTGAGGGCGAGTGCTCTCTCTTAATGCTTGCCGGAGAGATAAAGATGCGAATAGATCGATTTACAACTTCTTTGCAGACTGCCGTTGCAGACGCTCAGTCGCTGGCGCTGGGCAAAGATCATCAATATATCGAGGCCGTGCACCTGCTCAGCGCCTTGCTTAAACAGCAGGGCGGCACAGCCAAACCACTGTTGAAACAAGCGGGCGCGAATTTACCTGTGTTAGAGCAGGGTATTGCGACGGCACTAGAGCGCATGCCCACGGTGCAGGGCGCAGGCGGTGATGTGCATATATCACCGGCTTTGGCGCGCATATTTAATGTCACTGACAAGCTCTCTCAACAGCGCAAAGACAGCTATATTTCTAGCGAGTTGGTATTACTGGCGATATTGGAGTCCAGTGATGAGGCCGCCAAGCTTCTCGCCGATAGCGGCGTTAAAAAGGGCGTGCTCAATGATGCTATCGAAAAAGTTCGCGGCGGCCAATCAGTTGATGACGCCTCGGCGGAAGAGTCGCGCCAAGCACTAGATAAATACACTATTGATCTAACCGAGCGCGCCGAATCTGGGAAGCTCGATCCGGTGATTGGTCGCGATGATGAAATTCGCCGAACCATTCAAGTATTGCAGCGCAGAACTAAAAACAACCCAGTACTGATCGGTGAGCCGGGCGTGGGTAAAACCGCGATCGTCGAAGGTCTGGCACAACGTATTATCAACGGTGAAGTCCCCGAGGGTTTGAAAAACAAACGAGTCTTGTCTTTGGATTTAGGCGCTTTGTTAGCGGGCGCTAAATTCCGTGGTGATTTTGAGGAGCGCCTAAAAGCGGTGCTCAATGAATTATCCAAGGAAGAGGGGCGGGTGATTCTGTTCATAGATGAGCTGCACACCATGGTCGGCGCCGGTAAAGCTGAGGGTGCAATGGACGCGGGCAATATGCTTAAACCCGCCCTGGCGCGCGGCGAGTTACACTGCGTGGGCGCCACCACCTTAAATGAATATCGCCAGTCTATTGAAAAAGATGCGGCGCTGGAGCGGCGCTTCCAAAAAGTGTTGGTGGAAGAACCCTCCGAAGAAGACACCATTGCTATTTTGCGCGGCCTAAAAGAGCGCTACGAAGTACATCACGGTGTTGATATTACTGACGCGGCAATCATTGCTGCCACCAAATTGTCCCAGCGCTATATTACTGATCGTCAGCTGCCCGATAAGGCGATTGATTTAATCGATGAAGCTGCTAGCCGCATTCGTATGGAAATTGATTCCAAACCGGAGGTTATGGATAAACTCGAGCGGCGTTTGATTCAACTGAAAATTCAGCGCGAGGCCGTGAAAAAAGACGACGACCTTGCCGCTAAAAAGCAGTTGGAATTACTCAATGCCGATATCACCAAGGTCGAGAAAGAATTCGCCGACCTGAATGAAATTTGGAAGGGTGAGAAAGCGGCGCTACAGGGCTCTGCGCAAATTAAAGTGGACCTGGAACAAGCCAAGCTTGAGCTGGAAACCGCCCGTCGCGCGGGGGATTTAACCCGCATGTCTGAGCTGCAATACGGCAAAATTCCTGAGTTGGAAAAACAGCTCGCCAGTGCCGACGCAGTTGAACACGGCGAAATGCAATTGCTGCGCAATAAAGTTTCCGAAGAAGAAGTCGCTGAAGTAGTGTCCCGCTGGACTGGGATTCCCATCAGTAAAATGCTGGAGGGTGAGCGCGACAAATTACTGCGTATGGAAGATGAGTTGCACCAGCGGGTTATTGGTCAGACCGAGGCGGTCGATGCAGTGTCTAATGCCGTGCGCCGCAGTCGCGCCGGTTTGAGTGACCCCAATAGGCCCAATGGTTCCTTTCTGTTTTTGGGGCCAACTGGGGTCGGTAAAACCGAGTTGTGTAAGGCCTTGGCGATGTTTCTCTACGAC
>NZ_JBFJWS010000100.1:0-10230 GCF_041623545.1 Zhongshania sp. | reverse complement strand
GAACATGGCAGCGCAATCATGACGGCGACCTTAACCTTGGAGAATCAGCGCTTTAAGCTGTACAACCTGAATCTGGGCGCTCCGGAAAAAATGACCGCCAGCAAAGCCGAATAAAGCGTAACGGTCGACTTACGACGGCCGATACACTTTTACATTTTCAAATCCTTGCTCTACCAAGTGCGAAGCATGGAGCCGACTCATCACACCTTTATCGCAGTACAGCATGTAAGTCCGCGCCTGATCCAGCTGAGCAAAACGGCTATGCAACTCATAAAAAGGGATGGCCTGCACTTCGCTAGTCGCCAATTTCAAAGGTTTGCGATCCACCTCGTCGGGATGACGCACATCCAAAACGACCGCATCAGGCAAGGGAATAGGCAGCGATTCAACCGCAGCGACACTCATGTCTTCATCGGCAAGCGCATCGATATTGATGTAATTCGCGGCGGCGATCGCCCGCTCAAGCACGGCAAAATCAAAATTAGCTTCTTGCGCAGCGATTTTTTCTGGTTTTGCGCGGGTGGTTGGCTTCACCGAAATAACACCGCAATACTCTGGCATATTCGCAGCAAAGGCCTCGGTGCCAATTTTTGCGGCAGTACTGATGATATCCAGTTTATCGGTGCAAATCAGTGGTCGCAGCACCAAGGTATCAGTGACCTGATCGATAACCGCTAAATTTTGTAAGGTCTGGCTAGAAACCTGCGCCACCGCCTCACCCGTTACCAAGGCGGTCACCTCGAGCTGGGCCGCCACTTCCGATGCCGCGCGCAGCATCATACGCTTGAGCACAACACCCATTTGCGAGTTTTCAACGTTCTTTAAAATTTCGCCGACAACATCCTCAAAAGGGACACTAACGAACTTCACTCGGTGCGAAGCGCCGTATTTTAGCCACAAATAGAGGGCAACTTCCTTCACCCCAACTTCATGTTCACGACCACCCAGATTAAAAAAGCAGAAATGGGTGCGCATACCCCGCTTCATCGTCATGTAACTGGAAACCGTCGAGTCAAAGCCCCCAGAAATTAATGACACAACTGCGTCAATTGTGCCCAGCGGAAAACCGCCTAGGCCTTCGATACGCCGGTTTACGATGTAAACCATCTCTTGGCGCACTTCAATACGCACGGTCACATCGGGATTATGCAAGTCGACACCCGCCGACTCAACATGCTGATTTAAACCGCCACCCACATAGCGCTCGACCTCGCTGGAGTTAAAGTCGTGCTTGCCCACCCGCTTGCAACGCACCACAAAGCTTTTGCCACGCAGGCTGTCGCCAACGGCGAGCTTGGTTTTCTCATAAATATCGTGCACATCCACGAGCGGGTATTCCAAGACCTCAACAAAATGCGCAATGCCCGGCGTATTACTCAACACGGCAATAAAACCGGCCAAGACCTCTGGGTCTTGGCTCGCCGTTTCAATCGTAATTCGATCCCAGTCGCGGATAATTTCCAGATTCGGGTCCAAGGGCAGCAGCAATTTGCGCAAATTATCGCGCAGCTGCTTGATGAACTTTTTACGAACAGGTTTACTCTTGATGATGATTTCTGGAAATAATTTAACGAGGAATTTCATTTAGAATCCGCAAAGATGGGGGATCAACTATTATACCTTCTCAATCCCCTAGGGGGCAGCCCAGCAAAACGCACCAACATGGATCATTATTTAAGATCAAGCACCATTAAGGAGCACTTGCTTCACCGCTATGCACAAGCATTACGCAAATTATTGCCATTTCACTGAATAAGCCATAACTTTGCGCAATTGTAAAAAACGGCATGTTTTTTGCGTTTTCAGTTCGCAGATTGCGCTGCTATGCGGCACAATGCATAGCGAATATAATCGATGACCCTTCGGCGATGCCGAATTCAAACTTACTTTCTCAATCTGGAGGACGAACATAATGTCCGAGAATACTCTCAAGTTAATCGCCGACAATGACGTAAAGTGGGCCGACATGCGCTTTACCGATACTAAAGGTAAAGAGCAGCACGTTACCATTCCTGCGACCGACATCGATGAAGGCTTTTTTGAAGACGGTAAAATGTTTGATGGCTCATCCATCGCCGGCTGGAAAGGCATTAACGAATCCGACATGATCCTGATGCCTGATGACACCGCATCGATTCTGGATCCCTTTACCGAAGAATCCACTATCATCATCCGCTGCAACATCGTAGAGCCATCTACCATGCAAGGCTACAACCGTGACCCACGCTCTATCGCCCAGCGCGCTGAAGACTTTATGCGCGCCACCGGTATTGCCGATAACGCACTGTTTGGCCCCGAGCCCGAGTTTTTCATCTTTGACGATGTTAAATGGAAAGTTTCAATGGAAGGCGCCAGCTACGCTATTGCCTCTGACGAAGCAGCTTGGAAATCAGGCGACAATTTTGAAGAAGGCAATACCGGTCACCGTCCAGGGGTTAAAGGTGGCTACTTCCCCGTACCACCAGTCGACAGCCTCCACGACCTGCGCGGCGCGATGTGTAATGCGATGACCGATATGGGTCTGACCATTGAAGTTCACCACCACGAAGTTGGCACCGCTGGCCAGTGTGAAATCGGCGTTGGCCCTAACACCTGTGTTAAAAAAGCTGACGAAGTACAGGTCCTTAAGTACTGCGTACACAATGTGGCTCACGCCTACGGCAAAACAGCGACCTTTATGCCCAAGCCAATCGTTGGTGATAACGGCAGCGGTATGCACGTTCACATGTCACTGAGCAAAAACGGCACCAATCTGTTTGCTGGCGACGTTTACGGCGGCCTGTCTGAAACTGCACTGTTCTATATTGGCGGCATCATCAAGCACGCTCGCGCGATCAATGCTTTCACCAACGCGTCTACTAACTCGTATAAGCGCCTGGTTCCTGGCTTTGAAGCACCTGTTATGTTGGCCTACTCGGCCCGTAACCGCTCTGCGTCAATTCGTATTCCCTTCGTGCCGAACCCTAAGGCTCGCCGCGTTGAAGTACGCTTCCCTGACCCATCAGCCAACCCATACCTTGCCTTTGCGGTAATGTTGATGGCTGGCCTGGACGGCATTCAAAACAAGATCCACCCCGGCGATGCTGCCGACAAAGATCTGTATGACCTGCCCGCAGAAGAAGCAGCCGCGATCCCAACTGTTGCCTCTAGCCTAGACCAAGCCCTGCAGGCACTGGATGCAGACCGCGCCTTCTTGACTGCTGGCGGCGTATTTGACGACGATACTATCGACGCCTATATCGCCCTTAAGTCGCAAGAAGTTGAACGCCTAGCCATGACAACTCACCCCGTTGAGTTCGACATGTACTACAGCGTTTAAACCGCTTTTTGCCTGAAAAAGCCCGCGCAATGCGGGCTTTTTTTATGCTTTCATTCAAGCCCAAGCTCAGCCCCACCATTCAGCTTACTCACGCACTAACACCAGTGCTTGCACTCGACTAGGCTTCGCCACATCATAGGCCTATTAAATGCCGAGGTGCTGTATGATCCGCTGCCGATTTTTTATCTTAATATTCAGCCTGCTCAGCAGCCTGAGCCTAGCGGCGGAGATCTACCGCTCAACCGACCAGTACGGGAACACCGTATTTTCTGACAAAGCACCCAAAAACAGTACGCCTGTCGAACTTCCCCCTATTAACACCACACCGGCAACCGAGCTAAGCAACAAACCGCCCCGCCGCGCAACGTCGACCTCCGTCTCACACAGCAATCAAATAACTATTCAAAACCCCGCTAACGGCGCCATCATCCCCAATGGGCTCATTCCCACCGACGTTCGTATCACCACCAAAGAGACCGTAGATCCGTCCCAGCGCATTGTCTTTGAATTAGACGGCCACACCCTCGCCAGCTCCACCAGCACTCAATACACGATTCCCCGCTTAAGCCGCGGACCACACCGCATTAGCGCCAGCCTGCTCGATCAAAACGGCAAAACCATCAGCAAAGATTCTATCGACATTATGGTCTACCAGCCCGGCAGCTAGCCCCAGGCCACATTTCTGCACCATTTAAGTGCCTTATCACCTATACTTAGTGCAGACGCGTCCAATAATGCTGCGCCTAACAGCCAACAATATTGCACTATATTGGGACTCAGCTCACCCAGCACCCAAGAAATTCGCGAATTTTAACAGAAAGTCCACCCTACCCCGCTTGGCCTAGAAATTGCTTTGAGCTAAAGCATAACGAACATACTGGCGACGCTATGCCCCCAAACAATATCCACCATCAAATACTCGACAACTTAAAAACAGCCATTTTGTTGGTCGAGCCGAATCTGACCGTGAGTTACATCAATCCGGCGGCAGAATCCCTATTGGCGGTATCAGATCAACGTATTCACGGTGAAGCCATCACCAAATTATTTCACGAACAAGAAGACACCCTCGTCAAACTTCTGGACGCGATCAACAACTGCGAAGCTTACACCAAGCGCGAAACCGTTCTGACCTTGCGATCCGGCATTGAAATCACTGTCGACTACGCCGTAACCCCAGTCACGGAATACCGCCGCACGTCTTTGATAATTGAATTACAACCCTTAGACCGGCTGATTAGAATTAGCCGCGAGGAGGGTTTATTGTCGTCCCAGCAAAACAGCCAAGCCTTGATACGCGGCATCGCCCACGAAGTAAAAAACCCCCTTGGCGGCCTGCGCGGCGCGGCACAATTATTAGCGAGAGAGCTCAGCGACCCTAAACTCCACGACTACACCAATATTATTATTGAAGAAGCGGACCGCCTTCGGAATTTAGTCGACACCATGCTCGGCCCCCATCGCGCCCCTGAAAAACAAATGACCAACATCCACGAGGTATTGGAACGCGTACGTCAGCTAATCGAAGCCGAGAGCGAAGGTCATATTCGTATTATTCGCGATTACGACCCCAGCATCCCCGACATTTTGGGCGACCGCGAACAACTGATACAGGCCTTCTTAAATGTTGCTCGCAACGCCCAACAAGCACTGCGCCAAATTGACAGCGAGGACCGCGACCCCACGATCATCTTGCGCACCCGCACCCTGCGCCAGCTCACCATCGGCACTCACCGACACCGCCTGGTGTGCAGCGTCGACATTATTGATAACGGACCAGGGATACCCCAGGACCTACGCGCCTCCATTTTCTTACCTATGGTTAGTGGCCGCGCCGAAGGCACCGGCCTCGGCCTGTCTATTGCACAATCCATACTCAACCATCACAACGGACTAATTGAATGTAGCAGTGAGCCCGGTAACACCACCTTCTCTCTGCATATTCCGCTGGAGCACGCCTCATGAGTCAAACCAATGCTGTTTGGATAGCCGACGACGATCGATCGATTCGCTGGGTGCTTGAAAAAGCCCTAAACCAAGCCGGCATCATTACTCGCTGTTTTGAAAACGGCGACGGCTTACTCAGTGAACTCGAATCCGAAGTCCCCGACGCCATCATTAGCGATATTCGCATGCCCGGTATCGACGGCCTGAAATTATTGTCGCGAATCACCGCAGCTCACCCTGGCTTACCGGTGATTATCACCACCGCACATTCAGATTTAGACAGCGCGGTTGCCTCCTATCAAGGCGGCGCCTTCGAGTATTTACCTAAGCCCTTTGACGTTGATGACGCCGTTGCCACCACCCAGCGCGCGCTGCAACACGCCAACAAAAACCGTAATTTGCTTCCCGAGCAAGCTCCGCTGGAAACCACCGAAATTATTGGCGAAGCCCCTGCCATGCAGGAAGTTTTTCGAGCCATTGGCCGCTTGGCGCAATCCAATATTACCGTGCTAATCAACGGTGAATCCGGTACCGGCAAAGAACTGGTCGCCCAAGCCTTACACCGCCACAGCCCTAGGGCAACGAAGCCCTTTATTGCGCTCAATATGGCGGCTATTCCCAAAGACTTAATGGAATCCGAGCTGTTTGGTCATGAGAAAGGCGCGTTTACCGGTGCCAGCGCCCAGCGTCGCGGCCGCTTTGAACAAGCCAACGGCGGCACCCTGTTTTTAGATGAGATTGGCGATATGCCCGCCGACACCCAAACCCGCTTATTACGGGTGTTAGCCGACGGTGAGTTCTACCGCGTTGGCGGTCACACGCCGGTTAAAGTCGACGTACGTATAATTGCCGCTACTCACCAGAATCTTGAAAAGCTGGTAAAGAACAATCAATTCCGAGAAGACTTATTTCACCGCATCAATGTTATTCGCATTCACTTGCCTAAACTTTCAGAGCGCAGGGAAGATATCCCCAAGCTCATGCAGCATTTCTTTACCCGCGCGGGTAATGAATTGAATGTCGAGCCGAAGCGGCTTCGCCCCGAAACCGAAGAATACCTCTGCCAGATGGAATGGCAGGGTAATGTTCGTCAGTTAGAAAACACCTGTCGCTGGTTAACAGTGATGGCATCAGGCCGTGAAATCCATATCAACGACCTGCCTCCCGAATTGCTCGAAAGACCCCAAGGCGAAGCCGCACCCGCCTCAAACTGGCAAGACAACCTCAAGCGCTGGGCAGATCAAGAACTTATGCTGGGCCGGGAAAAGCTGCTCGACCGCGCCGTACCCCAGTTTGAACGCATCATGATTGAAGCCGCACTACGTCACACCCACGGCCGCCGCCGCGATGCATCAAACCTGCTGGGCTGGGGACGCAATACCCTGACGCGGAAGATAAAGGAATTGGGGATGGGTGGGGATGATGAGGATTGATTGAAGGGCCAGTCGGACGTCGGAGGTCGGGCGTCTGACGCTTAGAAACTGATATGGTGGCTGACGTTACATAACGAAGCTCCGCACAGCTTATTCGTCCGACGTCAGACTCCCGACGTCAGACTTGCCCCCACAAACCCCACTTGCCGCCACGCCTCATAACTCACCAGCGCGACCGTATTCGATAAATTGAGACTGCGCGCCTCGGCCATCATTGGCACGCGCAGGCAGTGTTCCTGCCCTAAGCTTTCCCGCACTTCTTGCGGTAGGCCTGAGGTTTCGGAACCAAACAACAAAACATCATTGGCTTCAAATTTTGCATCGGCATAATTACGGCTGCCCTTGGTGGTGAGCGCAAATATCCGACGATCACCCATCGCAGCTAAAAAGCTCGGGTAATCTGCATGACGCGTTACTCGCGCTAACTCGGCGTAGTCTAGGCCTGCCCTACGCAATTTTTTCTCTTCCATATCAAAGCCCAACGGCTCTATAAGGTGCAGATGGCAACCATTGTTGGCTACCAAACGAATTATATTGCCGGTATTGGGGGCGATGCGTGGTTCGTACAGGGCGATATGGAACATAGCTGGGGCACCAAGAGAGCCAAGAGGATAATGACAATACAGGAGATAAAAAAATACCGCGTACTGACCCATCAGTAGGCGGTATTTCGAACTACACGACTAACTTAGTGGGTCGTGGAGGAAGTCTCTGCCTGACGCGCGGCCTGGGCCTCTTCGGCCTGACGGTAGAGCACTTCAAAATTCACTGGCTGTAATGCGAGCGCAGGGAAACCACCCTTCACCACCAGCGCGTCAACCGCTTCACGCAAGTACGGGAACAGCATATTAGGACAGGCTATACCCAGAAGCTGACGCAACTGCTCACCTTCAATGCCCTCGGCAACAAATAAACCGGCCTGATGAATCTCTACTAAGAAAGCAGTCTCGTCATCTTCAAGTTTGGCGGTGATCGTTACCGTCAAAATCACTTCATAGGTATTATCGGCAACCGCTTTGCTGCGGGTATTGAGATCAACCTGAATTTTTGGCTTCCACGCCTTAGTAAAAATAACGGGGCTGGCGGGCGACTCAAAAGACACGTCTTTTGTGTAGATACGCTGCAGGGCAAATTTGGCTTGAACGGGCGTTTCTTCTGGCATTGTTTTCCGTTTCCTAAACTAATTTAAAGGGGCTATATACCTATATAAGGCCTAGCATCGACTTTCACAAGGTCACTACGAAGCAATTAAGGCATCAAGTTTCGCGCGGCGTTCCAGTGCATACAGCTCGTCGCAACCACCAACGTGGGTATCGCCTATCCAAATTTGCGGCACCGTGCGCTGGCCACTGCGCTTGGCCAAATCACTGCGCAAATCATTGCGACCATCGACCGGTATTTCTTCAAAGGCTACGCCCTTACTGCTCAGCAACTGCTTTGCGCGCACACAAAATGGACAAAATCGCGTTGTATAAATCGTTACCTTTGCCATTTCTACCTCTTAAAAATCACACTGCTGAAAATACAATAACGCAAACCGTAGGCCGGTCTTATTTTTTCACCAAGGGCAATTGCATTATTTGCCACTCAGAAATTCCGCCTTTAAGGCGATTAACCTGGGTATAACCTAATGAACCGAGCTTTTTTCCTGCCGCACTGGAATGCTGGCCCATTTTGCACGCCAAGACTAACGGCTTGTCTTTTTCAGCATGATCGGCAATTTCTTTTTCTAACTCGGCGAAGGGTAGATTAACGGAATCGATAATATGCCCCTTGCTAAACTCGGCCTTATCACGCAAATCAATGACTACCGCCCCCTGCTGATTGACTAAATTCACTACTTGCTGAGGCGTGAGCGCCTTACCGGCGCGACGCTGCTCGTGAAAGCTCAGTAACAGCAGGCAAGAAATCAAAGCCGACACAAGTATCCACTGCTCAGCAACAAAGGGGATTAATTTATCCATCGAAACATCTCTTTATGCCATGTGCGCTGCACAATTCGCGAAAAAAGCGAGAGTATACACTGCCGAGCGGCAATTCTCACCCACCGCTACGTAGCCTCAACTCAGCGAAAAAGTTACAATACCGAGTTAATCCCCAGCGTTCAAAAGTGTGTATTTATGGCCAACATCCAAGCAAAGAAACCCGTCGTACTCATTATTCTTGACGGCTTTGGCTACCGCGAAGACCCAAAAGACAATGCCATCTTCCACGCCAACACCCCCAACTGGGATCGCCTCTGGCGCGATGCACCCCACACCCTGATCTCAGGCTCAGGCCTTGATGTCGGCCTACCCGACGGCCAAATGGGCAATTCCGAAGTTGGCCACATGAGCCTCGGCGCTGGACGAGTGGTTTACCAAAGCATTACCCGCATCGACAAAGCCATTAGCGACGGCGACTTTTTCAGCAATCCGGTTTACACACAGGCGGTAGATAAAGCTGTAAACGCAGGTAAAGCGGTGCACATCCTTGGCTTGCTCTCGGCTGGCGGCGTACACAGCCACGAAAACCATATACTGGCGATGATTGAGCTCGCCGCCCAACGCGGCGCCAAGCAGGTATATGTACACGCCTTCCTCGATGGCCGGGACACTCCCCCGCGCAGCGCACTAGCCTCACTGCAAAAGCTCGATGACAAGTTCAGCGAATTAGGCTGCGGCCGCACTGCCACCATGATTGGCCGCTATTTTGCGATGGATCGCGATAATCGCTGGGACCGCGTCGAAAAAGCCTACAACTTACTGACTAATGCTGAAGCAGACTTTCACTACGACGACACCAGCAGCGCCCTGCAAGCCGCCTATGATCGCGATGAAAACGACGAATTTGTCAGCGCCTCTATTATTCAGCAAGCGGGCGAGCAAGATGCCAAGATCAGCGACGGCGACAGCGTAATCTTCATGAACTTCCGCGCCGACCGCGCAAGAGAAATTAGCCGCGCCTTTGTAGACTCGGATTTTGACGGCTTTGCGCGCAAAACCCGCCCTGCGCTGGCCGAGTTTGTGATGACCACGGAATATGCCGACAATATTCCCGCCGCTGTCGCCTACCCGCCCAGCACCATGCACAATAGCTTTGGCGAGGTCATGGAAAAACAAGGCAAGACCCAGCTGCGCATAGCCGAAACCGAGAAATACGCGCACGTTACGTTTTTCTTTAGTGGCGGACGGGAAGCACTTTACACAGGCGAAGATCGCAAACTGATCGCGTCCCCCGATGTCGCCACTTACGACTTAAAGCCCGAAATGAGCGCGCCAGAGCTGACCGACGAGCTGGTTGCGGCAATTCACAGCGGCAACTACGACACCATAATTTGTAACTACGCCAACGGCGATATGGTCGGCCACACTGGCGTATTTGAAGCTGCGGTCAAAGCTGTGGAAGCCCTAGATACCTGTATCAAGCGCGTCACAGATGCGGTATTAGAAGTCGGCGGCCACTGCCTAATTACGGCAGACCACGGCAACTGCGAGCAAATGGTCGACTACGACGCCGGCCAGGCCCACACCCAGCACACCACTGAGCTAG
>NZ_JBFJWS010000099.1:0-10404 GCF_041623545.1 Zhongshania sp. | reverse complement strand
GGTGGCGCCACCGGTATTGGTGCCGCCATAAAAACACAGCTTCGCACTTTGGGGCACCAGGTCATTGTGGTCGACCTGCAAGAGGGGGATGTTTGCGTCGACCTCTCAGATGCATCGGGGCGACAAAAGGCCATTGATGGGATTCGCGCGCTCGCTCCAGCAGGCTTAGACGGCTTTATACCCTGTGCTGGGCTAGGGCCATCGGTACGGCCCTTGTCATTAATCACTCGGGTGAATTATTTTGCTGCAGTTGCGGTTACGGAAGGGGTCTTAGATCTGTTAGTGCGGCGCAAGGGCAGTGTAGTGATGATCTCATCTAACTCCGCAGCAATGACGGCCCACGATGAGTACGTAAAGCTATTGCTGGCGGACGATGAGACCGCTGCTTGCGAGCTCATCGAGAGTAAAGATGCCCATACCGCCTACGCGGGTTCTAAGCATGCCCTGAGCTGTTGGTTGCGTCGCAATGCGCCAGACTATGCGCGTCAGGGTGTGCGTATCAATGCTGTCGCACCGGGGATTGTCAATACGCCCTTGAGTGATAAAGTGCTCGCCGATAAGGACTTAGGCCAAGTAATGAAGGATTTTGGTGACAGCGTTCCGCTGGGGGCAATTGGTCAGCCGGCGCAAATTGCTGAAGTGGTGTGCTTTTTACTCAGCGATAAAGCCAGTTTTATGTCGGGCTCCTTGGTATTTGTCGACGGTGGCCACGACGCCATGTTGCGGCCAGACCAATTTTAAACATCGAAATATGTGGCCTATTGCCAGCCACGGATCCATAGGTTGGCGTCGCGCAGCTCTCGCCACTGTAGCGTAAAGCTGCGCTTGCTCATCACCGCTTCGATCATGCAGTGGTACAGCGTTTGATATTCGTCGAATTCGACTTCGGTGATGATGAAATGCTTTTCTTTGTTTTTTGGGCTGACGGCAGTCCATTTGCTATTGAGCAGCTTTTTCGGATTAACAGCATTCATGGTGAGAACCTCGACAATTGTGACGTAATAGGGTTTACGTAGTAACGCACGGAATAGATGAGCGGTGTGCCTTGGAATTTGCGCACCACACACTGATAATGACGCTTGTTTAGCAAAGCAAATTGGCCCTTTAGCCGGAATCCCATGTCATTAATATCCCCGTTAATACCGGTTATTTTGCCGGTGATTCTCTGCGCTGCCATTGGCGTTTTTTGGGTGCGTTTTAAACAGCCCTTTGACCATGAGTTTGTGCGCCGCATTGTGCTGTGGATTGGCGCGCCAGCATTGATTGTCGGTACGCTCAGCAAGACGGCTATTTCCGCCGAGTTATTACAGCATGTTTTGCTTGCCAGCTTTTGCCTGCTGGGTTTTAGCGCGGTATTTGCCGCTGTGGCATGCTTGTTGTTGCGGCTAAACTTGCGTGACTTTTTGATCCCCCTGGTCTTTGGTAACTTCGGTAATATGGGCTTGCCCCTATGTTTGTTTGCCTTTGGTGAGGAAGGCTTGGCTATTGGACTGGGGATTTTTTTGGTCACTACCGTTTCGCATTTTTCCTTCGGTGTCGCCGTACTTAGCGGCAGGGCGATGATCAAAGGCATGGCTAGCTCACCCATTATTTACGCTGGTGCACTTGCTTGTATTCTGATTTTTAATCACTGGCAATTACCACTGGCGTTGCAAAACAGCTTGAGTTTGCTAGGCGGGATGTCGATTCCGCTGATGTTAATTACGCTTGGCGTGTCCTTGAGTAGCTTACAACTGAGGGGCGTGGGCAAGTCAGTGGGTTTGGGTTGCCTGCGCTTATTGGTTGGTTTGGGCGGCGGCGTGGCGACGGTATACGCGCTGGAGCTCGAGGGCATGATACGCAATGTGGTATTGCTGCAATCGGCAACGCCGGCAGCAGTGTTTAATTACTTGCTGGCCATGCAGTATCGGCGGGAACCGGATACCGTGGCGGGGATGGTGGTCAGCTCGACCATAATCAGCTTTATCACCATCCCGGTGCTGCTCTATTTTCTTGGCGTCCGATGAACGCATGGGAGTGGTTAACGGACGATGATTTTCTTTTTGGCCCGGATTATTTCACCTTCTAGGCGCTCGTAAATTGCCTTAACGTCAATCTCAGCACCAACGGCGGCGCGACTCGAAATTTGCGTTACCGGAAATATGGCCTCGTCCTTAAAGGGTACTTCCAGTGCGCGGCTGCGGCCGACGCGATCGGTAAAGATTACCCACTTCAAATTGTGCTCTTTTCGCAGATGATCGCCAAGGATAATTCCCATTCCCTGCAGCAAGGCGGTCTGATCGCCCTTGACGAGTTTGCGGTCGAGCAGGGTCTGTATCAGTCGCAGGTCGCTGTCGCGACCCTCGCCGAAGCTACGCCCTAGCTCGATACGGGCAAGATCGTTAAGCTCCTTGCGGCTATTGTCCATATAGCGCTCGTCCATGGGCGTAATGGGGTCAGTGCGCCAGGTATCGGCGATACTCAGTGGCGCCATAATTAACAGAATTACTATCGTTAAGAAACGCATTGTCTTTTCTCCTGTCTCATAATGGCAAAACGTGGTGCATTATAGGTCTTAACCTATCTAAGACATATGTAATTGACCTCGCTGGGGGTGATTCGTTTCCATATTCCGTCGCTAAGACCCGCTTTAGCTTGATTTGTCCCTTGAGCTGCGTGGCGCAGGCCAGTACCATTGGCGGCTTGCACCATTTTTGGAGATACAGGCATGATTTCGGGTAGCATTGTCGCCCTAGTAACACCGATGCACAGCGATGGCAGTATAGACTGGCAGGCCTTGGCGCGCTTAATTGACTGGCATGTAGAGCAGGGCACTGACGGTATTGTGGCTGTGGGCACCACTGGCGAGTCTGCGACACTGGCCATGGACGAGCACAAAATGGTGATCAAAGCCTGTGTCGACCAAGTTGCTGGGCGGATAAAAGTTATTGCTGGTACGGGCGCCAACTCAACGGCGGAGGCCATCGAGCTGACCGAGGTTGCCCGCGAAGTTGGTGCTGACGCCTGCTTATTAGTGACACCTTATTACAATAAGCCGACCCAAGAGGGTTTGTATCAGCACTATATGGCTATAGCCAATGCCGTGGCGATACCCCAGATTTTGTACAATGTACCGGGCCGTACTGGCTGCGATATGTTGAATTCGACAGTAGTCCGCCTTGCTGATCATCCCAATATCATTGGGATAAAAGATGCGACTGGCGATATGACGCGGGCGAAAGAGCTTATTGATGCGGTAGGTGACAAGATCGTTGTCATGTCTGGCGATGATGCTACGGCAGCAGAGCTAATGTTACTGGGCGGTAGAGGCAATATTTCAGTTACAGCCAATATTGCACCGGCAGCAGTAAAGGCGGTTTGTGTGGCGGCGATGGCGGGGGACAGAACGGCTACAGATGCAGCTGATTCATCGCTACGTATCTTGCACGAACGCTTATTTGTGGAATCAAACCCCATTCCGGTTAAATGGGCAATGCTTGCCATGGGATTAATGGAAGAGGGTATTCGTTTACCGCTGACACCTTTAAGTGAAGCAGCTAAACCTCAAGTGACCGATGCCCTGAAGCAAGCGGGATTATTAGACTAAATGAGCGAAAATATGCACAGCACCGTAATTCGAGTGATGACAGTGAGTCTGGGGCTGGTGGTTTTGTCTGGCTGTATGTTTGGGGACAGTGGCGCGTTTCGCGATCGCGGTGACGATTACCGCAAGGCTAAGCTGAGCGCGCCACTCGAACTGCCGCCTGGCATCAGCTCCGATGCGCTAGATGACAAGTATGTGGTCCCGGGCTTGCAAACCCACACGGTATTGCCTGGTAAGTTTGATTTACCACGTCCAGAACCTCTGGCGAAAAATGTGGGTACGGCTGAGGTTAAAATTCAAACCTTAGAGGGCAAGAGCTGGATATTGCTCGACGGTGATCCGAACCAAGTTTGGCCGCGGATGCGCGTGTTCTTGGGCCGTGCAGGATTGAAAGTGGCCCGCGCTGACGGCGCTACCTCGACAATAGAAACGGAGTGGCGCGACCCTAACGGCGACGGTAGTACTCGGGAACGTTTTCGCTTCCGTCTAGAGCAGGGCGTTCAGAAAGGCACCAGTGAAATTCATATGCTCACCCAGATTAACGGCGGCGATAGTTGGCCTGCTGTGTCCGACTCGCTTGAGCGTGAGTCACAGATGGTGCGGGTTGTTGCCCAGTATTTGGCTGATAGTGAAGCCGACGCCTCAGTTTCCATGTTGGCTCAGCGCAATGATGGCAAGGGCAAAATTTTCTTAGAAGGTACCGAAGACGGTGCTGACGGCCGCTATTTGCGTCTCCAGCTGCCAGAAGATCGGGCCTGGGCCGCACTGGGTTTGGCGCTGGTTAAAGCCGGTTTTGAAATTGAAGATGATCGTCGCGAAGTGAATAAATACTGGCTTACCTATCTCGATCCCGATGCAGAAGAAATGGGTTGGTTTTCGCGGATATTCAGTGCCCGTCGCCCAGGTTTGAGTCGCTATGTAGTGGAATTGCGCCCAGTTGGTGAGAGTAAGGCGGAGTCGCTTATTTTTCTGAATTACCAAAAAGGTCGTCGCCTGCGGGAAACCGAGCGCGAAAACCTGCTTAAGCGCATTATGGGGTATATGTATTAGTGCGTTTTGCATCTCTGGGTAGTGGCAGTAAAGGCAACGCTACCCTGCTTGAAACTGAGCAAAGTTGTATCCTAATCGACTGCGGTTTCAGTATTAAAGAAACCGAGCGGCGCATGGCCAGACTTGGCCGGGCGCCAAGTGATTTGACCGCGATTCTAGTTACTCACGAGCACAGCGACCACATCAAAGGGGTGTTGCCGTTGGCGCGGAAATACAAAGTGCCAGTGTATTGCAGCTACGGTACTGGGGAGCATGGCCAGTTGCGGCTCTCCCATCACTGGCGGCATTTGGAGTTAGGTACGGCAATCGACATTGGCGGTATCTCGGTAATGCCAGTGGCGGTTCCTCATGATGCCCGTGAACCCTGTCAATTTGTGTTCAGTTACCAAAAAAAAACGTTTGGGCTGCTTACGGATTTAGGTAGTATTACGCCGGTCGTTAGGGAGCACTATCGGCGCTGCGATGCCCTCTTACTTGAGTGTAATCACGACGTGACTATGCTCGCCAATGGGCCCTACCCTTATTCGCTAAAACAGCGGGTTGGCGGTGATTGGGGCCATTTGAATAATCAGCAGGCGGCAAGTTTGCTGGAAGACGCCGAGGTTGCCCGGCTTCAACACGTGGTCATTGCCCACCTGAGTGAAAAAAACAACACGCCCGCGCTGGCGAGAATGGCGATAGAACCGATGTTGGTGAACAGTGACGCGCTGCTGTCTGCCGACCAAGATGCTGGTTTCGACTGGCTGGATATAGCGTGATCTTTTTGTGCTAATGAGGCAAACCATGGAAAAACGCGAAGAGTTGTATTCCGGTAAGGCAAAGTCAGTTTATAAGACTGACGACCCAGACCGTTATATCCTCAATTTCAGAAATGACACCTCGGCCTTCGACGGTCTGCGGGTAGAGCAGCTGGATCGCAAAGGCATGGTGAACAATAAGTTCAATGCCTTCATTATGAACGCCTTGCAGGCTGCCGGTATTCCAACCCATTTTGAAAAGCTGTTGTCTGACAACGACGCACTCGTCAAGAAATTGGACATGCTGCCTATTGAATGCGTTGTGCGCAATATCGCTGCGGGTTCTATTGTAAAGCGTTTAGGCGTGGAAGAAGGTTTGGAGCTTAACCCGCCAACCTTTGAAATGTTCCTAAAAAATGACGCCCTGCATGACCCGATGATTAACGAATACCATATTCGCTCTTTTGGTTGGGCAAACGATGCCCAGCTTGATCGCATGAAAGAATTAACCTTTAAAGTTAACGACGTGCTCAAAAAGATGTTTGCCGACGCAGGTATGCTGCTGGTTGACTACAAGCTCGAATTCGGCGTGTTCAGCGATGGCGAAATCCACCTTGGTGACGAATTCTCGCCAGACGGCTGCCGCCTATGGGACAAAGACACACGCGAAAAACTCGACAAAGATCGCTTCCGCCAAGGCCTTGGCAATGTCGTGGAGTCTTATGAGTTGGTTGGTCGCCGTTTGGGAATCGATTTCGACGCCTAATTGCCCGTGGTCCGCTATTGCCGGATATCCTCAGGCTGCGTTAGCATAGCCACTCGCTAGTTAACGCAGCATCGCGCAGACATTCATGAACCTCAGCATTCAACATAAACGCCTATCACTGGCGGCGCTGTTATTATTGTGCCTCAGTTGGTCGCTATGGCTGCACGGTAATCACGTTCACGTCGCCGAGCATAGTCCGCTTAGCGAGTGTGTGGTTTGTCATTACAGCGGTGCTGCGGCCACTAACGAACCCTTTAGTCCCTATATCCCCGCGGTGCTGCCAAGCCGCCACGAGTCGGCACTAGCTAGCGTATTTCACGCTAGCCCAGTGCTGCGTCCGCCCGCTAGGGCACCTCCGGTATTTTTTGTCTAAATCGCATTTCGCGAAACATCGAATTATTTTTTAAACCTGCTGCGCGGCTAGATTGACGCGGTGTGCCTGTGTATCTAAGGCGGTTTCAATTTCGATGTTTCCTGTAGAGCTTATTTGTAGCGCTATTTTGCTTCGTGCAAACAGCGACTTAAGACATTAGATATTCAGGAATTCGCAATGAACTGGAAAACAACAATTGTTCTGGCTAGCGCCTGCGCCCAGCCTTTATACCTTGTGGCGGAAGAAAATCGACACATAGAACATGTTTTGGTGACGACCTCGATCCATAAAAATGAAGCGCAAACGGCTTTGCCACTTACGGTATTGGGTGGCGAAGAATTGCGTCGTCAGGCGGCTGCGACCATTGGCGAAACCTTAAACAACTCCCCGGGCTTGAGCAGTGCCAGCTTTGGGCCAGCTGTTGGCCAGCCGGTAATACGCGGACAGCAGGGACCGCGAGTTCAGGTTCTGCAAAATAGCTTGTCGAGCTTGGATGTGTCGGCTAATAGTGCCGATCACGCAGTGTCTGTTGAGCCAATTCTGGCGGACAGTATTGAAATTTTGCGAGGTCCCGCGACGCTACTTTACGGTGGTGGGGCGATCGGTGGGGTAATTAATGTCTTGGATGGTCGCGTGCCGAGCAAGGCAATTGATGGTGTTAGCGGCGCGGCAGAGCTACGCCACAGCAGTGTCGATGACGGTCGCAGTGGGGTGTTTCGGGTCGATGCTGGGGACGGTAACTGGGCGGTGCATATTGACTCGCTGTATCGCGACTGGGGCTACCCAGAGATTCCGGGCTTAGCGGTTAATCCGCGTAATATCGAGGACACCGACGAAAGCAGTGAGGGCTTTATTGCCAATGCCGACGGCCGCACCCGTCGCACGACTATAGGCAGCGCCTACCATTTTGAGGATGGCTACTTTGGGCTAAGTTATAGTGAGCTAGACAATGTCTACGGTATTCCCGCAGGTGTGCATCATCACCATGATGAGGAAAGCGGCGCGGGGGCCGGAATAGAAGAAGAGAGTGAAGAAGGTGTCAATCTAGCGGTAAGTCAAAAGCGCTGGGATCTTGCCGGTGATCAACATTTTGATGGCTTCTTGGAACTACTGCGCTGGCGGCTGGCGTATAGCGATTATCAGCACCAGGAAATAGAAGCCAACGGTGACGTTGGCACCACATTTAATAAAGAAGCGTGGACGGCACGGCTGGAATTGGCGCATCAGACCTTTAGCTATTGGGGTGGTGACTGGCATGGTGTGTTCGGTGCCCAGTTGTTAGAGGCAGATTTCTCGGCGCTCGGTGAGGAGTCCTTTGTGCCCGCAAACACCACTCGCCAGCTGGGCTTGTTTTGGCTAGAGGATTATCACCTTAAAAATTGGTCGCTTGAGGCGGGCCTGCGCGCGGATATAGATCGCCTTTCTACGAACCAAGCTAGTGTAAAAGACCACACTAGCGATAGCATGAGTGCTTCCCTTGCGGGCTTGTATGATCTTAATGAGAGCTGGACGGCGTCGTTATCGCTCTCTAGCTCGCGTCGGGCACCGACCGCTGAGGAGCGCTATTCAAATTTTGGCAATACCGCCGGCAGCTATGTTGTGCATGGCGCAACCGGCGCGATTGAGCTTGGTGATGAGCAGCTGGACAGTGAAGAGGCCCAGAATATTGACCTGAGCTTGCGCGCTGAGTTTGCTGCGCTCAGTGGCAAGATTGTTGCGTTTTCTAATCATTTTAATAATTTTATTTATTTAGAAAACACGGGCAATGAGATAGACGGTGTCGACGTCCTCGCGTACCGGCAACAAGATGCGATTTTTCAAGGGCTTGAGTATGAGCTTGACTGGTCGTTTTACACTAATGCTAATCAAGCTTATAGCGTGGGCCTATTTGGGGACCGAATAAAGGGCGAACTGGATAATGGCGATTATGCCCCGCGCTTGCCCCCTGGTCATGATGGTGTGCGCTTACGTTGGCAAGCGCAGGGTTGGCATGCCGATTTGAGTGCGGTATTCGCCCACGCACAAACTAAACCCGGTGCCAATGAATTGCCGACCGCGAGCTATAAACGCGTTGATATGACGGTGTCCCGGGTCTTTGAGTTTACGGACGTGCAATACACTTTAATGTTGAAGGGCCGTAATTTGGCGGACGAGGACATTCGCAGTTCAAGTTCGTTTATACGTGATTACGCGCCAGAATCCGGTCGCGGTATTGAGCTGGCATTGCAGATGCAATTCGGTAATGACTGAAAATTAGAAAAGTTCCCTCTGATGGCGCGGTTGGTATTAATGCGCAATGCAGGGGGATTTAGAGGATCTATGGAACATCCTCTCGTATCTACTGGTCATAAGCTCCGAAGGCAAACATTACTGTGCTGCCAAAAATGAGATCGCGTTTTTGTATTTCAGCTTAGCTTGTAGGGCCCAGTTATCTGCAGTGAAAAGTAGACTGAACAAAACTCGCTAACAGCGGTGTTTGACTCGGTATAAGTATGTTTTTCAGCACATAAACCCCTAAAAACTGAATCGACTCATGGAGAGTATTAAGCATGAAAGTATTATTAGAGAATTTGAAATCGACTCAGAGTAGTAAAATTTTAGTCGCATTTTTTATTGTTGCTAGCGCTGTTTTTGCGGTAAGTGGCTGCGAAAAAGGGCCCGCAGAAAAGGCCGGTGAGCGAATTGATCAAGGCGTAGAAAATGCCAAGGAAGCCTACCAAGAAGGCGTAGAGGAAGTGCAAGATGAGATGGACGACCATAGCTAAGCCTTGTTGATCTTTCGCATGTTGTTTTCGGTGCCCCGACGGGCATCGCATATGTCGGGCTGTGTTTGGGGTAGTGATAAGCCACGCACAGCCCGCTTTTTTTGTCTGTGGTATTCTATTTCCAATAAGTAAGTCTTGTTGGGAGTTAACAATGCCTAAGCTTTTAAGCCTAGCTTTGATGGTTTTATTGGTTTCTTGCACCAAGGTACCAAGTGGCGTGCAAGCGGTGTATGACTTTGATAAAACCAAGTTTCTTGGGCAATGGTATGAAATAGCCCGCTTGGATCATCGTTTTGAGGCGGGCTTGAGCCAAGTAACAGCAGAGTATAGCCTGCGTGACGACGGCGGCATTCGCGTCATTAATCGCGGCTACTCCGCTGCCGACGGAGAGTGGCGTGAGAAAGAAGGGCGCGCCTACTTTATTGACGATGAAACAACCGGTCATTTGAAAGTGTCTTTTTTCGGCCCATTTTACTCATCGTACGTGGTGTTTGACCTTGGTCTTGGCGACGACCCAGCGCGATATGAATATGCCGCTGTTACTGGTTACAATAAATCGTATTTATGGTTGCTCGCGAGAACCCCAGTAGTCAGCGATGAATTGATTAGTCGATTTGTTAATAAGGCACGGATCTTGGGCTTCGATACCGGTAGCTTACTCTATGTGAAGCATCCAAAACTCACGTCAAAGAATTGACGGCAGCCAGTTGATTTCGAATAAATCCCGGTTAGACCGCTTTATTAGTCGCCAGACGCATATCAAACGCAGTGATGTTCGCGCGCTTCTCGCACAGGGGCGAGTAACGGTTGACGGCGAAGTTGCCACTGATGTCGCCTTAGTTATTAACCAGTTCGCGGTTGTCGTAGTGGATGGTCGATGCTTACCGGCAAAAAAGCCGCGCTATATAATGCTGAACAAGCCAGCAGGGGTGGTTAGTGCGACTAAAGATGGGTGTCATACCACTGTAATTGATTTGCTCGAACGCGGCGATCGAGATCAATTACATATCCCCGGTCGTCTCGATTTTAATTCGACGGGGCTTATATTGTTGACCAATGATGGTCATTGGTCACGGCAACTGAGTTTGCCTGACCGGCAAATAGCAAAAGTGTATACGGTCACAGTGGCC
>NZ_JBFJWS010000098.1:0-10432 GCF_041623545.1 Zhongshania sp. | reverse complement strand
GGTGAGTACGTAGCGCAGCAGGCGGCTGGCGGTTTATTCAAAAAAGTGGCTAACCGTGAATTAGCGATTCGGGATTCACTGAATAGCATTGTTGAGGGGCCGCAATAAGCGCAATTGAGCGGCGGTGCCATAGGCTTTGGTGACGGACTAGATTGCCAGTGTTTACGTAAGCGCTATGATAGGCTGGTATATAAGTTCTCTGGGATATCGCCTTATGTCATCGCTGGGTCGTGTAATTGTTGCTGAACAAACCTTGTATACCGCAGCGCAGGTTCGCGAATTTGACCGCTTGGCGATTGCCAGTGGTATCGCCGGATTTGAGTTGATGCGCCGTGCGGGTCAGGCGGCGTTCAATTGTGTGCAAGAGTGTTGGCCAGATCGCTCGCCTATAGAGGTGTTTTGTGGTGGCGGCAACAATGGTGGCGACGGCTATGTGCTTGCAGCTTTGGCGGCGGAGGCTGGTCTGGCGGTGCGGGTGTGGGCCCTAGCGGCGCCCGAATCACTCAATGGCGATGCTGCTTTAGCGTGGCAGTGGGCGCGTCGGACCGGGGTTGTGGTGTCGTTATGGCGAGGCGAGTCACCGCAGGATAATAGCGTTGTTGTTGATGCCATGCTGGGCATTGGTCTGCGGGGTGACGTTCGTGAACACTATCGTGCGGCGATCCAGGCGATTAACTGTGCAGGAGTGCCAGTACTGGCCATCGATATTCCCTCTGGCCTGTGCAGTGACAGTGGGCGTATTTTGGGTGTGGCGATAAAGGCTGCGCAAACCCTGAGTTTTATCGGTTTAAAGCGCGGACTGTTCACCTTAGATGCGCTTGATTGTGTTGGCGCACTTCACTTTGCCGATCTCGCGGTACCTCGAAATGTGTATAAACAGCTGAGCAGTGGACAGTTGACCGGTGCGGTCAGGCAGTTGAATCTTGCGCAGATGCTGGCCGAGTGGGGACCGCGAGCGCGTAATGCGCATAAAGGTGCTGCTGGGCATGTCTTGGTGGTGGGGGGGGATTACGGCATGGCGGGAGCGGCATTATTGGCAGCCAGCGCCGCAGCGCGTAGTGGTGCTGGCTTAGTTTCCTGCGCAACACGGCCTGAGCATATTGGGCTCTTTGTCGCGGCGCGGCCGGAATTGATGGTGCATGGCGTGAGTGGCGCCCAGGAATTACAATGGCTTTTGGCCAAGGCGACCGTGGTGGTGATTGGGCCTGGTTTGGGTCAGCAGTCTTGGGGGCGGGAGTTGCTGGCGGCAGTTTTGGCGGCAAACAAGCCCCTGGTTGTCGACGCTGATGCGTTAAATATAATTGCCAGCGAACCGCAGCTCCTGCTTTCTCACTGCGGGCCGCGTATACTCACGCCCCATCCGGGGGAGGCCGCGCGGTTGATGGCTTGCAGCACCTTGGATGTGCAGGCAGACCGTTTTACTGCGGCGCAGACTATGGCTGAGCGTTTCGCCGCAAGCGTATTATTGAAAGGCGGTGGCACTGTCATCGCTACCGGCGACGGGCTGTATTTGTGCAATCGCGGTAACCCAGGTATGGCAAGTGGTGGTATGGGTGACGTGCTATCTGGGGTAATCGGCGCTTTTGTCGCCCAAGGTTTATCGCCGCCGCGGGCGACGTGCTTGGGAGTTGTTGTGCATGCCGCCGCAGCGGATGTGGCCGCGGTCGAGGGTGAACGTGGTTTGATAGCAAGCGATGTGATTGATCATTTACGGGGTGTAATTAACGGCTATGCAGCGTTATCTTGATGACGAAGCCGAAACAGTAGCGGCGGGCCAGTGGCTGGGAGCGGCGTTGAAGGGCGGAGCTGTGGTTTATCTAGGCGGCCAGCTTGGTGCAGGTAAAACCACATTTTGTCGGGGTGTGTTGCGGGCTTTTGGTCATACCGGTGCGGTGAAGAGCCCAACTTATACCCTTGTTGAGCCCTATGAGAATGCTGGGGTGAATGTGTATCATTTTGATCTGTACCGTTTAGGTGATCCTGAAGAGTTGGAGTACATGGGTATTCGTGATTACTTCGATGGCGACGCGGTATGTTTGGTCGAGTGGCCCGAGCGTGGCGCGGGTGTTTTGCCATTAGCGGATATAATGGTTAGCATTGAGGTACAGGGAGCGGGCCGCCTACTTGCCGCACGTAGCGCAACGCCGCGTGGGCAGCAAATCTTGGCGCAATTGAGCGAATATGAAACGGATTAACAGTGTTGTCCTGATTTGCCTACTGAGTTTGGCCGCTGCCGCGCAGGCGGCAGAAATTCGCGACGTTCGATTTTGGCGAGCGCCAGATCACAGCCGCGTGGTGTTTGATTTGAGCGGGCCGGTCACCCATGAACTGATAACCCTGAGCAATCCTCACCGTCTCGTTATCGATATTCAAAATACCAAACTCGCCGCAGATACTCAAAAACTGCAGTTTGCCAATAGCCCAGTGACTGGTCTGCGCCATGCAGATAAGCCCGGCGGTGCGCTGCGCATGGTATTTGATCTTAGTGCTGAGGTGCAGGTACGCAGCTTTTTATTAGAGGCCAGCGGGGATTTGCATGATCGTCTTGTGGTGGATTTTCTGGATAAGGGTGAAACCGTTGAAGCCCAGGTGATCAAAAGCGTTGAAACCAGTTCGCAGCGCGATGTGGTTATCGCGATTGACGCCGGTCACGGCGGTGAGGATCCCGGTGCTATTGGGCCGGGGCGGGTTAAAGAAAAAGATGTGGTTTTTCAAATTGCCTCGCGACTTAAAGAACGCTTCGAGCGCAAGAAAGGCTATCGCGTGGTGATGATTCGCAATGGCGATTACTACGTGGGCTTGGCTAAGCGCCGTGATCTTGCCCGCAAGGCTCAGGCCGATTTTTTTGTGTCTATTCATGCTGACGCTTTTACTCACCCCCAAGCGAATGGCAGTTCCGTATACGCTTTGTCTAAGAGTGGTGCGACAAGTGCCTCAGCCCGAATTTTGGCCCAGCGCGAAAACGACGCTGACTTAGTGGGTGGCGTGAGCCTGTCGGATAAAGATCAGGTTTTGGCGGGAGTGTTAACCGATTTGTCGATGACGGCCAGTCTTGATGCAAGCCTAAGCGTGGGTGCGCAGCTGTTGGGTGAAATGGCTAAAATCTCTCGTCTTCATAGCAAGCGTGTGGAGCAAGCGGGTTTTGCTGTGCTGAAGTCGCCGGATATTCCTTCGCTTTTGGTGGAGACCGGGTTTATCTCTAATCCTGGGGAAGCCAGCAAGCTGAAAAGTAGTAGTTACCAAAGCAGCATGGCCTTAGCTATTTTCGAAGGTATCGATCGCTATTTTAGAGAAAGCCCGCCGCCAGATACCTATTTTGCAGCGCTAAAGCGCGGCGATGTTCCCGGCGGTCGGCCCGCTAGCGCCACTGCACGTGAATACACTATCGCAAGGGGCGATACCTTGTCTGGGATAGCTCAGCGTTATAATGTGCCCCTCGGCGACCTTCAGCGTCATAATCAACTGTCGGGGAGTAGTATCCGCGTCGGCCAAAAAATACAGATTCCCGCCTCATAATGACTAAAATTCGTTTATTAGATCCCCGTTTGGCTAACCAGATTGCCGCGGGGGAAGTGGTAGAGCGTCCCGCCTCGGTAGTAAAAGAGCTCCTCGAAAATAGCCTCGATGCCGGCGCTCGCCGCATTGAATTGGATATTGAAGAGGGCGGCGTTAAATTAATACGGGTGCGGGATGACGGCTTCGGCATAGCCGAAGACGATTTACCTCTGGCGCTCAGTCGTCACGCCACTAGTAAAATTTCGGCCCTGGAAGATTTGGAGTCGGTAGCCAGTCTTGGTTTTCGTGGTGAGGCCTTGGCAAGTATCAGCTCGGTGTCGCGCTTGTGTTTGAGTACTGCACAAGAAGGCAGTGTGTCGGGTTGGTCGGCGCGCAGTGAAGGTCGCGATATGGAAACCGTGCTAGCGCCTGTAGGGCACCCCCGGGGGACTACGGTGGAAGTGCGGGATTTGTTTTTTAATACCCCCGCGCGGCGAAAGTTTTTGCGCACCGAGAAAACAGAATTTAATCACCTTGAAGAGGTCGTTAAGCGCCAGGCCTTGAGTCGCTACGACGTTGGCTTTTCCCTCCGTCATAATGGGCGTGCGGTACACAGTTTAAAACCAGCGGACAATCAGCTTGAGCAAGAGCGGCGTTTAGCTGCCGTTTGCGGCCCGGCGTTTATGGAGCAGGCGCTATATATCGATCGGGAGGCCGTCGGACTGAGGCTTTGGGGTTGGGTGGCACTGCCAAGCTTTTCCCGCAGTCAGGCTGATTTGCAGCATTTTTACGTGAACGGGCGCTATGTGCGTGACCGCTTGGTGGTTCATGCAGTTCGTCAAGCCTACCGCGATGTACTTTTTCACGGTCGCCACCCCGCTTTTGTGTTGTATCTCGAGTTGGCGCCGGCTGCGGTGGATGTGAATGTCCACCCGACCAAGCACGAGGTGCGTTTCCGGGATGGCCGCACAGTGCACGACTTTATATTCCGCACTTTGCACAAAGTACTCGCTGATGTGCGGCCAGACACCGTGCCTCAGCAGGCTGCGATTGCAGCGGATGGCGGAGAATCGCTAATGGCGATGCCGGAAACCCAAGCGGCTATGCCCTTGGGCGAGGCGGGGTCGGCCTCTTTGGCGACGCCAAGTGCGGGTGCATTTAATGCGGCGCCGACATCATTTCAGCCCCAGTACAGCTCGTCATATACTCCTCCTTCTAACGCGGGGGTGGCGGATCAGCGGGCAAATTATCAGCGCTTGCAGACGGGGCCAAACAGTGTTGCACCGGCAGACGACAGTACCGCGCCACCGCTGGGTTATGCACTTGCCCAGCTGAAGGGGATTTATATTCTGGCGGAAAACCAGCAGGGCATGGTCTTAGTTGACATGCATGCAGCTCATGAACGCATTACCTACGAACGTATGAAAAATGCCCGTGAAGGCGAGGGGATTCGTAGCCAGCCCTTGCTGGTGCCAATGAATTTGGCGGTGAGTGAGCGCGAGGCTGACTGCGCCGAACAGCATGCGGGCGTGTTTGCTGAACTGGGTATGCGCATTGAGCGTGCTGCTGCCGAGTCGATTATTGTGCGGGAATTGCCGACGATTCTGGCTGATACCTCGGTAGAGCAGCTGGTAAGAGACGTGCTGTCGGATTTGTTGGAGTTTGGCAGTACCGATCGCATTCAGGCTCATATCAATGAAATCTTGTCGACCATGGCCTGCCACGGCTCGGTGCGGGCGAACCGTCGTCTGACTCTGCCAGAGATGAATGGTCTGCTGCGCGATATGGAGGCCACTGAGCGCAGCGGCCAGTGCAATCACGGCCGGCCAACCTGGGTGCAGGTGAGTCTGGCCGAGTTGGATAAATGGTTTTTACGTGGCCGCTGATCAAGTGAGTGATTCGGTGGACGTATTACCGACCGCTATTTTTTTGATGGGGCCGACTGCTGCAGGTAAAACGGATTTGTCCTTGGCGCTGAGTGAGCGCCTACCCTGCGACTTGATCAGCGTCGATTCGGCCTTGGTCTATCGTGGCTTAGATATTGGCAGTGCCAAGCCAGATGCAGCAACTTTGGCCCGCTACCCCCATCAATTAATCGATATTTGTGACCCGAGTGAGGCGTACTCGGCAGCAAGCTTCCGTCGTGATGCATTGGCGGCAATGGCCCAAAGCGCTGCTGCTGGGCGAATTCCGCTGCTGGTAGGCGGTACGATGCTGTATTACAAAGCCTTGCTTGAGGGTTTGGCGGATATGCCTCCGGCAGATCAGCAGGTGCGAGCTGAGATTAACGCCATTGCCGAAGAACAGGGTTGGCCTGCGGTTCATGCCTTGCTAGCAGAGGTGGATGAGGCTTCCGCGGCACGGATTCATCCTAATCACTCCCAGCGTCTTTCCCGTGCTCTAGAGGTTTACCGTATTAGTGGCGTCACTATGACCGAGTGGCGGGCTAGGCAGGCGGAACAAGTTTTGCCTTACCGAGTGTTTCAGTTTGCCATTGCGCCGCCAGAGCGCAGTGTATTACATCTGCGCATCGAACAGCGGCTGAGGCAGATGTTTGCTCAGGGCTTTGTTGAGGAAGTCGCGGGCTTGATGGCGCGTGGCGATTTGCACGCGGATTTACCGGCGATACGGGCGGTGGGGTACCGTCAGGTTTGGGAGCATTTGCGCGGTGATTATTCCCTTGATGAAGCCTTTGAGCGTGCCTTGATTGCTACGCGGCAATTGGCAAAGCGACAGTTAACTTGGTTGCGGGGTTGGTCAGACTTGCAGTGGCTGGAGACTGGCGGAAATATTGATTTGCAACTAAATTCCGTGATAGCGCATTCTGGCGCTGCTGAACTGCTATAACTTAGGTATACTGCAAGCTACCCAGTCTGTTTGCGAACTTGTTGTTGGGTTTGCGATCTTATTACTGCTTTTTGATACGTTTTATCAACGCCCGATTTGGGCATACAGGAGGTCACGCCATGTCAAAAGGGCATACCCTACAAGACCCTTACCTGAATATTCTTCGAAAGGAGCGCATTCCGGTTTCTATCTATCTGGTTAACGGCATTAAATTGCAGGGCCAAATTGAGTCTTTTGACCAATTTGTGGTCTTGCTAAAAAATACGGTTAGTCAAATGGTCTATAAACACGCCATTTCTACCGTGGTTCCGTCGCGTGTTGTTCGTTTGCCTATGGCGCATCCGCCAGAAGATGACGAAGAACAAGAAGACGCTTAATAACCGCTATTTGTTGATTTGAGGTTCGTCCTTGCTATTTGAAAGACCTAATTCTGGTGAGCGCGCAATACTGGTGCACCTGGATTTTCACAGTGAAGACGAGCGCGAAGACTCCAATGAATTTGTGCAGCTGGTCACCTCCGCAGGAGGTGACCCTGTAGCGTTCATTACAGGGTCTCGTAAACGTCCGGACGCCCGTCTGTTTGTGGGTACCGGCAAGCTCGAAGAAATTCGTGAAGCACTGATCGCCAATGAAGGCGAGCTGGTGTTGTTTAACCATTCCTTGTCACCGAGCCAAGAGCGCAATATTGAACGCGAACTACAGTGTCGCGTGCTTGATCGTACCGGTCTAATTCTTGATATTTTTGCCCAGCGCGCACATACCCACGAGGGTAAATTGCAAGTTGAGCTGGCTCAGCTGCAGCATATGTCCACGCGGCTAGTGCGCGGTTGGACTCACTTGGAGCGTCAAAAGGGCGGTATAGGTTTGCGCGGGCCGGGTGAGAGCCAGCTTGAAACCGATCGGCGTTTATTGCGGGCGCGTATAACTGCAATTCAGTCGCGGCTACAGAAAGTTCGGCGCCAGCGCGAGCAGGCTCGGCGGGCGCGGCGACGGGCCGAAATTCCGGCGCTGTCATTGGTCGGCTATACCAATGCGGGTAAATCAACGCTCTTTAATGTGCTGACCACCTCCACCGTTTACGCCGCCGATCAGTTGTTTGCGACCTTGGATCCAACCGTGCGCCGTATTACGGTGGGTGATGTTGGTCCGGTTATTTTGGCGGACACCGTTGGCTTTATTCGTCATTTGCCCCACAAGCTGGTGGAGGCGTTTCGAGCGACCCTAGAAGAAGCGGTTATCGCCGATTTGTTGATTCATGTTGTGGATTGCGCTGATCCTGAGCGTCAAGACAATATGAAGCAGGTGATGAGCGTACTTGCGGAGATTGGCGCGGCGGATATACCAATTCTTGAGGTTTATAATAAAACTGACTTGATTGGCAGTGAGCCGCGTATTGAGCGCGATGATACTGGTCAACCGGTACGGGTGTGGCTGTCGGCGCGAGATGATCGAGGGCTGGATTTATTTTATCAGGCCTTGAGTGAGCTGCTGGGCAATGAGATTTGCGAAACCAGTATTACCTTAACGGCGGCGCAGGGCCGTTTGCGTGCGCGGCTGTTTAGTCTTGATGCTGTACTCGAAGAAGAAATGAGCGATGACGGCTCGCAGCGCCTAAAAATTCGTTTGCCGGAAGCGGATTGGCAACGATTGCTGGCTGCTGAATCAATTACAGAAGCGTCACTGGACTCAAGTCGTCCGGTTAGCATGCGCGAAGAATTCTGCTAGACTGCCCGCCGGACAAAATCGTGATGTCGCGGGCGTTCCGCAGCACAAGTTGGCTGCGGCATAAAAAAATAGCGAACCACAACGATAATCGATAGGAGAGGGCTATGGCCTGGAATGAACCGGGTGGCGGGAAAGATAATGATCCTTGGGGCGGTAATAACCAGGGGCCGCCAGATTTAGATGAAGCTCTGAAAAAGCTGCAAGAAAAGCTGAATAGTATTTTTGGCGGCGCTAAAACAGGCGGCAGCAGCAATGGTGGCGATTTTCATCTAAGCGCTGGCATGCTCGGAGTTGTTGCGGTACTGGCAGCAGTGGTTTGGGGTTTGTTTGGTTTCTATCAGGTTGATCAGCAAGAGCGTGCTGTAGTGCTGCGCTTGGGGGTTTATCACGAAACAGTGATGCCTGGTTTGCGCTGGAATCCGCCGCTGATGGACGAAGTGAATAAAATCAACGTCACTAAAGTGCGCGGTATTACGAGTCGTGGCCAGATGCTGACCGAAGACGAAAATATCGTCGATGTCGCTTTGTCTGTTCAGTACACCGTGTCAGACCCTGCTAACTTTCTTCTTAAAGTGAAGAGTCCTGAGTTGAGTTTAGAGCATGCTCTGGAAAGCTCCTTGCGCCACGTGGTTGGCAGTTCAAAAATGGATCAGGTGATCACTGAGGGGCGCGAGCAGATTGCGATCGATACTCAGCAGAGACTTCAGGGTTATCTCGATACTTATCAGAGTGGCATTTTAGTAGCCAAGGTCAATATTGAAGATGCACAGGCGCCCTCGCAGGTGCAAGACGCATTTGATGATGTTACTCGTGCGAAAGAAGATCGTGAGCGCTTAAAGAATGAGGCAGAAGCCTACGCCAATGGCATTATTCCAGAAGCGCGTGGTGCTGCTCAGCGTCAACTTGAAGAAGCGCAAGCTTATAAAGAGCAGGTTGTTGCCAGGGCGCAGGGTGAGGCTCAGCGCTTTGTGGATCTTTATGACGAATACCGCAAAGCGCCTAAGGTGACCCGCGAGCGTTTGTATATCGATGCGCTGGAAACCATGTATAGCGATGCTACCAAGGTGATGGTTGATGTCGAAGGCGGTAATAATATGATGTATTTGCCGCTCGATAAATTGATGGAAAAGTCGGCGGTTACTCGCCAATCGGCTAGTGCAGAGCCGGATATGCGCCAGTTGACAGATAAAGTCATTGAGCAGTTACGTCGTGACAGTCAAAGTTCGCGCAGGGAGGGTCGTTAACATGGGTGGACGTAATTTTACCGTTGTAGTCGTGCTGCTGGGCTTAATCGTACTGGCGATGAATAGCTTGTATATCGTGCGTGAAACCGAGCGCGGGGTCTTGCTAAAGTTTGGTGAAGTGGTCGACCCAGATATCAGTGTAGGCCTGCACATCAAAACGCCCTTTGTGCATATGGTGCGCAAATTTGAGCGTCGTATTTTAACCTTAGATGCGCCAACTCAACGGTTTTTGACCATTGAGAAAAAGCCGTTGGATGTGGACTTTTACGCTAAGTGGAAAGTAATCGATACGCAGAAGTATTATACCGCCACCAATGGCGAGGAAGGGCGCGCCGAAGGTTTGTTGGCGCAGCGAATTAATACCGGCTTGCGTAACAAGTTTGGTGAGCGAACCTTCCATGAGGTTGTATCCGGTGAGCGGGATCTGTTAATGACGGATTTGACGCGTGATCTCAATCAGATTACGACTACCGAGTTTGGTATTCAGCTGGTTGATGTCCGGGTTAAGCGTATTGACCTGCCGTCGCAGGTTAGTCAGTCGGTGTTCGATCGCATGAAGTCTGAGCGTGAGCGTGAAGCTCGCGAGCATCGCTCTACTGGTCGCGAATTAGCTGAAAAAATTCGCGCTACAGCAGATCGTCAGCGCACGGTTATTGGTGCAAATGCCTATCGTGACTCTGAAGTGTTGCGCGGTGAGGGTGATGCTGAGGCCGCCAGTACCTATGCAGCAGCTTATAGTCGTGATCCCGAGTTCTATGCTTTTTTACGTAGCTTGAGCGCCTATCAGTCGTCCTTTAGTAATAAAGGTGATTTATTGGTCGTTGACAGCAAAAGTGAGTTCTTCCGTTACTTAAAGCAGGGCGGCAGTAAGTAAGCTGGCTTGTTTCACTCCTCGCTGAGGCGGGGAGTGTGGTATCATTCTCGCATCCGGGCTGAACCGAGGTCTAAACCCCTACGGGCAGCGCGGATTTTTTATGTTTGTAGCAGGCAAAGCGCATGTGGCAGGAACTGTCAGTGGCTCTCAGTATGGTGCTTATTATTGAAGGTGTGCTGCCATTTCTCAGTCCTGAGCGTTGGCGTTTATTAGCATACCGGATGGCGGATATGGACAGTCGATCTGT
>NZ_JBFJWS010000097.1:0-10474 GCF_041623545.1 Zhongshania sp. | reverse complement strand
GCTAAGGCATTAAAGTGAGCCTAGCCTCAGTGTGTCTGCGGGCGATCTGTTTTAAAGCGGATTCGCTGACTGATAAATACAGCTGGGAGAGGGATTTTTTTATGCGTACGTATTGGAATGACCACTGATTTGCGCCGTTTTTTATCTACGATGAGCTTTGATCGGAAGCTGGCGTCTGCAATTATTGCCAGTAACTTAGTGGTGGGTGGGTTAATTTTTGGGCTGTGTATCGCTTTGGCGACCGAGGCATCCTCTGCTAGCAGGCAGGACAAGTACACCGTCATAGCTGGTTTGCTGGGGCAAATATTGGTAACCGGAGACGCGGATAAGGTAAGGCTTGCTGTGCGGGAATTGGCTGCAGATAGAGGTATCACTGCGGTTTGTGCCTATTCTGGAGAACGTGGTACGAGTTTACTGTATGAATATCAAGCCAATTACAGCAAGGGCACATGCGGGCAGACATATGCCACATTAGGCGAGAATGAGTACCTTGCGATAGTCCCTACACAAAAGGAGGCGCCCTTGAAATTAGTGTTGCAAACCAATGATCAATGTTTGAGTGATTACCTTCATTCTGCGTGGTGGTTGGCGATACTCATTTTTGCAGGAACCGTACTCTTTGCCTTTGGTTTTTCTTCATGGCTCGGAAAGCATTTATTACTACCTATTACCAGCTTGCTGGAAGTGATTAGTCAGGTTCGTTTGAATCGGGATTACCGTTTACGCGCGAATAAATACGCCGAGGATGAGTTTGGCCAACTTTGCGACAATTTTAATGACATGATTGCCGATGTTGATTGCCGAGATAAGGAGGTGCTTAAAGCCCGTCGGGAGTTGGAACTTCGGGTTTGCGAAGTTGATGTCAGTAATCGCGAGCTAAGCGGCACCTTGCAGCGCTTAAAGCAAACGCAGCAGCAATTAATCAATACGGAAAAAATGGCCTCCCTTGGTGCTTTGGTTGCAGGTGTTGCGCATGAAATTAATACCCCTATTGGGGTTGGCGTGACCGCAGCGTCGACTTTACAAGCGAATACTGCAGATGCAAAAAGAAGCTATGAAAATGGGGTATTGACACAATCGGCTTTGCAGCTGTATTGGGAGCAGAGCTTAACGGCGAGTAAGATGATTTTAGGGAACCTCGAGCGCGCGGCGGGATTAATTCAAAGTTTTAAGCGGGTCGCGGTCGATCAAAGTAATAGCGAGGTACGGCGCTTCAATCTCGGTGAGTACTTGGGCGAGGTCATGCAAAGTCTTTATCCCCAAGTTAAAAAGGCTGGATTAAGCTACCAGTTAGATTGTGATCAAGATTTGATGGTTTTTTCATATCCTGGTGCAGTGTCGCAAATAGTGACCAATTTAGTGATGAACGCCATTAGTCACGCCTTTCCGAATGGCGAGAGCGGACATTTACACCTGAAGGTATGGGCGTCTGAGTCTGGGGAAATTGCGCTACAATTCAGTGACGATGGTAGGGGTATTCCGGCAGAGCATTTGGCACGAGTCTGTGACCCATTTTTTACAACAAAGCGCGGCAGTGGCGGTAGTGGTCTTGGTTTGCATATTGTATATAACTTAGTTACTCAGCAGTTGTGTGGACGCATTAATATAGACAGCGAAGTAGGGAAAGGTAGCTGTGTTAGCCTTTTCTTCCCTCCGGACGTCGGTAAGGTAGGATTATATGAGCCAGTTTGAAATGGATAGTGATGGCGATGATAAATTGCAGTTTGCGGCAGAGCCAACTGGAAATGTTTGCGTCCCAGGGCTGGTGCCATGGAAGCTGCTACTAGTTGATGATGAAAAAGTTGTTCATTCAGTTACTCGTTTAGCGCTAGAAGGCTTTGAGTTAGCGGGGCGTGGTTTGGAGTTTATAAGTGCTTATTCCGCAGCGGAAGCGCGGCAGGCCCTTGCTCAGCATGATGACATCGCGCTAATTCTGCTTGATGTGGTGATGGAAACCGATCACGCGGGACTTGATTTAGTTCATTATATTCGCCGTGAACTAAATAATAAATTTGTGCGTATTGTCTTGCGTACCGGCCAGCCTGGTCAGGCGCCTGAGCTAGAAGTGATTACCCAGTACGATATTAATGATTACAAAGAAAAAACGGAATTAACTCGCCAAAAGCTGTTTTCAACTGTGTACACAAGTTTATGTTCCTACCGCGACTTAATCGCATTGGAATGTAACAGGCTTGGTTTATTAAAAGTGATCGAAGCCTCGGCGCATATTTTTGAACGTCGAAATATGGCGGCATTTGCAGAGGGCGTTTTGCAGCAGCTCACAGCACTACTGTACCTGAATAAGGACGCAATGTTGGTTCAGCCATGCGGCGTACTGGCTAGGCCCTCAAGCGATAAGCTTAATATTCTGGCGGCTACAGGCTGCTATTCAGATTTTACTGGTGCAGTCGATGTTTCACAATTTGAGCGAGAAGTTGCTGATCGTATCGCTGCGACAATTGAACAGCGATCAAGCAATTATGGTGATAATTACTGGGTAAGCTACTATGTTACAGAATCTGGCATGGAGCAGTTGCTGTACGTGTCTGCGAAGGATGTGTTTTCAGTACCGGATATTGCGATGATTGAGTTATTTGTAAAGAACGTCGCAATCGCTCACGAGACAATTGCCCTACTGGAGTCCAATGCCCATGACCAACACCAATAGCAAAAAGATCCCAGATAAAATGGCAGATAATGATGAGCTTATTTTGGCAAGCGAGCAAAGCACTATGCTGACACAGGATTCGTCTACAACGGCCAAGAATGCCTGGAAGATCCTCATTGTCGATGATGAGGAAGAAATCCATGTGGTCACCCGCTTGGCATTACACGATTTCAGCTTTGGTGGACGCCACCTCGAATTCATTAGCGCCTACTCCGGCGAACAAGCGCGGCAAATGATTCAGGAGCATCCTGATACTGCCATTATTTTACTTGACGTAGTTATGGAGACCGATAGCGCCGGCTTGGATGTGGCGCGGTTTATCCGGCAGGATCTCGGCAATCACTTTGTACGTATTATTTTGCGTACCGGTCAACCGGGCTTGGCGCCAGAGCGCCGTGTTCTAAAGGTTTACGATATCAATGATTACCGCGCTAAAACCGAATTAACGCAAGATCGGCTGTTTTCCGTAATTTATACGGCGCTTTCGTCGTACCGAGATTTAATAGCCCTGGCGCGAAGCCGCCATCAACTTATTGGCCTGGTCAATGAGATCGAGCAACTGTCGCATTTGGCCGCCCGCGACTTACAAATGCCGCTGAATGAAGTGGTTGGCGCAATGCGTAAGATTGGCTCTCGAGTGAGTGAGCTGCCGCCAACGGGCTTGGCTGAAGAGTTTCTTGATATCAGAGAAAACGTTTACGCCATGCAGTCCGCGTTAAATAAGCTGGTCGCACTTACATCGGTTGGTCGGTTTAATGAAAGCCGGGAAATGGTCGATTGTAATTCCGTGGTCAGTGATGTGATGCTGAATTTGGACAGTGAGTTCCAAGCAAGCCATGCCAATTTGCACTGCGAAGCGCTGCCGACGGTGTTCGCCTGCCGGCGCCAACTTACCCAACTATTTCAAAATTTGATTGGCAATGCAATTCGCTATTCTGAAGGTAAGCCACCTGAAATTTATATCAATGCAACTACCCATGAGCGCAATTGGGTGTTCTCTATAAGTGACTCTGGGGTTGGTATTGCCCCAGAGCATCACAGTGGCTTATTTAATTTATTTCACCGCGACAATGGCGAAGGCGTTGTTAAAGACACCGGGGTTGGCTTGGCAATTTGTGAGAAAATAGTGAGGTGGCATGGCGGCAAGATCTGGCTTGAATCTGAGCTTGGTAAGGGGTCAACCTTTTACTTTACTATCCCCTTGGCGGAATAGGAAAATACAATGCGATCAGAGTGGATCTTAGATAGTCTCGTACACAGTTTAATTTGCGTAGACCTTGATGACCGTATCAGCTACGTGAATGCGGCAACAAAATCCCTTATCAACGCGCCATTAATTGACTTATTAGGCAAAAACCTTGCCGATGTGTTGCCTTTGGTTAGTGTGATAAATGGTAAGCCGTTAGCGGAGCAGTTGGCGGTGTGTCGCCAAAACGCTAAGCCATTGATCGTCGTTTTTCCGGCTAAATGCGAAGTTCACTACTTAGCGTCGGTGTCTGATGTGCTCGATGATAAGGGTGTGAAAATTGGATATAGCCTTGCCATCGCGATGACCGATGCGCCTGATGAGCTCTTTGGTGTAAGCGAAAATGGGATTGATCCACTCACGAAGTTAATGGGCCGAGGAGAATTTGAGCGTCGTTTGGCTAACCTAGTGAGTGATGCAGCAACCAGTTCTCGCACCCATGCCTTACTTTACATTGATATAGATCAGTTTAAATTGATCAATGATACCAGCGGACATGTTTCCGGTGATAATCTCATTATAAACATCGCCCAAGCGCTGCAAGTAGAGCTCTTTATCGGTGATATGCTGTGCCGCCTAGGTGGCGATGAGTTTGGTGTATTGCTCAGCAATGTAGATACCTTTGAGGCGCGTTCTGTGGCCTCGCGGTTGGTTAAAGCCGTAAAACGTATGACTTTTATGTGGAGCGGTATTGCGCATAGAGTGTCAATTAGTATCGGTGTGGTGCTCGTCGACGAATACTCATTAAGCCGCGAGGCGGTGATGAGTCAGGCGGATGTTGCCATGTACTCGGCTAAGGAGGATGGTCGTGGTCGGGTGCATGTATACGATGCCCAAGATAAAAAGCTCAGCCGCTTACACGATGATATGGATTGGGTGCATCGGATCAATAAGGCCTTGGCTGCCGATGAATTTTGTCTTGTGACGGAGCGAATTCTGCCATTGGTTGATGAGTCAAATCGCACAACTTTGTACAACGAGCTGTTGGTAAGAATGATCTACAACGGCGAAGTACTTAGCCCTGGGCAGTTTATGCCCGCAGCTGAGCGCTTTGGTTTAATGCCTCAAATCGATCGTTGGGTAATTAAAAGCTTCTTCAGCTTCCTGCAGCGCAACCCAGAATTGAACACCCGGAATGTGATGTATTCTATTAATATTTCGGGGCAATCCTTGTGTCAGGAGTCCTTCTTAGAGTTTGTCTACCGCTACCTGAGGCGGAGTACGGTAAACCCGGAAATTATATGTTTCGAAATTACCGAAACGGTGGCAATTACCAATTTTGCTGCTGTGACTCGGTTTATTCACCAGGTACATGAGCTCGGCGGGAAGTTTGCGCTCGACGATTTTGGTACGGGCATGTCGTCATTTGGCTACCTACAGGAGCTACCTGTGGACTTTGTTAAAATTGACGGTCTTTTTGTTCACGATATGGACAAAAACCCCGTGCACAAAGCCATGGTGCGGTCGATAAATGATATTAGTCATGTGCTCGGTAAGCGAACGATTGCCGAGTTTGTCGAGCGTCAGGAAATCATGGATCAGCTTAGGGCCTTGGGAGTCGATTACGCGCAGGGACATTTGCACGGCAAACCCCAGGATTTAAAAGATTTAGTGCAAATTGCCTAAATATCAGCATGCATACTTAGGCTGACTTTATAAGTTTAAGCTTGGTTATAGCTGCTCTGTGTGTCGAATTTGGCTGATTGTGGCCCCATTTCATAATAAGTTGTAGGTTTAGGCCATAGAGCATTACCTGCAGGCATGTTATAAGTTCCTAGTATTAAACTAACGACAGCGGAATGTGGCCGTAAAGCGTATATTTGTGTGCTTCCTTGGGATTTGAGAGGGGTTGATTTTTGCCGAAATTCGGTGATTTTGTGGCTATGTTTGCTTATTTTCGGCGAAATAGCTAGCGCACTCAGTGTTTGTGGGGTGGGCGGCTTACCTAGAAACACCTATAGCCACCGTCGCGAGGATTGATTAAGGTTATGCAACAGGGTTGTTGGAATACTTTGTTGCGATTCAGATGAATAGGGCAAATTGTGAAGAAACTGGAAAGTAAACTGCAGCATTCTACAAGCTATGAAGAGTGGAAGGCGCTGGCGAAAGAACACGATCGCTGTTCTGGTAGAGAGCATTGGAAAAAAATAGATAAGACGAGTCTCTATGATTATGCGTCAATTCGTTCACGCCTAGAGCGGTTGCGCTATTTTCGTGAAAATAACGACAATATCGGTTTGTTGTTCTCATTAAACGAGGGCATCCACGGCAATATGGGTGGCATGGGAAAACCCGTTTTGTATGCGCGGGCGAAGTTTGGCACCAAGCAGTTAGTGCATGACTATGTTGATGCCATCAGTGATTCCCTAGATCATTTAGCCCAGCTTGATTCCGAACACCCGAGCTTTTTAGAGCGACTTGATTTTTTCCGGCGAGCCAGCAAGTGCTACGGAAAGTCAGCACTGATGTTAAGTGGTGGGGCGGTACTTGGTAATTTTCATGTTGGTGTCGTTAAGGCCTTGGTTGAGCAGGATCTCTTGCCGGAAGTTATTTCTGGGGCTAGTGCTGGCTCGATGATTGCTGCGGTATTAGGTACCCGCACCGATGAAGAGTTACAGCATTTCTTGGATGCAGATAACTTGGGTAAAGTTTTACTGACCGAAGTTGCCCTGGTTAACGGCCGATTGTCTGAGTCCTCGCCACGGATAAATCATCAGTTATTGAAAGAAAAAATAGCGAAATTAATTCCGGATATCACCTTCCAAGAAGCATTTGAGCGCACTGGGCGGCATATTAATATTTCTATATCGCCCTCGGATGTGCACCAGACCTCGCGGTTGTTGAATGCCATCGCGTCGCCCAATGTGTATATTCGCAAAGCGGTATTGGCGTCCTGTGCGGTGCCAGGAATTTATCCGCCGGTCATGCTTGAAGCGAAAAATGTGCATGGTCATCCCCAGCCTTACCTTGCCACCCGGCGTTGGATTGATGGCTCGGTGAGCGATGATCTTCCCGCGAAACGCTTGGCCCGCTTATACGGTGTAAATCATTTTATTGTTAGCCAGACTAACCCGATTGTGCTTTGGGCTGTACACGATGCAAAAACTGAAAACAGCGGTTTGTTACCGGCACTGCGTCAGCTGGGTGGGCGCAGTCTGAAAGAAGCCTCAAAGGTTGGCAGTAGTGTCGCGAGAAAATATTTTAAAAATTCACCGAGGATTAGACGTGTTGCGAATATCGTATACTCGGTGATCAATCAAGAATATACCGGCGATATTAATATTATTCCTCGTTATCGCTTTTTTGATCCGCGCAAGCTGTTAACTGAGTTGACCCCAGATGAATTGCAGTTCTTTATTCTGGAGGGCGAGCGGGCAACCTGGCCCAAGCTTGAGATGATACGTGCTAGTACGAAGATAAGCCGTAAACTCAGCCAAATTCTTGAAGTGTATGAAGCCGAAGAGTTTAGTCGTTTGGCAAAATCTAAGCCCCACCATCTCGGTGCTGAGATAACTCGCAGCAAGGTGCGCGCCTAGATATTCCTGTATCGGTATACAATTTTGTATGCAGACAAACCCCAGTGTTTACTGGGGTTTGTCGTTTTTGGGGTAGGTGGACACTACTTTTCAATTTCGCCAACTCATAGCGCTATTTGAACGCGATAGCGCTGATATCTGGTGCCTGTCCTCTCGCGGTACGTAGGGCTATAGGGTGGTGTTTAATGATGACCAAGGTATAATTGCATATACAGGGGGGGGTATGCATAAGTGGGTGTTACTCCCTGCGCACAGCTATAGTAAAGCAAGGTCCGAGTTCAGTCCTGGGAGATTATAGATATGGTTGAAAGTACGCTATTTACGCCGTGGCAGTCGCTGATTGGAGGGAGTTTAATTGGTTCAGCCGCTGTTTTACTAATGTGGTCAATGGGGCGAATAGCTGGGATTTCAGGGATCGTCGCTGGTGCCTTGAGTGAGCGTGGGGAGGAGAGAACGTGGCGACTCAGTTTTTTGGCTGGATTGTTTCTTGGTGCGATACTCGCTGCCTATTTTAGTGGCGCCTTAGTCGGAGTTCAGAGCGTGGCATCGACGCCGGTATTGCTTGTCGCTGGTTTGTTGGTCGGTTTTGGAACAAGAATGGGCGGGGGGTGTACCTCTGGGCATGGTGTTTGCGGTATTTCGCGATTCTCCCTGCGTTCAATTGTTGCGACTGTAATTTTCATGGCGAGTGGTGCTGTGACCGTGTTTATAGTACGTCATTTGATGGGAGAGGGCGTATGAATCGCTTAATACTGCTCATTGCTGGAGCATTGTTTGGTGCGGGCATTACTGTGTCGGGTATGGCTAACCCCGCAAAGGTGCAAAACTTTCTAGATATTGCTGGTCAGTGGGATCCAAGTTTGGCCTTAGTAATGGGCGCCGCGCTGATGATTACAACGCCGGGCTTCTTTTTTGTGTTCAAGCGACAGAAGCCACGGTTTGCCGGCGCATTTGCGCTGCCAACCAAAAAGGATATTGATTCTAAGCTTGTGTTAGGCGCTGTTATGTTTGGCGCTGGCTGGGGTTTGAGCGGATTATGTCCTGCTCCAGCCTTGGTCGCATTGTTGACGGGTGCTATGCCATTTCTGGTCTTTATCCTAGCGATGTTTGCAGGCATATTGCTACACCGGCAGCTGTTTGAGAAATAGTGTGTTGAATTTAGTGTTAGGTTAAACTGTTGTCGTAGATAATAAAATTAATGGATCTTTGAGGGTTTACCATGGCTGTTAAATGTCAGTTTGACTGCAGTATTGATCAAGTTTGGGGCTTATTGTGCGATCCAGATTTTCGGGTGGAACGCAGTATTGCCCTAGGTGAATTAAGCGCTGAATGCGATGTGGAAGAAAGCGACAAACAAGTGACAGTCAAGATGAACCGAGAGGTCGTGCGTGAATTGCCCTCGGTTTTAGCGCGGGTGTTTAATCCACAGCAAACCTTGGCGTTCATTGAAACCTGGCAGCCAAAAGGTGATGGCTGGGAAGGTAAAATGAGCATAGAGATTAAAAAGCAGCCGGTGCAATTGGGCGCGACAATGTCGTTAATGCCAACGGCGTCGGGCTGCGAGTACATTGTGACTCACAGCTGCAAGGCGAAAATTCCACTGGTCGGTGGCAAGGTTGAAAAGTACGTGCTGTCGCAGACTGACGATGGCGCCTTAGATGAAGTGAATTACCTAAAAGAAAAGTTGGCTGGCTGATTAGCCTAGGCGGCAATTTGCAGGCAGCTGCGGTGTTCATCTAAAGCCGCCTGAATATCGCTCGCGGTATTTAGGCGCTTGATACGCTCAAATAAAGTTTGTGCTTCTCGGTACTCTCGGCGTAAATAGCCCAGCCATTGTTTTATCGGGCCGCCAACGTGGCGTGGCGCGCAATTGAGAATGCTATCTTCAAAAAGTGCATTAACCAGTCGCAGTATTGCGGCCCAAGAATTTCGTTGGTAAGGCACGCCTGATAAAACTGATTTTATTTCTAGGGCCAAATCCGGGCGCGCTAATAGTCCTCTACCTAGCATGACATCGCGGCATTGACTCTCGGCTCGGCAACGTTGAAAGTCGTCTGGGCTCCAAACCTCCCCGTTGGCAATAATCGGTATATTGGTAATATTGTGAGCTTGTGCCAGTAGTGACCAGTGCGCGGGTGGTTTGTAGCCATCTTCTTTAGTGCGGGCATGAATGGTGATTGCATCGGCACCGGCTTCGCTGATTGCCGCGATAATCTCGGCTAGGCGGCTGCTGTCTTTAAAACCAAGTCGGATTTTCGCGGTCACAGGAATTGCTGCCGGTACTGCAGCGCGCATCTCTTTAATTATTTGGTGCAATAGCTCTGGTTCGTCGAGTAAAACCGAGCCGCCGCGATGGCGGTTGACGCATTTTGCTGGGCAGCCGAAATTGGTGTCGATACCCACTGCGCCTAAGCTTGCTGCGCGGGCGGCATTTTCTGCCATTGGGCCAGGTTCGCCACCCAGTAATTGTAAGTAAACTGGTACCCCGCTAGGGGTGCAGCCGGCTTCCGTCAACTCTGGGCATAGTCGGTAAAATACGCGCGGCGGCAATAGCTGGTCGCTGATTCGGACAAACTCGGTTATACAGCGGTCGATTCCGCCCACTGCGGTGAGTAGGGCGCGCATTCGGGCGTTAACAACGCCTTCCATTGGGGCGAGATGTAATTGCATTGCAAGGCTTCAAGGCACAAAAGACCATTGTACCGCAGCGGCGGGCTGGCAGTAATTATCTGATGCAGATATTGACCCGGATGACGGGGTGTAGGGCATATTTATGGGGGTGGGGTGGTGTTTAGTTTGTTTCGGGCCGTGGTCGCGGCGGGAGTGACGGTATTTTTGCTGCTGATGTTGAGTGCGCAATTTCCGGCTAAAAATGCGGCCAATGAAGAGGAGCGCATTTTTAATGCGGACAACGCCAGCACCTTTGGCGAAGACCCTGAGCCTCGGCGGCTAGTGCAGCTAAATGAGTTGGGTAGTGACGACCAAGGTGATTTTGCGCAGTTGAGTATCGATGGCGAGATGCGT
>NZ_JBFJWS010000096.1:0-10588 GCF_041623545.1 Zhongshania sp. | reverse complement strand
TAAATCCCGAAACTGAAAAATCATCCTAAGGGATGTGTGGATTCTATTGAATGACTGATATACAAATTGGCCCCGGCACTGAAATTACTCTGCACTTCGCCCTAGGTATCATTGATGGCGATGAAGTGGATTCCACCTTTGACGGTAAGCCTGCAACCTTTAGCTACGGCGATGGTAGCCTGCTACCCGGTGTTGAAGCCAAGCTACTTGGCTTGCGTGCCGGTGCCAGCGAAACCTTTACCCTCGCCCCAGAAGATGCCTTTGGCCAGCGCAACCCGGCCAATATTCAGCGCTTCCCGCGCAGTCAGTTTGCCGCCGACATGGTGCTGGAAGAGGGCGTGGTGATTTCTTTTGCGGATGCGGCGAGAGCTGAGTTGCCTGGCGTCGTTAGTGAAGTGAATGACGAGTCGGTGATGGTTGATTTTAATCATCCCTTGGCGGGTCGAAGCTTGGCCTTTCGAGTTGAAATTCTGCGTGTTAGCGCGCAGGCTGACAGCAAGTAAACGAGTATTGATGCAGGTAGGTGATGTAGTGGCGGGTACAGAGCGTAAAATGCCGATATTGATGGCCAACCCCCGGGGGTTCTGCGCCGGAGTTGATCGCGCGATTGAAATCGTAAACCGCGCCTTGGATGTGTTCGGTGCGCCGATCTATGTCCGTCACGAAGTGGTCCATAATAAATTTGTGGTTGAGAACCTGCGTCAGCGCGGCGCGGTGTTTGTCGATGAACTTGTCGAAGTGCCCGACGACAAAATTGTGATTTTCAGTGCCCATGGGGTTTCCCAGGCTGTGCGTAAAGAAGCCGAAACACGCGGCTTAAAGGTTTTTGATGCGACCTGTCCGTTGGTGACCAAGGTGCATATGGAGGTTGTTCACTTCAGCGGCGACGGTCGCGAATGCGTGCTAATCGGCCACAAAGGGCATCCGGAAGTAGAAGGTACAATGGGCCAATACAGTGGCGCCCACGGCGGTGACATCTATTTGGTTGAGGATGTTGCTCAGGCATTGGCGCTGGAAGTGAAAAATCCCGATAGACTGTCTTTTGTTACCCAAACGACCTTGTCGATGGACGATACTGCCGCGGTAATAGAAGCACTGCGCAGTAAATTCCCCAATATTGAGGGGCCCCGCAAAGACGATATTTGCTACGCCACCCAAAATCGTCAAGATGCTGTTAAGTCCCTTGCCGAGCAGGTTGATTTGGTTTTGGTGGTTGGCTCGCCGAATAGCTCAAACTCCAACCGCCTCCGGGAGTTGGCTGAGCGTATTGGCTGCTCCGCTTATTTAATCGACAGTGAACTTGATATCCGCAGTGAGTGGCTGGCGGGCAACCCCCGTATTGGCATCACCGCGGGGGCATCCGCGCCGGAAGTCTTGGTTCATTCCGTGGTGCAGCGCCTGTGTGATTTGGGGGCGCAAGCCCCGGTTGAGCTCGATGGCCGGCCGGAAAATATTACCTTTTCGCTACCCAAAGAGCTCCGTTTGGTCGAGGTTTCGTAGATTTTCTCAGGGGCAGCTGCTACTTGCGACCTTTTGCAGGCGCAATCGTCCGCTGCGACTGATAATTAACTGATATTTGTCACTTACCCCTGATTTGCACAAGCTTATGGTGCCCGCCTGAAAAGCACCACTGGCGGTGGCGGTTCGACCATTGGGCAAATAAGAAACATAATTCGCGACCCAGTGGTTGCCGCTAATATAAATATTTTCTTGGTTTGTTCCTGTGTACAAACTCGGTTCGTCGCTCTCGCGCTGACCATTGCTATTGCTGTCAATAAATAGCTCAACGCCATTGCGCCAATCACCATTTTGATTCCAGACGCTGACTCTGTTTTGCTGTGAAATCGCCGTGGCGCGGGCGTTGCTGAGTAAATGATAAAGATTATAGGCGGCGCTACGCAGTTGTTGCTGTTTAACTAAATGACTCAAAGCGGGCACCGCGATCAGGCCTAAAATGGCACTGATTGCTAAGACGCAAATAAGTTCAATTAAGGTGACCCCTCGGTTTTCCATTATGGACTCCTTTCCATAGTGGCTTAAACTGCACGTTATTGGCGATAAAGTATATTAGCCGCTATATTTTACCGGCTAGTCGGTGATTCTTGCTTGAAGTGGCGGTCAAATCTATAGCAATTTACTTTACGTAAGCCAAAATGGATGTCAAGGATTGTAAGGAACTCAGGATGTTGCGCCAAAATACATTAATATCAGGTTATACCCTCATCGAATTGATGGTGACCGTGGCCGTCGTGGCGGTTCTGGCAACGGTTGCTGTGCCGAATTTCACCGCATTCATAGACAGTTCTCGGGAGCGAGGGGATGTACAGCAGCTGATGAGGTCTATGGTCGCCGCCCGCTCTGAGGCCGTAGTGCGCGCGCGGCCCGTAACATTGACAGCGACAGCCGGAGATTGGAGTAAAGGTTGGCGCGTTTGGGTCGATATAAATAGTAATGGCAGCTATGACGATGGTGAAACCTTCAAAGTGGCAGATGCGATTAAAACAAATGCTTTAATTAAGGCAAAGTTAGACGGCACAGTGGTGACTTCCATAACCTTTGATAATCAGGGGTTTATACAAGACGCTAAACCGGTGGTATTTACTTACCGCAGTTCGCCGGAAAAATGCAGTCATGATCGAGATTTGACGGTCACCGCCAGCGGCCAAGTGACTATCGCAGACCGAGTGTGCTCATGAATCGTCGATTTCAAAGTGGTGTGTCACTGATAGAAGTATTGATTGCGGTATTGATTACGGCGACCGGCGTACTTGGCGCATCGGCCTTGCAGTTAAACTCAGTCAAATTTAATCAGTTGGCCAATGTGCGTTCTACCGCCGTCTTTCTCGCAAATGATATTACCGATCGGATGCGGGCGAATCGGGCAAAAGCCTTGATCGGGGCATACGATTTAGCCATTGATGCTGAGGCACCTACCGGCGACACAATTACTGAGGTTGACTTGCGAGAATGGTTGTCTGAGTTAGCGCAGCGTTTGCCTGGAGGGGATGGCGGTATTAGCCGCAACGGTAACGCGCTTACGGTAACGGTGCAATGGGATGAAAGTCGGATGGCGAAGTCGCGGATTATTGGTGATGGCGATATTCAGAGCTTTGTCTTTGTGACGGAGTTTTGATAATGAAAAAAGCGAATCGCGGTTTTGGCCTAATTGAACTTATGATTGCGATTACCTTGGGTATTTTGCTCAGTACCGCGGTGATTCAGGTTTTCTTAGCGACCAGTAGTAGCTCCAAAGTGCAGGACTCTATGGCGCAAATCCAAGAGAATGCGCGTTTTGCCATGCGCTTGCTGGCTAGGGAAATTCGAATGGCGGGCTATATGGGCTGCAGCTCAATTGGCGCGGCTAGGTACAATAATATTGCGACGCCAAGTGACGGTTTTAGTGCCGAAACGGCTCTGGTTGGGGAAGACAATGTTGCGGCGGGTAATGCCTTACCTGCTGTTGTGGGAACGGATTTGGTGCATTTACAGCGCGCCTCCGATGAGTTTTTAACCATTACCGGCAATTTAGCGCCCGATAATGCCAATATTAAAGTCGAAAACAACAAAATCAAGGTAATGCAAGGCGATTTTATTATGGTGTCCGACTGTTTTAGTGGTGACACCTTTCGGGTCACCAACTCGCCAAAACAGGCAGACGAAGGCGTTGCTACCTTTACCCATGCCATCGGGACGAGTAACACGGCTAACCGCCTGAGTAAAATTTACACCGGTGAAGCCGAGGTCTTTGGTTTTGAAATAATCGACTTTTTTATCGGTGATACTGGTCGCAAGAGTTCGGCGGGTAACCCAATTAACGCTCTCTATATGCGTCAGCGTGGGCTCGGTTCGGGCGGCGTAGTGTCAGCACCAATCGAGCTGGTAGAGGGTATAGAAAATATGCAGCTGAGTTATGGTGTCGACACTAACAATGACCGCGGCGTGGATGTTTATCAAACTGCAGCTGAAGTGGCCAGTTGGGCAACGGTGTTAAGCGTGCGTATTGAACTGACCTTTTACGGCTCAACTGATAATGTGGTGGGACGCACCGGCAAGGAAGATGCGCAGCGCTTATTAAACCGCGCGGGGGATTTGGTGCAAAACAACGATGGCAGAATGCGTCAGGTGTTCACCAATGTATTTGCCATCAGGAATAAAATGCAATGAAGCGGCGCAAACCACACCCACAGAGCGAAATAGTACGCCAAAGTGGCGCGGCCTTGATTGTCAGTCTCGTGTTTATGCTGATCTTGACTATTATTAGTATAGCGTCAATGCAGACCGCCACGCTGCAAGAGCGCATGGCCGGTAATATGAAGGACAATACCATCGCCTTTCAGGCGGCAGAAGCTGCGCTGCGCCTTGCTGAAGTGGATTTAAAATCAGGTGTTGTTGGCGTTTTTGATGGCACTGGCGGGCGCTATTTGTCGTGTCCAGATCCAGGAGATACCCGAACTGCGTGTGCGTCGCCAGATTGGGCCGATTACAAATCTAGTGGTTGGAAGGTGCTGGTTAATAAGGTGCCGGATGTATCCAAGCAGCCGGAGTATATTATTCAGCAATTAAATCGTGCATCGTCAAAGGACACTGTACTCGATTCAGACCGAGTCGTTGCACGCGACGGTTTTTTTAGAGTGATTGCCCGAGGTTACGGGGCGAGCGATCGCAATATGGTTGTGCTCACCACAACCTTTAAACGCAAAGAGTAAATACCGCACCGCGAGTTGTGCAGGAGCGTACCATGAGTACCATGAAGAAACAGATTGCGCCACAGCTACTGCAAGGTGCAATAGTCGCTGGGTTTATAGCGTTGTGTACTGTGTTGCCGATGCGCGCGAATGCGGGTGATTGCCTGATTAATGCGACGACACCCACCTACATTGGTATACGTAAGCAGAATGTTTCCTATACCTTTACGGGTTTGAGTGAAATTAAAAAGATCGTGTCCTATGTTTTGGATCCGAGTGATGCCAAAGGTCTATGCCTCCCGACGGATATTTGGTTTTCCGGCAATATCGTGACGGTATCTAACAATGCCTCGGGCGTAAATCAGTGTAAGGCTAAGGTGACGGTTCAAGGCCTTGAAAAGGGTTGTACCCCCGATACGCCACCGGTTGAGGGTGTGGCGCAAGTCCCCTTGTTTTTAACTCAGTCAATTAATCCGAATATTATGTATATTTTGGACGACTCTGGGTCAATGATGCGTGAGCTCATGCCCGACAGTCTGCGTTTAGGCGGTACGGATTATATTTACCCCCGCGCTAATGGTGTTTATGGCTCAGATGATAAGCACAACTATGTTCCGACGGTAGACGATAACTCACCTTACAATGCGCGGAGTCGATCAGCCTACATTAATAAAGTGTATTACGATCCGTCGACGACTTATCAAGTTTGGAAAAAAGCGGATGGCAGCAGTTTTCCGCCAGCCAATCCCAGCTGCGCTTTACATAATCCAATGAACACCACATTGCTGTTTGATCAGGCCAAGTGCCGCAATTTGACGGTTAGTAATAGCAATTACAATAGTACGACTTGGGTTGACTGCACGAGTGCCGGTGCCTGTACTAATAGCACCGCGACCAAAAACTTTTGGCCGGCGACGTATTTTTGGTACAAGGGCGCGGGTAGCGATTGGAATTGGGCAAGCTACCAAAAAGTGGAAATTCGCTTTGGGCAAACTTTTACAGGTCACGGCCGTGAGGCGCGGTCGGACTGTGTCGCCTCCGCGTTAGGTGTCTGCACATACACCGAGGAGCTGCAAAATTTTGCTAACTGGTACACCTACTATCGTTCGCGGGTCTTAACGGCACGGGCCGGCACCGGTCTGGCTTTTGCTGAACAAAGTGGTGGTATGCGCGTTGGTTTTGCAACGATTAATAAGGGCAGCGGTGATATTGATGGCGTAAATACCCCGGTGATAATAAATGGCGTTCGGGAATTTAGCGGCAGTGATCGTTCAGGTTTCTTTTCATCGCTTTACGGCACGGCTATTCCAAATGCCAATACCCCTCTGCGCTATGCATTGGATTCAGTCGGGCAATATTATTCCAGAACCGACACTAAAGGCCCGTGGTCGGGTAGCCCTGGAATTCAGGGAGAACAAACAGCTGGTTGGGGTCGATTCAAAAATGGAGAACAACTGGCTTGCCGTCGCAATTATGCGTTGTTAATGACCGATGGTTACTGGAATTCCACGGCGGCGTCGGGTGATCGGGCCGGTAATAACGATGGCACTGCAAATCCGACGCATACCAGCCCGTCGGGGCAGAGCTATACCTATAAAGCGGTGTCGCCATTTACCGATAGCTGGAGCAGTACCCTTGCCGATGTTGCGATGTATTATTGGAAAAACGATCTACGCAGTGACTATTTAAATTTAGTGCCGGTTACCAAGGGTAACCCTGCGTTTTGGCAGCATATGGTGACCTACGGTATTGGCTTTGGCGTGAGCGGTAAAGTCGACCCAAAAACCGCATTTGATGCGATTGCCTCTGGCGCGACGATTTCATGGCCAGACCCCGCATCAGATGATTTGAATAAAATAGATGATTTACTGCACGCCGGCGTGAATAGCCGTGGCGGATTTTTTAGTGCCTCCGAGCCTGCGACCTTTGCCACCGAATTATCTACTGTTTTACGTGCTATCAGTGCCGAAAATAAATCATCGGCTGCGGCGATTGCCGCGAGTTCAACTAAATTGGACTCTGCGACCATTATTTATCAGGCCAGCTTTAATAGCTTGGATTGGTCGGGCAAAATTGTCGCTCACAAATTGAATAGCGATGGCTCGGTCGGTGATGTTGCGTGGGATACGGACAAAAATGCGGTGCCAGATATAAGTGCTCGCAATGTGATTGTTGGTATTGGCTTGCCAGATTCCTTGGTGAGCACGGCGTTGCCCCTTAACACGGCAAACTACAGTTTGCTTTCAGCTGGCCTTCAGGTTGCGTTGGCTGCGGGTGGTACAGCAACCGATGCCCTCGATCGCTTGGCTTGGATTCGTGGTGACAAAAGCAAGGAGGGCACTAAATTCCGCGTTCGGGGCGGTCCGCTTGGCGATATTGTTAATTCCAACCCATTTTATGCCGACAAGAAAGCAGATTACGGCTTCGCCATTTTAAGTGGTACTGAGGGCGACAAATACACAGCCTTCCTCGAAACGAAAAAGAGCTGGCCCAATACGCTGCATGTAGGTGCTAATGACGCCATGTTCCATGTGTTTAATGCTGAAACAGGCAAAGAGCTGATGAGCTATATTCCGGTGTCAGCTTATAGCAAACTGGCCGATTTGACGTTACCGGATTACGTGCATAAATATTCGGTGGATGGTTCACCTCGTGGTAGTGATGCCTATATCAATGGAGCATGGCGAACCGTGGTCGTCGGCTCAACGGGGGCCGGTGGTAAATCGGTGTTTGCGATTAATGCCAGCTCGCCAGCATCGATGTCAAAGTCGAACTTTATGTGGGAGTTTGCTACAGGGCCACTGTCGACAGACAAGCTCGGTATTGCGATGAGTGAGCCGGTTATTGCCCGTCTGGAGGCAGAGAATAAATGGGTGGCCATTTTTGGTAACGGCTACGAATCTGGCGACAATGTTAAGTTGTTTGTTGTTGATCTGGCAACGGGGGCTTTATTAAAGGCTATCGACACCGGTATTACTGGTGTGGGCAATGGCTTGGCGACACCAGTGCCAGTGGATGTCGATAATGACCGCATTACAGATTACGTTTATGCCGGCGACCTGAAAGGCAATATGTGGAAATTTGACTTCACGGGCAGCACCATTGCCAGTTGGAGCGTCGCATTTAAAGCGAATAATGGCGTGAGTGATGTCCCTAAGCCACTCTTTACCGCGACCGATGCCTCTGGGACGCCGCAACCTATAACCATGCGTGCGACCGTTGGCTCTCATGATGAGAGCGGCTACATGGTGTACTTTGGTACCGGTAAGTACTTTGAATATAGTGATGCGATTCTAGGGTCATCCCCTCAAATTCAGCATTTTTATGGAATACGTGATAACGATGCGCCGATAACAGATCGCACGCTACTGGTCTCTCAAACCGTCATTTACGAAGACGATGGCGTGTTGTCGGATGGCACTAGTACTGAGTTCAAAGTTCGCGTGGTCAGTAATAATAGTGCTAATACCCCCCCTGCATATGGTTGGCGCTTAAAGTTATTACCTCCAGGCCGCACAGATAGCGAGGGAACGGGTGAGCGTGCAGTCTCTACCCCGATATTGCGTAATGGTCGTATTATTTTCGCCAGTATTATCCCGAGCGATAATGTTTGCGGCTACGGTGGTAGCAGTTGGCTGATGGAAGTGAATGCCGATAATGGTGGCCGTTTTACTGCGCCAACGCTGGATGCTAATGATGACGGTGTTGTCGATAATTTGGATATGATTTTGATCGACGGCGAGTACTACCCCATTAGCGGGCGCCGCACAGGAGAAATGATCAAGACACCTGCTATTGTCAGTGGTGACGGTGTTGAGTTTAAGTACACCTCGGGGTCAAGTGGTAGTCTTAGAGTGATCGCTGAGTCAGAAGGTGATACAGAGTTATTGGGTCGTCAGTCGTGGAGACAATTTCAATGAGGGTATGGGGCGTGAAAGGGAATTCGGGTTTTACTCTAATTGAGTTGATGGTGACGGTGGCAATAATTGGCATACTTGCTTCTATTGCCTACCCTAGCTATCAAGAGCAAATTGCTAAATCACGGCGCAATGAAGCGACAAATGCACTTTTTAGCAGTGCTCAGGCATTGGAACGGTTTTACTCGGCGAATGGCCGCTACACCAAGACGGCAGGTGGAACCGATCTGCCGGCCGTGTTTGTGACTAAAGTGCCGGATAGCGGCACGACTTTTTACACTATTGCGGCAACAGCAGCTGGTAATAATACTTTTACGCTAAAAGCGACGCGCAGCGGTCCAATGACGGGTGACGCCTGCGGTAATTTCACCTTGAATGAAACTGGGCAGCTGGCATTGCTTGATAAGCCTTCTGGCTCCAGTAAAACGGTCGCAGATTGCTGGCGTCGTTAAACGCGGATTCGCCAATTTTAGCGGAGCGTATGACACAGCTCCGCTTATTTGCCCGCCGTTTGTCACTGAAAATCAACCAATTGTCGGAATCTAACTGACATTGACCTAGCCACTCGTTAGCCTGTAAATGCCCAAATTTACAGGATAATAGCGCCTAATGAATGACGCCCCTCGCCAGCGTGGCTTTACCTTAATTGAACTAATGATCACCGTTGCGATCATTGGGATTCTCGCCACGATCGCTTTGCCCTCATATCGGGACTATGTCATGCGCGCGAATCGCTCAGCTGCAGCCAGTTACCTACTGGAGGTCGCGAATTTGCAGGAGCGGCATTTTTTAGATGCTCGCGCTTACGCTGCTGATATGACTGCTTTGGGTGCTACCCCACCAACGGAAGTCTCTACCAATTACACGATTACCACCGCCGGTAACAATACTGCTACGCCACCGAGCTACACCGTTACAGCTACGCCGATATCCACTGGCCCGCAAAGTAGCGACAGTTGCGGCGTCCTTACGCTGAATAGCAAAGGTGAAAAAGGCCATGCGAGCGGGGCAAGTCGATGCTGGAACTGATCGCAAAACCTGGCGCACAGCGCGGCTTTACCCTACTTGAACTCATGGTGACCTTGGCCATTGCGGCGATATTGGCATCAATAGCCGCCCCCGCGTTTAATGGTCTGATTGAAAGCCAGCGGGTGCGCAGCGCCGCTAATGATTTGATGGGGTCTATTAGTTTGGCCCGCAGTGAAGCGGTGACCCGCAACACCAGTGTTACTGTCGCGCAGGCCAGCGGTGGTTGGAACAATGGTTGGACAGTGAGTGTTGGCGGCACAGATCTACGCGTTGAAGGCGCTTTAAATGGCATTAATCTGACCGCGGGATTAACGAGTTTTAGCTACAACAGCAGTGGTCGTGCAACAAGCGCGGTTAGCTTTACCGTGGCGCCGGACTCAGGCAATGCTGATCGTACACGTTGTGTGGCTGTTTCTTTAAATGGTAAGCCGTCTAGCAATAAAGGGGCATGTTGATGCCAAGCGCTAAAACAAAAATACAGGGATTTACCTTAATCGAAGTCCTCGTTGCTTTAGTTGTTTTGCTTGTCGGTATGATGGGCGCGGCCGGTTTAATGGTAAGGACAGTGCAGCAGGAGGTAGAGGCCTATCAGCGCCTTCAGGCATTAAATTTATTGCAAGACATGAGCGATCGCATAAATGCGAATCGCAATGTTGTTGGCTGTTATTCGAATGGTAGTAATGGCCGTACCTTGGGCTATGGCGTTACCAGTATTTCTGCATGCGGAGCAGGAACTGCAGAGGAGCGGGCTCGCGCAGATGCCGATTTAAATGATTGGAATGAGTCCTTGAAGGGCGTTGCGGAACAAGATACCGAAGATAGCAACGCGAATGTGGGCGCAATGATCGGTGCGCGTGGTTGTGTGGTGCAAGTGAATGCTGTTGATCAGATATACCGAGTTACAGTTGCTTGGCAGGGGTTAAGTGAAACGGTGGCGCCAGCGGCGGACAATGCCTG
>NZ_JBFJWS010000095.1:0-10618 GCF_041623545.1 Zhongshania sp. | reverse complement strand
CTAAGCTCAAGCCACACAGTCAAAGCCTGCGTTCGTTTCCTTAATAGACAATCGAGAAATTATGAAACAGATTCTGATAGGAACTACACTGGCGGTATTCGCTACTTTGCTAATGGCGTGTTCTGACGATAAAGTTGCTGCGCCTGCCGCCGAGAAAGGCTCTACGTCAATAAGTATCGACACGGGTGAGGGCTCCTTTGGTTATAAGAGCGACAGCGATGGCGAAAACACATCGCTCACGGTTGATGCCGATGGTGGCGACGGTAAAGGCAAGAAATAGGTTTGCTTTGCCGCGTAGCCGATAAAGGACTAATCGAATTAAATGATTTGTCCTTTATTTTTTTAATTAGTTAATTCGCGTTGATCTCAATTGGCGCAAATCCCCGATAGATCCTCTATAAAATGCCCCAGTGCGCGGTGTTCTATTGCTCTAATTTTTTCTTGTTGTGCCGCTGTCAGCATGTGATACATCGACGCAGCACCAAAATCGCCGAACAAAATATTGGCTTCGTCATCAAATAAGGTGTTGTGAGCGTATAAATCCCCGTGACACACCTGCTGGGCATGCAAGTGTTCGAATACCGATGTCATTTGCTCAATCATTTTATTAATTTGTAGCGTAGTGAGTGAAAAATTCTCTGGGAAAATATCGCGGGTACAGCTGGCGAAACTCGGGGGAAGTCCGAGGTTTTTATAGTCTGGCGGTATCAGCTTCATGATCAATGCGCGGCAGTCGGTCTCGTTTACCTGTGCAAGGGATTCGACTAAATTAGGGTGGCTCCCCACTTTTAAGCAGGCGCGCAATTCATCTTGAGGGTAGCCATCACTGGTCACTTCGCCTTTAAATATTTTAACGGCAACTTCATTTGGAAACTGATGCTGAGGTGAATTCCACGTTGCTTTGGAAATAACGCCCGAAGCCCCCTGACCCAGCACTTCGTGCAGAGTTAAATGCGACGAGTTTATTTCCGGGACACTAGCCTGCGGTGCTTCGCATTCGCTAAAAGGATTGCCAGCAAAGGCAAACCACGCGAGGTTCGGAAGCTCAAGCACGTGCTCGGGGCAGTGCGTAATCTGATTGGCAGAAATTCGCAGCAATTCAAGTTTTTCACACCGCGATAAACCGATGGGTAATTGTTGTAAGCGGTTGCCGGCTAGCAGCAGTTTTTGCAGCTGGCGGCACTGGCCGATAGTGTCAGGTAATGCTTCAAGTTTATTGTCGGTTAAGGTAAGCCAGCGCAGTGTTGGTGGCAGTGCGCGCTCAGAGATTCGCGCTATTTGGTTGGCCTTAAAGCCCACCATTTCCAAACTCTCGCATTGACCGAGTACCTCAGGTAGTTCGACAAACCGGTTGTTAGAGGCAAAGATAATCTTTAGCTTTTTAAATTGGCTAAGTTCTTTGGGTAGGCTGCGCAATCGATTATTGGATAAGTCGAGAATTTCCAAGCTGTCTGCTAAGTCAAAAATTTCGACTGGCAATGACGTGAGGTCTGCGGACAAGTTAAGGCGCTGTATGCCTGCCAATTTGCCCGATTGTAGCTGCGCTAGGGTATGCAAAGTATCAATTCCGTGGTGAGCGTCAATTAAGCGCTTGAAGCCTACTGAATAAGCCCGTAAAAAGAAAGAAACGAATCGCTGGCGAGTCTGTAGCTCAGCCTAGCAAGGGCAAGGTAAGCGTATGAACGGTGACTCAAGTACCCGCGATAAATTAGCGCTCGAGCGGACGCGACTAGCGAACGAGCGCACATTCCTCGCCTACGTTCGCACCGGTTTGGCCCTGCTGGGCGCTGCCGCTGTGTTGTTTCAGTTCTTTACCGAACTCAATGCTAATATCGCCATCGCCTGGATTTTAGTTATATTTGGTCTGGTCGTGCTGGTCGTTGGCCTATTCCGGTTTAATAGCGTTCGAGCAGAGCTGAACGCTTATGCGGACGATTTGGATAAGCCTAGCGAATAGTCCTTATATTTAACGCAGTACGGCTTCCTGGCTTACTGAGGCGACCAGCTGTCCGGCCTGAGTGAATATTTTACCTTCCGCCAAGCCTCGGCCATGATTGGCCCAGTGGCTCTCAGTGCGGTACAGCAGCCACTCGTCGACTTTAGCCGGCGCATGTATTCTTAAAGTGTGATTCAGTGAAGCGAGTAAACGCATGCCAACTTGGCGCCCATGGGGCACGGCGATGGTGCCGGGTAGCCAATAGTCAGACATCAATGCGAGTAGTGCATGATGACTGCGAGGGTCTTGCACATCTATTGCGGATGGGGTGCGAAACCAGTAATCCCGCTTCGCTTCAGTGGGGTTCTCAAAATACAGCTCTGGTTCAAGGAGTCGCAACTCAAAGAGATAGGGCTTGGCGAGAATATCGGCAACGATGTCCGGCAATCGGTGACGATTCGCTTGAGCAAATTCTTGCAGATTTTGGAGTGACTCCGGTGGTGGTGGATTGCCCATGTCGGTGAATTCGTGACGAGCGCCCTCTTCGCCTTCATGGAAGGAACACAGCATCTCAAATATCGTTCGCCCGCGCTGCTCTGCCCTAACTTGTCGAGTTGCAAACCTTCGGCTATCACTTAGCCGTTCTACCTTATACTCGATCGATTCATTAATAATACCACCGCGGATGAAAAAACCGCTGAGACTGTGACAATGCCATGCTGGGACAGTTAGATTAGCAGCAGCAAGTGCTTGGCCGAGTGCTTGCCCACCAAAGGTGACCCCCGCTAAATTATCCAGATTATGCAAAGCGCGGAAATGGTCCTCGCCAATAATATCAAGCTGTAAAATTTCGGTAGCGCTGGGAATGGCTCGTGTGCTAATGCTGTTGATCACTAGGATTGTACTCGCAGTTGCATTTTTAGGGCTGTAGAGCTTATTTAACTACCGCGGCGAGATCAACCTGTCCTCGGTCTGCAGGGGAGGCAAGAAAGGCTGCGTTCAAAGTGCTCAAAGAACAGATTTTTATGTGTTACCTTTAATATTCTGCCATTGGCCATTATAACAGGGTGCTCGCATGGATATTATTCGTATTATTTTCGCTATATTTTTACCGCCGGTAGGCGTGTTTTTACAAGTTGGTTTTGGCAAACACTTTTGGCTCAATATCATTCTCACCCTGTGCGGTTACCTGCCGGGTATTATTCATGCCGTCTATATTATTGCTAAGAAGTAGCTAGGTGACCCTTAGGGAAACACAAAGGCGGCTACACCGCAGCCGCCAACTTGCCACCCTACTCGATGGTGCCTGGTCAATTCCCTATACGCCGTGGCGATTCGGAATTGACTCCTTACTTGGCTTGCTGCCGGTAGCGGGGGATTTCCTCAGTGCACTGCTCGGCTTGGGTGTCATATGGCAGGCGCGCAAACTTAATGCCCCGACATCTCTGCAGGTACAAATGCTTGGCAATCTTGGTTTGGATTTTTTACTCGGCAGTGTGCCGGTGATTGGCGACATCGCTGATGTGGCGTTTCGCAAAAATATGCGCAATGCGGAGTTACTTGAAGCGTGGGCGGCAGAGACAGGAAAGCGGTAGAAAATTTTGTTTTCCGATGGTATGCACTCTTTAACTCTTCCAATAGGTTGGCGTCAGCACCAAAATCACGGTCATAAACTCCAGTCGACCAAGCAACATTCCCAGACTTAAAATCCATTTGCTGCTGTCTGGCAGGCTAGAGAAATTTCCTGCTGGGCCAATGATGTCGCCAAGTCCAGGGCCGACGTTCATTAATGCTGTGGCGGCGCCGGTCAGGCTGGTGGTGAGATCTAGCCCGCTGAGCGCGAGCAGTAAAGTGATGGCAACAAGTGAGATCAGCATAATAAAAACAAAGGTCACAGTGGACAGTACAATACTGTCGTCGACTGGACGTTTATTGTAGTAGCGTCGGATCATGGCGCGGGGATGAACGGCGCGCACGATGCTTTCTTGCATCATCATAAACAGAATTTGAAAACGGAATATTTTTATACCGCCGCTGGTTGAACCAGAGCAGCCGCCGATAAACATCGCGAAGAAAAAAGCCGCGACGGCCAGCTCGCCCCACTGAGAATAGTCGCCGCTGGCGAAGCCTGTAGTGGTGATCACTGACACTAAATTAAAAGTAGCGTAGGTAAATGCGTGGGCCAGGTCGATGTCGGTTTCTGAGAGCAGGTGCAGGGTAATAATCACGCTGAGTATGAGCAGAGTGAGTAAGAATCCGCGAATTTGTTGGTCGTTAAATACCCGCCAATGGCGCTTTATAATAAAGTGTACGTAAATGGTAAAAGGCATCGCGCCAAGAATCATAAAGAAGATTGCGATCCAGTGGCTGGGCAAATCGGCGAATTGGGCGAATGAGCTGTCCGAGGTGGAGTAGCCGCCAGTAGAGATGGTGGTCATTGCGTGGTTGACGGCGTGGAAACTGTCCATGCCGTCTAGCATATAAGCGCCGGTGCACAGAAAGGTCAGCAAGATATACACGTAAATGATCATGGTAACCATCGTGCCCGAGCGCGTGGTTTTGTCTGACCAATCTGAAGATTCGGTTTGGAATAAGCGCATACCGCCCACTTTTAAAAACGGTAGAATAGCGACGGCCATACCGATGACACCAAGGCCACCGATCCACTGCAACATCGAGCGCCACAACAGAATGTCGTGGGCCATGCCGTCCAGACCCACTAGTACCGTAGAACCGGTGGTGGTCAGGCCGGATACTGATTCAAACACCGCATCGGTGAGCCCGCAAAAGCCGGGTATTAATAGGAACGGTAGCGCGCCGGTGAGTGAAATCAGTAGCCACGAACTCGTGGTGATTAAAAACATTTGCCTCGGCGTCAGCATATTCATGCGGTAGGACCGGGAAAGTATCCAGCCCCCAGCAGCTAGGCTTAGGGTTAAGCCGAGGGCGCTGGCAAAGGCGCGGCTATTGCCAGTGTGGTAAATCACTGCCATGAGTAGTGGTACCGCCATGAGTAAACCGAATACCAATAAGACTAAACTGCAGACTTTGAGGACGGGTTTGACCAGGGTGGCTTGGCTCATCATGGTATGAATTATAGTGCGGTTCAGCTCATGGCTGCCCTGGCTCTACTTTGATGATACCGAGCTCGGCAGAACCTGCGCCGCAAGAAATAATCGATTTGAACGCGGCGTCGAGCTTAATGTCGGGGCGCGGTTCAACACAGTCTGGCGGCAGATGGTATACAAAGCCTGAGGTGGGGTTGGGGCCGGTGGGTACAAATACCGTGAACCAGCCATTGCTGTGACGGCTGGTGATAATAGCCGTGGCGCGGGAGGGTATGTGACTGCCATAGAGTTGCACTACTGCCGCCTCGCCGCGGGTGAATGGCGAGTTGCTATTGGTGCCAAACATCTGCTGGATAATATCGCGAATCAGTTTGTAGCCCGGTGCAAAGCGCGCTAAATGCGCATCGACGAAATTTTGTAGCCAATTTCCGGCACGGGTAGCGACGAGGGTGCCGACCATAAAGCAGCCGACCAATATCAGGGCGATAACAGCAGCATCGATGAATAAGCTTGGTGCGCCGGTAATTCGCTCCAGTGGATCTGTGAGTGGGGCAATGAGTGCTTGAACGCTGTGCATTGCCCAGCGCAGGGCCAGTAATAAGATAACAATCGGGGCAATGACCAGCACGCCACCAATAAAAGACTGGTTAATAAAATGCTTGAGCTTTTTCATAATGATCCGGGCTCGTCTTAGTCGGTGCTTATAGTAGCGAGTTTAGCGGCTGACTACACCGCAAATAAAACTGTATTTGTGCCTGGGCGCGTTCGAGTACTATCGGCTTTTTCACTGTTATCGTTTAGTGGTGACGTCAGCGTACCAAACTTAGTAAGCCATCGAGTAAACGCTCTAGTTTGCGCAGGGAACCGCATTCTGCCACGTAGTGCGTTGCGCTCTGATAACGGCGTATTTCAGAGTCGCCGGTATTCCAATTGTGTTGCGATTCGGGGTTAAACCACAGCACGAGGCGCGCGCGATGGTATATTTCACGCAGTGAGCCTATGCCGCTGTCACCGCCATTGCCTCGGCCATCGCCCAATATAATCACGCAGCTGCGCCGGTTAAGTTTTTCGGCAATTTGTTCGTGGAAGGTATTCAGTGCAATGCCATAATCGCTGCTGCTCAAGCCGTGACGTTGCTGGACAATGGCCAGTGCTTCGTCAGCGGGATACTGGCGAAATAAATCTGTGACTTCAATGCTACGGCTACAAAATACGAAACAGCGGGTGCTGGGTAACACCTCGTTGAGGGCTTGCATGAACAGAAGTAGAACCCGGGACCAAGCACTGACCGAGCCGCTGATATCGCAGAGTACATAAATATCGGTTTTGTCTTTGCGGGTGGTTTTCCAATAGCGGTGAAAGGGAATGCCGCCGTAGGCAATATTACGGCTTAAGGTCTTGCCCAAATTAAGTTTGCCTTTGCGGGCGTGGCGCTGGCGTTGCCGGTGGCGGGCGGCGAGCTTTTTAGCGAGTTTGCGAATCAGTGGTGGCAGGCGATCTCGGTGGTAGGACTCCATCGCCGACAGCGAGCTATTTTGAATAATATCGTCGCGGATAGCGCGATTAGCGGCGTCATTATTGAGCAATAGTTGCCGGTTAATAACATCGGTAACGGCGTCGATTTGGCCTAACCTGATTTGTTCGAGCCAGTTGGCACCGTCTTTGTCGCCAGCGTCGAGCAGTTGTTGAATATCACTTTGGCGTTGCTTGTCGCCTAGTGCGTCGAGAATTCGGCGCCGGTAAATACCGCGCTGGGTGCGGAATTGAATGTTCTCAAGGCCAACCTCGGCTGCGGCTCGCATCACCTCGGCGCGGGTTTGACTGCCCTGTCCGCCACCGCCGCCTCCTTTGCCGGGAAGCGCGGCATCACTTTGCCCTTCACCACTGCTTTGGTCCTGACCATTGGCGTCGTCGTCGCCGTCGCCTTCACCTGTTCCCTCGCCCTTGGCGTCTACGCCATTTTCAGCATCGGGGGCGTCGGTCGCGGCTTGTTCGGTACTTGGCAGCTGATTTTGCTCAGGGTCGTTGGCCGCTTGCGCGCCGCCTAAGTGGAAAAACCGCTCAAAGCAGAGGCCGAAGGTGTCGTTGTCGTCGACGGTTTTGGCGAGGCAGCTGGCGAGGCCATCGCGCAGTAAATCTGGGTCGCTATAGCCAAGAGCCGCGGTCACTTGCATGGCGTCTAGGGTTTCAGCTGTCGACACCGGTAGCCCGTGATGGCGGAGGTGGCGAATAAATTGCAGCAGCGTATTGTCCATGGCGGGCTGGGCTTACAAGCCGCTATCGGATTTTTTGATCAAATTGTGCAGCTCCGGTGTGATCATAGCGATGTCTTCCTCGTATTTGAGCAGTACATTGAGGGTGTCTTCGACCAGCTGTTTAGACAGTTTGTCGCTATGGAGTAAGAGCAGGCTGCGCGCCCAGTCGATGGTTTCGCTAATGGCGGGCTGCTTCTTTAAATCAAAGCTGCGCACGCTGTGAACAAAATCAACCAGTTGGCGACGCAGGGCTGCGGGCACCTCAGGGACTCTGCTCTGCACAATCTGGTTTTCCAATTTGGCTTCTGGAAAGGGGATATACAGATGCAGGCAGCGGCGCTTGAGGGCATCACTGAGATCGCGGGTATTATTACTGGTGAGAATAACCAGAGGCTTGTGGGTCGCACTCAGGGTGCCGATTTCCGGTAAGGTCACCTTGAAGTCGGCGAGGATTTCCAGCAATAGCGATTCAAACTCGTAATCCGCTTTGTCGATCTCGTCAATAAGCAGCACCGCCCCGCTGTCGCTCTGCAGGGCTTTGAGCAGTGGCCGAGGTTCAAGAAAGCGTTCAGAATAAAAAATATCGTCAAAATTGTGCAGGCGGTCTACGGCACTGCTTAAGCCTTCAGCGCCATTGAGTATTTCGTGTAACTGTTCTTTTAAAACCTGCACGTAAAGCAATTGCTTGCTGTACTTCCAGTCGTATAGTGCTTTGCTCTCGTCTAAGCCTTCGTAGCACTGAAGGCGGAACATGGGTTTGTTGAGCATCGCAGCGGTGGCATTGGCTAGCTCGGTTTTGCCCACGCCCGGCGGTCCTTCAATGAGGATCGGGCGCTCTAATTGCTGGGCAATATGCAAGGTGGTGGCAATGGCTGAGCTGGCGATATAGCCCTGCTCAGCCAATTGGGTAATGAGGGTGTCGATACTTTTACGGGCGTCGCTCATAACAAATATTCCAATACCTAGCTGTGTTTGTTGTCTTGGCTTTGGGGCGATACAAGATGCGCCACGGCCGGCCAGTGCTGGGGGTGGTCGCGTTGAATTAGCGCGACGCTAGCCATTTCGTGGTCGGCAAAATCAAAGCCGGGGCATACCGCCTCAGAAATGAGCCCGTAATCGCTATCCAGTGCTTCAATGTGTTTTAACTCTGAAGCCTTCCAGTAGCCACCGGGCACCAGCATTTGCAGTGACTCACCGGCGGCAATATTTGGCCCCAATATTGGGTGGCTGATCTCGCCATCTGGCGCGATCAGGGTGTAATGCAGGGCGCAACCACCCTGCCAGAAATGCAGAATATCCGAGCGATTGCGGTGTAGGTGGCCAATAGGACTGCCGGCGCTGAGCAAATAGTAGATAGATGACATCGCAGCGCGGCCATCAATGTTGTGGGCTGCAGTGTAACTTCGCCGGAAATAGCCGCCTTCAAGATGAGGTTCAAGGTCGAGCTGGGCTATTATTGCTGCACTGTTCATCGCGGTAGCCGGTTCAATGCCACGTTTGGTATTTGCATCAGCCACCGGTGGTGTTCATAAAGCGCACTATTTGCGGCTCGCCGTCGAGCTCGAAGTGGTGGCGCTCGGGTTTTAAGTCCATGGCGCCGATGATGGCGGCCTGCAATACATCAGTATCGCCTGGGTGAGCCTCAATAATTTCTTTTAGGTTTAACGAGTGTTCATTGCCAAGGCACAGTAATAAGCGCCCTTCCACCGTCAGTCGCACGCGATTACATAGGTGGCAAAAATTGTGACTATGGGGCGAGATGAAACCAATACGGCTTCGGCTGTCTGCCATGCGGTGATACCGCGACGGGCCGCCGGTAGTTTCGGTGCTGGTGGTCAGGGGGTAGCGGCTGTCGATGATGTCGCGAATTTGCTCACTACTGATGAAACTTTTGGCGCGGTCATGTTCACTTATTTGACCTAAGGGCATTTCTTCAATAAAGCTGATGTCGACGTTTTTGTGGCGAGCGTAGTCGACCAGATCCAGTATTTCGTCGTCATTTCTGCCCTTGAGAATCACCGCATTGAGTTTAATGCGCTGAAAGCCTGCCGCAACGGCGGCGTCGATGCCCGCCAATACTTTACTGAGCTCGCCGAAGCGGGTTAGCGCCTTAAAGCGATCTGGCTGCAAGCTATCGATGCTGATATTCATGCCGGTTAGTCCAGCTTCTTTAAGCGGACCGGCATATTTTTCGAGTTGGGCGCCGTTGGTGGTCAAGTGGAGCTGTTCGAGTTGTTCGAGCTTGCCGAGGCGCTCGATCAGCGCCATCACATTATTGCGAACCAGCGGTTCGCCGCCGGTAAGACGAATCTTTTTGACCCCTAGCTGCACAAAACTGCTGGCAATATCGTATAGCTGCTCAAGACTGAGAATTTGCTTGCGGGGCAAAAAGGTCATATCTTCCGCCATGCAATATACACAGCGGAAATCGCAGCGGTCGGTAACCGAGAGTCGCAGGTAATCGACACTGCGACCAAAGCGGTCTTGTAATGGGGCGCTTGTGCTAGTCATACCGCCGATATTAACACAGCTGGGGCCAACTGACCCCGTGTGCGGTGGGCTGTAAACGGATTCTAAAAAAATTATTTTCGTCAATTTGGGGGTTAAAAATGAAGTTTTTCAAAGTCTTAGTAGGAGTTTTGCTTTGTGCTGCCCTGCCCTTGCAGGCCGCTGAATCTGGCGCCAATACACAAAAAGCGGCTGCTGCAGAGGCCTCTGCGAGTGCGCAGACGAATCAACCGGCGGTAATTTATGATCGCCACGGGCAGCCAATAACGGCAATGCAAGCCGGAAAAGCCCGTGCCGCCGAAGCCGCAGTGCGTAAAGCGGGTGTGCCGCCGGACTCCACCGAGGCCGCCATGATCCGTATCAGCATGGGGCAATCGCCAGATACTGCGTATGAACCCAATGATGGTATTTACGACGCAGAAGGCAATCCTATCGATAGTCGTCAGGCCGCAGAGGATTTGGCGGTAGTGGAAGTGATGCGTCGCGGTGGTATTGAGCCGGGCTCCGAACAAGATGCGCAAATCCGCGCAGCGGCTAAGGGCGAGGCCAAGACCCCCGAGGGCGAGCCCGTCGATGAGCAAACGATGGAAGAGGTGGCCAAGGAAATTGCCGTACAGCAAGCTATCCTCGCCACGGGCGCGCAGCCTGGCTCAGCCAATGAGTCCCTAATTCGTATGGGCGCCGATGTCATGGCGGAAAAATTTAAGAGCTGGCGTTAAGCCGAAAACGCGAATTTAAACTTGGCGGCCTAGCGCCGCCAAATTGATTTTGTCGCTGTAAAAGTGGCGTTTTTTGCCAGTGTCCTGTCTCCATTTGTCATTGTCTGTAGCGGTGTGGGGAGTAAAGTGTGG
>NZ_JBFJWS010000094.1:0-10743 GCF_041623545.1 Zhongshania sp. | reverse complement strand
CACCATTGCTGCACACATGAATATGGCGCTTGAACAGAAGCAAGCGGTGCTTGAAATGGTTGACGAGCGTGAGCGCCTTGAGCATTTAATGGGGCTAATGGAATCGGAAATCGACTTATTTCAAGTCGAGAAGCGAATTCGTGGCCGCGTTAAGAAACAGATGGAAAAAAGCCAGCGCGAGTATTACCTCAACGAGCAGATGAAAGCCATTCAGCGCGAGCTGGGCGAGTCAGAAGAAGGTGTAAACGAGCTCGAGGAGCTTGAAAGTCGCGTTGATAAAGCCGGTATGAGCAAAGAGGCGCTAGATAAGGCTAAGGCTGAACTGGCGAAGCTCAAGATGATGTCACCAATGTCAGCGGAAGCGTCGGTTGTGCGGGGCTATATCGACTGGTTGGTGAGTATACCTTGGCAAAAGCGCTCCCGGGTAAAGCATGATTTAGCGCGGGCTGAAGAGATTTTGAATGAAGATCACTACGGTCTTGAAGAGGTTAAGGACCGAATTCTTGAGTACCTTGCTGTTCAAAAACGCGTGAAGAAAGTAAAGGGTCCAGTTTTATGTCTAGTTGGGCCTCCGGGTGTCGGTAAGACCTCCCTGGGTGAGTCCATCGCCCGCGCGACAAATCGTAAATTTGTGCGTATGGCCTTAGGTGGCGTGCGTGACGAAGCAGAAATCCGCGGACATCGTCGGACCTATATCGGCTCTATGCCGGGTAAGGTTATTCAGAAAATGTCTAAGGCTTCGGTTCGTAACCCGCTATTTTTGCTCGATGAAATCGATAAAATGGGAATGGATCATCGCGGTGATCCGGCTTCTGCTCTACTGGAGGTTCTCGATCCCGAACAAAATCACGCCTTTAACGACCATTATCTAGAGGTTGATTATGACCTCTCAGATATTATGTTCATCTGTACCTCGAACTCTCTGAATATTCCTCCAGCACTCATGGATCGCATGGAAGTTATCAGGATTCCTGGCTACACCGAAGACGAGAAAATCAATATTGCTCGCCGCTATTTAATTCCTAAGCAGCTGAAAAATAACGGCCTCAAGGACAGTGAAGCGGGCATCGACGAAGATGCGCTGCAAGATATTGTGCGCTACTACACCCGCGAGGCGGGTGTTCGCGGTCTTGAGCGCCAAGTTGCTAAAGTCTGCCGTAAAGTAGTTAAGAATCTTGCGCTTAATGGTGAAAGTGGCGCTATCGCAGTGTGCTCTGCAAACCTAGAGGACTATCTCGGTGTGCGGCGCTACAACTATGGTAAAGCTGAAGAAGAAAACAAAGTTGGTCAGGTTACTGGGCTAGCATGGACCTCTGTTGGTGGAGAGCTGCTGACCATCGAGGCGGTGTCTGTTGTTGGTAAAGGGCGCCACATTAAGACGGGCTCTCTTGGTGATGTCATGCAGGAGTCGATTCAAGCGGCGACCACGGTAGTGAGAAGCCGCTCTAAGCGCCTAGGTATTCCCGCGCGCTATCACGATCGCCACGATATCCATATCCACATGCCGGAAGGTGCGACGCCTAAAGACGGTCCGTCGGCGGGTGTGGGTATGTGTACCGCGCTAGTGTCGGTTATAACTGGCATCCCAGTCCGGTCGGATGTGGCGATGACGGGCGAGATTACATTGCGCGGGCAAGTCTTAGCGATTGGCGGTTTGAAAGAAAAACTTCTCGCGGCGCACCGCGGCGGTATAAAAACCGTTATAATCCCGTCCGAGAACGAGAGGGACCTTAAAGAAATACCTGAAAACATTAAGGCTGACTTGGAAATACGCCCCGTCAAATGGATTGATGAAGTGCTGAATATCGCACTGGAAAGTATTCCAAAAGAGATTTCTGACGAAGCTTATTTGGCAGGTATTGACGATAACCACAAAAGTGTAGATGGAAATGACGATATCTTAGGCGAAGCGCGCGCAAACGCGCACTAGCCGCAGAGATTCCTTGACCATGCAGGGCGCAGTTGGTATAAATCCCACTCTTTGCGCATGCGGCCGTCACTGCCCTTGCGCTGGTATGTGACTGCCAGCAGTGACACTTTTAAAATTTTTTTTATAACAATTTGAAGGGGAAGAATAAGTGAATAAATCTGAGCTAATCGACGCTATTGCAGAATCTGCAGACCTGTCCAAGGCAGCCGCTGGTCGCGCGCTGGATGCTACGGTAGAAGCCATTACCAATGCATTAAAGTCAGATGATTCTGTATCGCTTGTCGGTTTTGGTACATTTAGCGTTAAAGACCGTGCAGCTCGCACTGGCCGCAACCCACAAACTGGTGCGCCAATCGAAATTTCAGCTGCTAAAATCCCAAGTTTCAAAGCAGGTAAAGCGTTGAAAGACGCCTGTAACTAAGGGATATAGCCATTCCCACGGTGTTGGGAAGTCGCTATAGGGGTTAAAACCTCTTACAGAAGGCGCATCGAGAGGTGCGCTTTTTTTTATGACTCAGAGTCGGATTCGCGTCAATGCTGCAAAATATTCGCAATAACATTCAAGGAACGGCGGCCAAGTTTATTATCGCACTCATCATCGTGCCGTTTGCACTATTTGGGATCGATAGTTTGTTTGGAGGCTCAGGCCAAGTGCCCGCTGCTGTCGTTAATGGAGAGAAAATATCTGAGGGTGAATTGCAGCAAGCAATCAGTCTCCAGAAGCGTCGATTACTGGGCATGATGGGCGACCAGATCGACCCAGCCATGTTAGATGACGCAATCTTGCGTAAGCCAGCATTGAACACATTAATTAAACAGCAATTATTGCTGCAAGCAGCAGCGGAAGCCGGTATCGAGATTTCGACGGCGCAACTGCATGCGACAATTGCAGAAATGCCACAGTTCCAAGAAGACGGACGCTTTTCCCAAGCTCGCTACGAGCAAGTGCTACGGCTCCAGGGCTACAGCAGTGCCTTCTTCAAGCAATTACTTCGTTCTGACCTGACTATTCAACAGTTATCCAGTGCGGTTGCCGGCTCTGCTTTTGTCGCCGGGCCGGAATTGTCGCGGGCGATTGGCTTGCTCCATGAAATGCGTGATTATCACTTTATCACCATTGCGCAAGCGCCTTACCGCGACAGTGTTAAAGTCAGCGATCAAGAAATTGAAGCGTATTACCAAGAGAATACCAATCAGTTTCAGAGTGAGGCAGCGGTTCGGTATTCTTACGTAGAGTTATCCGAAGAGGACTTTTTTGAACCGGTATCCGAAGATCAAGTTATTGCGGAATATCAGCGCCTTATCGAGGCCAGTAACGCGCAAGTTGAGCGCGAAGCAGCGCATATATTGATCGAAATCAATGACGATACTAGTCGTGAACAGGCATCATCGCAGCTTGAAGAAATTCGCCAAACCTTACTTAAGGGTGGCGACTTTGCCGAGCAAGCTCGCAAATACTCCGGCGATGCAGGCTCTGCAGCTGATGGCGGCGTCCTCGGCTTTAGCAGCGGTGATAGTTTCCCTGCGGAATTCGAAGAGGCTTTAGCGGCACTGAAAGATGGCGAAGTTTCCCAGGTTGTTGAAACTGAGGCCGGATTACACTTAATCAAATTGTTGAGTGTCCGCCAGCCCGATGTGCCAACACTGGACAGTGCTCGTTTAGAAATTACTGAGCGTCTTCGTCGTCAAGCCGCGATGCCGCGCTTAATCGGTGCGGTAGAAGATTTACGTGACTTAGTATTTAACGCAGAAAACCTGAGCATGCCGGCCAAAGAGCTAGGCCTAGCTGTAAAGCAAAGCGAATGGCAAACACAGTCTGACGACAGTGGTTTATTTGCCTACGCGAGTTTGAAGTCCGCCGCGTTTAATCCGGAGTTGCGCACCAAGGGCCTAAATAGTGAAGTCTTTGAATTGACGCCGGAACACTTTGCGGTGATTCATGTCGAAGAGTACAAGGCGCCGGAAACGCTGCCTCTTGCTGACGTACGCGCAAAAATCATTAGCAAGCTTGAACAGCGTAAGGCAGAGCTGGCGGCCGAAACCAAGGCCAAGGCAATTCAAGCAGAGCTGGTTGCGGGTAAGCGCGCGGAGGACGTTGCAAAGGCTGAGAAACTGACTTGGAGTGCTATTGCTGCAGGCAAGCGAGGCGATATTTCCGTCGAGGCGCAAATTCGTAACAAAGCTTTTGCCATGGCACGGCCGGAAACACAGCCTAGCGTGAGTGTTTTGCGACTACAAAATGGTGATCGGGTTGTCGTACAGTTGCTCGATGTGAATTATGGCAGTCAAGCTGCGCTGGATGTGGCCCAGCTTAAAGAAGCGGAAAATAACACGGTACGAAGCAGGTCTTCTCAAGACTTTTCCGCGTACTTTAATGGCTTGTGGAAAAGCGCCAAAATTAAGATTAATTGATTTAGGTTCCGACCATTGTGATGGTGGTCGGGGCTGATTAACTGGATACATAAAAATAATGACTCCCGCTTTACGACGTTCGCTGAATCGGGGGGTTGTCGATGTTTGGTTTAGTTTCACCAATGACAATCGCCTGAAGTCTGCGCAGAAAAACTACGAAGAAATGCTCTCTCAAGCTGAGGTATTGCAGTATCAGCAGCTTAAACATGTCGATAATGGCTGGGACTACTTGGTAAGCCGTGCACTTTTGCGCACGGTGCTGGCTGAGTATTGTGAGCTTTCACCGCAAGAGATCGAATTTCAAGTAAATGATTTCGGTAAACCCGAGCTGAGTAATTCGAGTGTTTCATCAATTATCCAATTCAATACGGCCCACACCAGCGGCCTAACTGTGTGCGTTGTCACGCGTGACGACGCCATCGGTGTCGACGCCGAGTGCCGCGCGGAAAACCCCGGAATCCTGGATGTTGCCGAAGATTATTTTTCAGCACTTGAATTACAAGCACTGAAAAGTCGTGATGAAGCCCAGCAACTCGATTATTTCTACCGCTATTGGACTTTGAAAGAAGCTTATATCAAAGCTCGCGGTGAAGGCCTGTCAATCCCACTGCATGACTTTTCCGTAGTCCTTGGCGACGATGGCGAGTTCTGTGAGTTCGTCGGGCCTGATGCTGAGTCGTGGGATTTTCGATTACTCGGTCAAAATGCCGAGTACACCGCCGGCTTAAGCATGAACGGACACATAAGCGCGTTAAAGTTTTTCCACAGCGTGCCGTTAGGTGCTCAATCTGAGCAAAGTGCTGAGGATGCATTTAATCAAGGCCCCGCACCGTCAGGCGAGCGTCGCCGTCATATCGGCTAAAATAATTAGGAGTAGAACTTGTACAAAGTACTAACGCTAAACCAGATTTCCGAAAAGGGCTTAAGCCGTTTGCCCAATGATAATTACGAATTGGCGACGGAACTACCCGCGCCAGACGCGATTTTATTACGCAGTCATAAACTCCAAGTTGCCGAAATCGCGCCGAGCGTTAAGGCTATTGCTAGAGCGGGTGCTGGTACCAATAACATTCCCGTCCCAGCTTGCACTGAGCGGGGTATTCCAGTGTTTAACAGCCCTGGCGCAAATGCCAATGCAGTTAAAGAGCTCGTTATTGCTGGCTTGGCCCTTGGCTCACGTGGGATTTTACCTGGCATATCCTATGTAAATAGTTTGGGGCATATGAGCGACGCCGCCGAGATGGCCAAACTACTGGAAAAAGAAAAAAAGCGCTTTAAAGGCAATGAGCTCGCCGGCCGCACACTTGGCGTCGTTGGCTTGGGCGCAATTGGCTCTATGATCGCCAATGCTGCACTGAGTTTGGGTATGGAGGTTATTGGCTACGACCCAGCCTTGTCCGTAGATGCGGCTTGGCGCTTGCCGAGTTCGGTAAAGAAAATGGATAACTTGAGCAGTTTATTCGCTCGCGCTGACTTTATTACTTTGCATTTACCGGTCTTTGATTCCACTCGTGGCTTGGTAAACAGTGATTTATTAGCGGCCTGTAAACCTGGCTGCTGCCTGCTTAATTTTGCCCGTGAAGAAATTGTCGACGTAAGCGCTGTCATCCGAGCGCTGGATAACGGTAGTTTACGCCAGTTTATTACTGACTTTCCGGTACCGGCATTAATTGGGCGTGGCGATGTGATTTTAATGCCGCATATCGGCGCAAGTACCGATGAAGCGGAAGAAAACTGTGCAATTATGGTTGCCGACCAATTAAATGACTTCCTGATAAATGGCAATATCAAAAATTCGGTGAATTTTCCTAACTTACAACTCGATCGCAGTGGCCAGTGTCGTTTAGCAATTGCTAATCATAACGTACCTAAAATTCTGGGTAGTGTCTTGGGTATACTTGCCGATGCAGACATTAACGTCGTAGATATGCTGAACAAAAGCCGTGACGAAATTGCCTACAATCTTATAGATTTGGGTAGTGAAGTCTCCTCAGGATTACTTGAACAAATAAGCGCGATTGAAGGTGTAATCAATGTGCGCTTAATTAAATGGTAATCGATGTAAATAGATGAGAGTGCCTTAAATGACCGGCTTGGACGATATACAAGCACTGCTTAAAGATCAGCGTGGCGCGCCACCTATTGAGCGCTGGCATCCGGAATTAAGTGGTGATATTGATATTGTTATTAAAGCCGATGGGCGCTGGATTCATGAGGGCGGTGAGATCAAGCGCCATGAGCTCGTTAAATTATTCGCGTCAATTTTGCGCCGCGAGGACGACGGGGACTACTATTTAGTTACCCCCGTTGAAAAATGGCGAATTCGTGTAGAGGATCTACCGTTAGTCATTACTGATTTTGAACACGATTCAAGTCTTAAGCCTCAGCGCATTGTTGTTAAAACCAATGTGGATACGTGGTTTGAATTGGGGGCGGAGCATCCTTTGAACGTTGCTTCTTCAGCTGGCAGTGATGAGCCTCAGCCCTCGGTTCTGACCCGCCACGGGCTTGCTGCGCGTGTGAGTAGGGCATGTTTTTACCGGATGGTAGATGTCGCACAAATTGACGGTAGTTCGATCATCTTGGAGGCGGGTGGTGAATCTTTTGTCTTAGGAAAAGCGCGGTAAACTTCTTGCTGGACACTTTTTGCTGGACAAGGTAGCGATCACAAAAAAGGGCAGCGGAAGCTGCCCTTTTTGCTATCTACACGTTTACATATTTGGGTAGTTGGGGCCGCCGAGGCCTTCTGGTGTTACCCAAATAATATTTTGCGCCGGATCTTTAATATCACAGGTTTTGCAGTGAACACAGTTCTGGCCGTTGATCTGGAACTTAGGTGTGCCTTCTGCATCCTCAACAACTTCATACACGCCGGCAGGGCAGTAGCGCTGCGCTGGCTCTGCGTATTTCGGGAGGTTGTCGCGAATAGGTAGTTCAGGATCCTTCAATGTTAGGTGACAGGGCTGATCTTCCTCGTGATTAGTATTGGATAAAAAGACCGACGTCAGGCGATCAAAGGTGATTTTATTATCCGGCTTGGGATAAGTAATCTTTTTGCACTCGGCTGCCGGCTTCATCTCTGCGTGATCAGGGTGATCGTCGCCCAATGTCCACGGCAATTTACCGTTGAATAGGTTTAGGTCAACAAAGGCGTAGGCAGAGCCCAAGAAGTTACCCCATTTGTGCTGGGCTGGTCCAAAATTACGCTGATCATGCAGCTCTTTGTAAACGGACGAGTTCTCAAAGGCTGTAGTGTATTCGCTCAGCTCCTGACCAGTCGCCTCGTTTTCAGTGATGGCCTTGTGTACGACTTCAGCCGCGATCATGCCTGATTTCATCGCTGTGTGGCTGCCTTTGATCTTGGCAAAGTTCAGCGTACCAGCATCACAGCCAATCAATAGGCCGCCTGGAAAGGTCATTTTAGGCAGCGATTGTAAACCACCTTTGGCGATTGCGCGGGCGCCGTATGAGATACGTTCGCCGCCTTCGAGGTATTGCATAACGGTGGGGTGCTTTTTGAAGCGCTGAAATTCTTCAAAAGGCGACAAATAAGGGTTGTCGTAGCAAAGATCGGTAATCAGACCAATCGATACTTGATTGTCTTCAATGTGGTAGAGGAAGCTACCACCGGCGGCGCCATTTTCAGCCAGCGGCCAGCCCGCAGCGTGCATAACCTTGCCTTCTTCGTGCTTGGCGGGGTCAATTTTCCACAGCTCTTTAATACCAATACCATAGTGCTGAGGATCTTTGCCTGCGTTCAGGTCAAATTTTTCCATCAGGCGTTTGCCGAGGTGGCCGCGACAGCCCTCTGCAAACAAGGTGTACTTGGCATGTAACTCCATGCCCGGCATATAGCTGTCTTTTTGGCTGCCATCAGCGGCAATGCCCATGTCGCCTGTCACGACGCCTTTTACGCTGCCGTCTTCGTTAAACAAAATATCTGCGGCCGCAAAGCCAGGGTAAATTTCTGCACCCATACCCTCTGCTTGCTCAGCCATCCAGCGGCACAAATTACCAAGACTTATAATATAGTTGCCTTCGTTGTGCATGGTTTTGGGCACGGCGAAGCCGGGTACCTTGATCGCCTTTTCAGCGCTGGTCATGTAATAAATGTCGTCGCCGGTGACGGGGGTATTCAGCGGGGCGCCTTTTTCTTTCCAGTCTGGAAAGAGTTCGTTCAAAGCGCTGGGTTCAAACACCGCGCCAGAGAGAATGTGGGCACCAACCTCAGAGCCTTTTTCAACAACACAGACACTGATGTCTTTGCCGCTGCTTTCGCTTAATTGACGGATTTTACATGCTGCCGCTAATCCGGCGGGGCCAGCCCCAACGATTAGGACATCAAATTCCATTGATTCGCGTTCCACAGACTTTCTCCTATGTATGCTGAGTAGCATTGCCCTCTAAATGGGCGGTTTACGGCTGATTAAAGCCGAGAATTATAAAACTTAGGGCCTGAAAAGGCTACTTTAAGCGGAGTTTTATTCCATTTCTTTTGACCGCATTTGATTTTAGCAGTATTTAAAAACCCATTTAATAACAATTGCTTGCGTAAATTAATTCCTGCGGCCGGCGATTGCCCTATAGCCAATATTTGCGCTGTGAATACCTCGCTTTTATTGACCTTAGCGCTAAGACACGTCAATATAACCGCGCTTTTTACCGAGGCATTGTCTGCTTGAATCTAAATACAGATTCGCTGCGTAGGGACAATAGCCATTTCATTCCATTTACGCGTGTACTGGGGAATCCATGAAGGTTCTGGTTGCTGTCAAACGAGTAGTTGACTACAACGTAAAAGTGCGTCCGAAATCGGACGGCACTGGCGTTGATCTGAATAATGTCAAAATGGCCATAAACCCATTTTGTGAAATTGCGATTGAAGAAGCTGTTCGCCTGAAAGAAAAAGGCGTCGTGACTGAGATTGTTGCCGTTTCTATTGGCGCAAAAGTCAGTCAGGAGCAAATTCGCACGGCGCTGGCGCTAGGTGCTGATCGCGGTATTCTGGTAGAAACTGACGTAGAAGTTCAGCCCTTAGCTATCGCCAAATTGCTGAAAGCCGTTTGTGATAAAGAACAGCCTAAAATGGTTATTCTTGGTAAGCAAGCTATCGATGGCGATAACAACCAAACTGGTCAAATGTTGGCAGCCCTCACAGGCATGTCACAGGGTACTTTTGCTTCCGAAGTCGTTGTTGAAGGCGACAGCGTTACAGTAACCCGTGAAGTCGATACCGGTTCACAGGTCGTTAAACTGTCTCTACCTGCGGTCGTGACTACCGATTTGCGCTTGAATGAGCCCCGTTACGCTTCATTGCCGAACATCATGAAGGCAAAGAAAAAGCCAATGGATGTGCTGACACCTGAAGAGCTGGGCGTTGAAGTTACTCCTCGCGTCACTACTTTAAAAGTAGAGCCGCCTGCTGAGCGTAAAGCCGGTATTAAGGTTGCGGATGTCGCTGAACTTGTTGAGAAGCTGAAAAACGAGGCGAAGGTAATCTGATGAGTATTTTAATTCTTGCAGAACATGATAATGCCTCAATTAAAGGCGCTACGCTGAATACTGTTGCCGCAGCGAAAGCTATCGGTGGCGATATTGTTGTACTGGTTGCCGGCGAAGCCTGCGGCGCAGCTGCAGAAGCTGCTGCGAAAATTGAAGGCGTTAGCAAAGTGCTAGTGGCCGACAATGCGGCTTATGGGCATCAGCTTGCTGAAAACGTTAGCTTGCTCGTTGCTGAACTGGGCAAAGATTACACCCACATTCTGGCGCCTGCCTCAACGTCTGGCAAAAACACCTTGCCACGTGCAGCCGCGTTGCTGGATGTTGCTCAGATCTCAGAAATCATCACCGTGGAAAGCGCCGACACATTCAAGCGTCCAATCTACGCGGGTAACGTTATTGCGACTGTACAATCATCTGATGCCATTAAGGTGATCACCGTGCGTACCACTGCTTTTGATGCTGTTGCAGCGGAAGGTGGCAGCGCAACGGTTGAAGCGGTTGCCAGTGCTCACGATGCCGGCACTTCTAGCTATGTTCGCGAAGAAGTTGCAAAAAGTGACCGTCCAGATTTGACCGCAGCAAGCATTGTGGTTTCTGGTGGTCGCGGCATGCAGAATGGCGATAACTTTGCCATGCTGTACGCGCTCGCAGATAAGCTTGGCGCTGCAGTTGGTGCTTCACGTGCCGCAGTCGATGCAGGCTTCGTACCGAACGATATGCAGGTAGGTCAGACGGGTAAAATCGTTGCTCCAGACTTATACATTGCCATCGGTATTTCTGGCGCGATCCAGCATTTGGCTGGTATGAAAGACTCTAAAGTCATTGTTGCTATCAACAAAGACGAAGACGCGCCGATCTTCCAGGTTGCGGATTACGGACTCGTTGCTGACTTGTTCAAT
>NZ_JBFJWS010000093.1:0-10756 GCF_041623545.1 Zhongshania sp. | reverse complement strand
TATGCGCGTCCTCAGCTGTTGAAGCTGATCCGCCTTAGCTCAGTTGGTAGAGCAAATGACTGTTAATCATTGGGTCGCTGGTTCGAGCCCAGCAGGCGGAGCCAAACAAATAAAGGGCTTACCGAAAGGTAGGCCCTTTTTTGCTTTCAGGGCAGCTGAACTTCTCAGACTCTAACAATAAGCACTCAACAACCATTCAATACTGCCTGCACACAATGAACATTTAATACTCAATGAAATCCGCTGCAAATTAATCAGTCGCATCAGATCTGATCATTACTGCTTAAGTAGCAGCCAGAATTGAGATCATCCAAATTCACGACGGCGTCGTATCCAATTCAAGAACATTACATCACCCTCTAGCGCGGCTGCTTGTGAGTAAAACCCACACAGTGCACACTGAATGACTATCGATACAGGGGAGTACCTTGGACGCGTTTCTCAAATGGATAGCCGACAACCCGAGTTATGCTCACTACTTGGTGATTGGCCTCGCCTGCTTTGAGGCTTTAGTTGGGGTAGGCCTATTTATTTCAGGTGCGCTACTGCTATCAGTCGCTATTTTTTTGTATACGCAACAACTGATTTCCATCGAAGCAATACTCGTTCTCGCGTTTACTGGCGCCCTCATAGGTGACCAAAGCGGCTATTGGCTTGGTCGCTGGATCGGCCCGGCATTTCACACAAGCAAATTTGCCGCGCGATATCGACGTCACATTGAGCGAACCGAAGCCTTGCTGCGCCGCTACGGCTGGGGAGCAATTTTAATCGGCCGAATAATCCCCGCCATACGAAGCATCGTTCCGCTCGTAACCGGCATAAGTGGATACAATTTTTTGAAATATATTACTTTCGATTTACTTGCCGTTGGTATCTGGACCCTATTACTAGGGCTAGCGGTCGTTAGTGCTAGCGGTATATTTACTGGCTGAGAGCAACCATTAGACCAAGCCCAGAGCACTTTCTTACCAATGATAATTCGCCTGCAAAGCAATACTCCGCGGCGCCTCCAAAAAGGCGTAATGCCCTTTTGACCCGAAGATCGTGTATGACGTAGGCGTGTCATTCGCGTATGTGATGATGGTCTCGTTCGTCAGGTTTTTGCCTACCAAGGCAACATCCCAGGTTTTGTCCAATGCACCAATGCCAACACGGCCATTCCACTTCACATACCCGTCTTGATCAACCATGGGATCAAGATTCTGCGAGGGATTGTAATCATCGGTAAAAATAGCATCTAAACTCACACCAATGCCCAGCGTGCCGGTCAGCGGTGCTTGCCACGCTAGGAGGACGTTCCCAGCCCAATCGGCGACATATTGATTCGTCTTTCCGGTGTAATCACAATTAACACCATCTGCCGCTGTCGGCGTCTGACCAGCGAGGCACTGGCCATTTTGATAATCTTTAAACTCAAAGTCTAAAAATGCCAAGGCTCCGGCCAACATGAGTGATTCGGTAATTTGCCAGCGGCCATCCAACTCCGCTCCCTGAGTGATCGCACTAGCCGCGTTCCCCACATTAAACCCCAAGGTCCCGTCGAAAACGCTGACTTGAAGATTGTCGTACCGCGTATTAAACAGGGCAATATTAAGCTCGGCCGCGCCGTCAAACAGCGACATTTTCGCACCCACCTCAATACTTTCGGCCTCCTCCTCCTCGTATTCGAAGGTACCAATCAACACTGGCCGCGGGCTAACATCGGCAGGCGCGTTAGGGTTTTGGGGCACCGGATCAGCGCTCGGTGAGGCATTGGAACGCGCGTCAAATCCGCCGGATTTAAAACCTCTGCTCCATGTAAAATAGCTCATTATTTCCGGAGTAAAATCGAACTGCAGATTAACCAACGGCGATAATTGAGACTCCTGACGCTTGCCCTGCAAATCATGGCGTTCGGCCGCAAAGCTAATTGCGGCAACAGTATCAGTCTCACCAAAGGGACGCTCGCTGTAGTCTAGGTAACCAAAGCGAAACTTGCGGCTGCCGGATTTCTTCTCGTAGGAATAGCGGCCGCCAAATGTTAAGCGCAGATCCTCACGCATATTCCATGTAGCCTGCATAAAGCCCGAGCCCAGCAGTGAATCACTATTAAAATCACGCGGCGAGGTCAAATTGGCAATCGCATTACCTGCATCACCAATACCTGCAATCTCCTCCGGTGACGTTGCCAAAGGATTGGGGTCGCGATCGCCCCGCGCACCACCCTCTGTCCCGTCAGCAGCATTTAGTAACTGCACGATTAGGTCGGAGTCGACAATAATACTGTCGAAGAAATACAGCTCATTTTTCTGAAAATATAAGCCAGCAATAAATTCCCAGTCTCGGCCCACTGGCGACATCCAGCGAAACTCCTGACTAATCTGCTTGTACTCTTCCTTCAACACCAATTTAAAACCTTCCGCTGCGGTGAAATCACAATCACAAAGATCATCATACTCGTAGGCAACATAGGCGGTAGTGGCGGTAAACATATGTTCGTCACGCAGCCAATCGGCGCTCAAGGTAAGGTTCAGAGTGTCATTGAAGCTGTAATCCCCATTGGAGGAGCGCTTGAAATCTTGATAGTTATTACGCACCGAGTCGTGGCTATCGATATTCAATACGCCCGGTACTTGGGTATCGTCAGTGATCTCGGCGTAAGTCCGCCCAGTAAATAGCGGGTTAGAGCTGCTCGACGCACCGTCATCAATTATTTCTACTTGCCGACCGAGGACGTCGAAAGAACCAAGCTCCCCCTTCAAAGTAACGCTTAGGTCGTCGGCGGCGTCCCACACTAACTTCAGGCGCAATGTTTCTTCTTCGCTACGGGGCTCATCGCGGCCTAAAGTCAGGTTTTCTACAAAGCCACCAAATTCCCGTTTTCGCGCGGAAAAGCGTAAACCGACGGTATCGGAAACCGGCCCTGACAAAGTTAGATCAAAAACCTGCTCATCATGCTTCGGCTCATACACTCCCGACACCATGCCCTCAAACTCATCACTGGGGCGAGCGGTGATAATACTAATTGCACCGGCGATACTGTTCTTGCCATAAAGTATATTCTGCGGCCCGCGCAATACCTCGACGCGCGCAAGGTCAAGAAAAGGTGCACGAGCAAGCTGAGCTCGACCGTAGTAAACACCATCGACATACATGCCAACTGACTGCTCAAAACCCTGATTGATACCAGAGCCTATGCCACGAATATAAATAGCCGTACCAATGCCGTTCTCCGACATAGTGAGGTTTGGCACATAAGCCTGGAGATCCTGAATCTTATTGAGCCCTGCCTCCATCATCTTCTCGCCAGATATTGCGCTAACCGAAACAGGCACATCCTGAAGGCTTTGCTCACGCAACTGCGCCGTAACAATAACTTCTTCTAATACAGCGCTGTGCAGCATCGGTGACAATGTCAGCAAAACACTGAAACAGGCGCCATTAATGAATACGGAAGTACAGCGGTTAACCATAAGAACTCCGAGCGATCATTTATTTTTATTGTCAGTTAAGCAGCATCAGTATAACGACACAATTTTTCAAATCAATGTATTAGAGATTATTCGGCGCGGATCTTCCTACACGAACGGCTATGTGACTGGCGGTGACCATTAGCCCATATTAGACCGCGTAACATTAGGCCATTTTAGCTTTCGGCTTACCCACTTCCTTGGTGACTGGGCTATACTCACAGCAACCCACTATTGTTATCGTTGTGAATTAATGCGAATTATATACCCGCGGAAATCTACAAATACCCTTCTCAGCGCAACTATGGTGATAGCGCTGTTAAGCTATGTCGCAGCAGCCCTGCCCGCTCAGGCCAGCTCCGATTTCAGCAACGCCCACAAAAAAATTGAACGGGCCATTGAAAGCGCGGCGAACAAATCGCCAGTTGACGCGATGTGGATTCGGCACGACGCCTTACTCATTGCGGTTAACCAAGAAAAAACGAACGCGAAAAGCTATGCCAAGGGCGTTTGCCAGTTTTTAGCGGAGAACGGTTTCGCTGCTCAGCGTACAACTGTCGTTATTGCTGACCAAGCCCTACTCCGCAAGCGCAATCAAGTGATGCAACTGGCAGAGCTACGCTGCGACTAAGGCAAGCTCAGCGACTTTAAAACGGCCACACCAAGGGTACGATCAGAATGGTCGTCACCCCAACCAATACCGTAAGCGGAACACCAAGCTTAAAAAAGTCGCTAAAGCGGTAATCCCCTGGGCCGTAGACCATGAGATTGGTCTGGTAGCCAATGGGTGTCGCAAAACTTGCCGAGGCGGCCATCATTAGCGTGACCGCAAAAGGCAGCATACTAACATCAAGTTGCTGACTCGCCGCTAATGCAATAGGGAAAACAATCACTGCTGCAGCTAAGTTTGAAATTACCGCAGAAAACAATGTCGTCACAACAAAAATGGCGACTAATGTAGCCATCGGCGAGCCCGCAGCCAAGCCAACGATTTGACCAGCAATCACTGCAGCTGCGCCAGTCGACTCGAGCGAGCCACCTAGCGCGATTGAGGCCGCTATGACCAACAATATCTGCCAATCCACACTTCGCTGCGCATCTGCCGCCCGAATACAACGGGTGGCTACCAATAATCCTGCAGCGAGAAATGCCGCCTTCAACATCGACAACCAGCCAGCGGCAACCACAATCACCATCGCAACCATAATAAAGCCCGCGCGAAATCGATGCTCATGACGAACTGGGCGAGAGTTTTCTATTTCACTGACCAGCAAAAAATCCCGCGAATAGCGCTGATTAGGGACAAAGTCCTCATAAGCCTCGAGCAAGAGAGTATCACCTGGTTCAAGCTCTACGTCACCGATACGGCCCTTTAGCTGCTCACCATTGCGGGAAATGGCGATAATCGCCGCGCCGTAATTGTTCCGAAACTTCATATCTCGAACCATGCGACCTAGATGGGGGAAATTTGGCGATATCACTACCTCGGCCAGGCAGCGCGACAAATTATTTTCACCCAGTTTAAACGCTTGATCCTCAGCTAAACGCAGGCCATGAAAGTTTTTTAGGTCCACCACTGAGCGGACATCACCGGCAAAGATCAAGCGGTCACCCGCCATGAGAATTTCTTTGGGTGACACCACGGTCATCAAACGTTCGTCGCGCACAATCTCAATAAGGAACATCGCCGGTAATTGCCGCAATCCAGCTTCTTCAATCGACTGTCCGACCATCGGGCTGCTGTCGTCCACCATCATCTCAACAATATATTGACGGGTGTCACCAAAGCGCTCAGCCTTGCCAACTTTAAAGGGAAGCAAGCGCCGACTTGTTAAAATCGTAAAGCCAATCACCAAGAGAACACAGGGCACGCCGACCCAAGCAAGATCAAACATGCCTAGCGCTTGATCTGGCAACGAGTGCAGCAACATACCGTTCACTACTAGATTGGTACTGGTACCAATCAAAGTGCAAGTACCACCAACAATCGCAGCGTAACTCAGGGGAATCATTAGCTGGGAAACAGGTAAATTATTACGCTTCGCCCAATCCCGCACCGCAGGAATCATCATCGCCACAACGGGGGTATTATTGAGAATAGTGCTAAAAGCTGCCACAGGCGCCATTAAACGTAACTGGGCAACTCGCGCGGACTTCGGCCGCCCCAACATACTGTGGGAAATCCAGCTAACCACCCCGGTTTCAGAGAGCGCCTGGGCGACTATAAACAGCACGCCGACCGTAACCATCCCCTCGTTAGACATGCCAGCCAAGGCTTCTTTTGGCGACAGGACACCTAACAGCAACAAAATCACGACACCGCCGCATAAAATCATATCGGGTGGCCGACGGCTAAAGATCAAAGCCAATAAGCACCCGACAATAACAATCAGAGCGATCCATGCATCAACGGTGAACATCATTAATTACATATTTCCGTAAAACTGCTGGAAACCCTCGATAAAATTATCGAGGCTGGTCGCAGGTAAATCGTTTATTCCCGCCGCCGCCGCTCGTCCACCGCCGGTGGGGAACTGACGGCAAAATTCATCAGCACCGCGCTTATTATTTAACGGTGCCCGGATACTGACGAGATAATTACCATCTTGCTTTTCAGTGAGTACTGCGTGAGCACGATCGGGTGAATCATTCGCCAAATCATTGCTATACACGCCACTCACACGACGCGCCCAGCGCTCGTCCGGTAGTATAAATACCGCTGTAACCTCATCGCTGTGCGCCGCAGGCAATTCACTGGCAGCACGCATATCGTTTTTATACCCTTCTTCTAATTGCGAAAAAGTGTCTTTGGCATCGACCATAAAAGCCCGAGGACTGGCGAATGGTGCGATACTTCGGTAAAGCGCCTCAGGGTCAAAGTGTAAATCCTCGATACTCGCGCCGTAGCCGTTGTAATTTAAGTAAATACCGAGATTCTCTAGCTGCACTAACTCCCCAGCAGTGAGACCTAGAGGCTTGGCCACAGCAAGCGCACTGTTACGCAAATTATCACCAAAGGCACCAACCACCGCCCACTCCGCAAACTGGCCTTTTAAGATGCCATTCACCAGCAAACTGGTGCACACGTCCGGTGCGGTATTGATATGTGCAGTTAGTTTAGAGTGCTGGGGAATATCCCCCGCAAAATGATGGTCGACATAGGTGACTTCGGCGCCCGCCGCCAACGCGGCTTCTAATCCAGCGCGGTTCTTATCTAGCGACACGTCCAGCACCGTGAGCTGATCACCTTCCCCAGCTGTTACCCTAGCCAATAAATCAATATCGCGCTTTACGCCGGTGACCAGGCGACTCGCAACTGGATTGGCATTACGCAACTGAACCAGTGAACACAAACCATCGGCATCACCGTTAAACACATCAATATAAGCCACAATTATTTCCTTATTTTTGAATCGGCTACTGTACAAAACGTCTGCGTTTTCAATAGCCCAAAGAGTGATTGATTTCTTTTAGCGCCGCGAGAGGATCAGCACTGCGGGTAATCGGGCGGCCAATGACTAAATAACTACTACCCATAGTCATGGCTGCGGCTGGGGTCGCCACCCGCTGCTGATCACCGAGGGCACTGCCCGCCGGACGTATTCCCGGTGTAACCAGCAAGAAGTCATCGGCACTCGCCTTCCGCAGTATTGGCGTTTCCTGCGCAGAGCACACTACGCCGTCTAAACCGCAATCCGCCGTTAATGCAGCCAGCCGAGAGACTTGCCCTGGCGCATCACCAGCGACACCGATTGCCGCTAACTCATCACTGTGCATCGATGTTAAAACCGTCACCGCAATCAGCAAGGGCGCATCTTTACCATAGGGCAGCAAGGCACTCTTCGCGGCAGACATCATTCTTGCCCCACCGCTGGCGTGGACATTCACCATCCACACGCCCAGTTCAGCAGCGGCGGCGACAGCAGCGGCCGTCGTATTTGGGATGTCGTGAAATTTTAAGTCGAGAAAAACGTCGAAACCGCGCTGCTGCAAACTTCTTACAATCTCGGGACCAAACAAAGTAAATAGCTCTTTACCGACTTTAAGGCGGCACAGACTGGGATCTAATTGATCAACCAAGGTATCTAGCTCAGCGCGCACGGCAAAATCTAAAGCCACAATGACTGGAGAAAGTGGTGTTTTTGGACTCATAGTATTGGTTTAATCACCCTGGATGCCTCGAATGGGCGTTATGGTACCCCACTGTTCACAGCTGGGACACAACCAGTGCAACTTTCGCCCAGAAAAACCGCACTGTCGACAGCGGTAGGCTGGACGTTCGGCTCGCAACTTCTGCAAGACCTCCTGAACTAGCTCGAGAGCATCGCCGCCTCCCCCACCCGGCTGCTCAAGTAGCTTGGCAAGCAGACTGAGGGTAGGACGTTGACGGGTGCTATCCAATAAATATTTGTGGGTAGAATCGGTATCACCCTTTGCCTCGATCAAGGTTGCGGCCTCGATGATAAACGCTGAGCTTTCGGTACTCTTCGCGATATGAAGCACAGCATCGAGATAAGCCTCGCGGCTAGCAAAGGCGTCGAAGGCTTGGCGAAATAACGGCAGAATCTCCGAACCAAACACCGCTTGACGATCAACGACCGTATGCAGCAGGTCCAAGGCTAGCTGCGGCTTATGCTGTTTAAGTGCGATCGTCGCGGACAATAAATAAGCTCGAACATTGTCACGATCAAACTGACGGGCACTTTGCAATGCCGCTACGGCATCCTTAAAATTATGCTCTGTAAGGAATTGCTGAGCTCTTTCGCAGTAAAAATGACTTAATGCGCACTCAACCCGGCGATCTTCTGGGCCGGCAACCGGCGCCTTTTTAAGCCAGCTGCGCGGCGGTAATCTACGCAGCGCGACTGCAATGGCCTGATCCCATTCCCGCTCGGTCTGATAGATATGCTGCAAATGCTCCAAAGCTTCGGAGCGGAACACCTCCGACTCCTCAACAACATCCTTCAATAAGCGCTCGGCGCGATCTAAGACCCCCGCAGAAATATAATCCCGCGCCAATTCTAGGTGTACCTGGTGAAGCTTGTCTCTGGGCAGACTGGGGCGCGACAATAAATTCTGATGGACACGGATAGCACCATCGACCTCGCCCTTGCTGCGCATTAAATTGCCCAGCGCCAAGTGCGTGGGAAGGGTTTCTAAATTAACAGGCAAATCATTAATTACGGTCATAACCGCAGCATCTGGCTGCTCACTGAGGAGGTAATTAAGACCTTTATAATAAGAACTGCTGGCATCAGCATTTTTACTTTCAACACGGGGGCGGAACCAGTAACCGGCTAACCAACCCGCAGACACCGCAAACAAAAAAAGTAAAAATTGCAGAATTTCACGGTTCATTTAGGCTCAAACACCCGTACCGCTACTCTCCACTACCGACTTACTGGGCTTGGCCGCCAATTGGCGCCGCAAGCTTAACCGCGAGGCCTGCAAGCGCAAGATGGCAATAGAAGACGCCAACAAGCCGCTGATACCACCAAGAAAAAAGGCAAGAATAATCCACGTCGACAAGCGCTGCGCAGGGAGTTCTGCAACGAGAACATTGAGCGGCACAAGCACGTCGTTTTCTAGGGTAAAAAGCAAGCCCAAACCCAAGACCACGATCAACAACAACAATACTAATATCGAACCTATGAGGCGCATCTAGTTTCATCCACACAAAAAAAAACGATATAGTCAAAGACCATACCGTTTCTTAAAAAATAACGCCAGCAGATACCGCAACTAAGCGCCTGATTGAATACTCAGGTTAACCCGCTCACGCAACTCTTTGCCAGGCTTGAAATGAGGAACATATTTACCAGGCAACTCAACTGTATCACCGGTTTTAGGATTGCGCCCCATACGGGGTTCGCGATAATGCAGCGAAAAACTGCCAAAGCCGCGTATTTCAATACGATCGCCAGATGCCAGAACCTGAGACATATGCTCAATCATGGTCTTTACCGCCAACTCAATGTCCTTGTGAGACAGCTGGGGCTGGTGCTCTGCAATCAGCTCTATTAACTCGGATTTGGTCATTGCTTGTTCCCGTTGTTGCCAACACTCAAGCCTAGCTTAGCATTTTTTTGCATATAAGCCAGATAGTTACGCGCACTTATCGCAATAAGTGCGCGTCACGCAGACCTTAGTCTTTGTTTTCCATCTGAGCTTTGATCAAGTCACCGATGGTTGCAGGTGCAGCAGCCGTTTCGGGTTCTTTCTCACGCAGTGACTTAACTGCTTCTTTCTCGTCGTCAACATCCTTGGCTTTAATAGACAAGGTCATTGCACGATTCTTACGGTCAACACTGATAATCTTAACTTCAACGGTCTCGCCCACTTTCAGGACGTTACGCGCATCTTCAACTTTATCACGGCTGATTTCAGAAGCTTTCAGTACACCTTCCACTTCTTCGCTCAACACGATGATAGCGGCTTTAGCGTCTACTTCTTTAACAACACCATTTACAATGGCGCCTTTGTCGTTTTCAGCAACGTAGTTAGAGAACGGGTCGTCTTCAAGCTGCTTAATGCCCAAAGAAATACGCTCGCGCTCAGGATCGATAGACAGAATTACCGTCTCGATCTCGTCGCCTTTCTTGAACTTACGCACGGCTTCTTCGCCAGTTTCGTTCCAAGAAATGTCTGACAAGTGAACCAGACCGTCGATGTTACCGTCTAGACCGATGAAGATACCGAAGTCAGTGATCGACTTGATAGCGCCTTTGATCTTGTCGCCTTTAGTGAACTGGCCACCGAAAGCATCCCATGGGTTCTGCTGGCACTGTTTGATACCCAGAGAAATACGACGACGCTCTTCGTCGATATCCAGGATCATCACTTCTACTTCGTCGCCAACATTAACCACTTTAGAGGGGTGAATGTTTTTGTTGGTCCAATCCATTTCTGAAACGTGAACCAAACCTTCAACGCCTTCTTCGATTTCAGCGAAGCAGCCGTAGTCAGTCAGATTAGTAACCTTGGCTTTAACCCGTGAATTCTCTGGGTAACGGCCTTTGATAGCCACCCATGGATCTTCGCCAAGCTGTTTCAGGCCTAGTGATACGCGGTTGCGCTCACGGTCGAACTTAAGAATACGAACGTCAATTTCGTCGCCAACATTCACGATCTCGCTTGGGTGCTTAATACGCTTCCAAGCCATATCGGTGATGTGCAACAAGCCGTCGATGCCGCCTAAGTCTACGAATGCACCGTAGTCGGTCAGGTTCTTAACGATACCTTTAACTTCTTGACCTTCAACCAAGGTCTCAAGCAATTGATCACGCTCGTGGCTGGTTTCTGACTCG
>NZ_JBFJWS010000092.1:0-10835 GCF_041623545.1 Zhongshania sp. | reverse complement strand
GTCGCTATTTTAAAGGGAACTGACGTCGACCAGCCGCGGAACTTGGCCAAATCGGTAACAGTAGAGTAAGCCATGGGTGAGCGTCATGTTTCGCCGCCCTTATATCAGCACTGGCCTTTAAATACGGAATATTAATGGTAACTGCGGCGGACAATGATAAGGCTGAAAGCGGTGGTATTTTTGCGCCGCTTAAGCACAGCTTGTTTCGCAATATGTGGTTTAGCAACACCATATCCAATGCTGGCAGCCTGATTCAAACCGTGGCGGCGGCGTGGATAATGACCAGTATTTCTACCGCCGATCACGTTGCCTTGGTCCAAACAGCAAGCTTCTTACCAATGGCCTTGTTTGCCTTGCCCGCTGGTGCAATTGCCGATATCTATGATCGCCGCAAGGTGCAATTGCTGTTCTTTTTCCTATCACTCGTCGCCGCGTCCCTAATGATGCTGGTATCGATGCTCGGCCTCATCACTCCGTGGATATTGTTGGGCTTGTGTTTTTTTGTTGGTACTGGCGGCGCCTTATCAGCGCCAGCCCGAGGGGCATCTATTGCTGAGCTAGTGCCAAAGGCCTTAATACCCCAGGCCGTTGCCCTAAACAATATCAGCTATAACCTCGCCCGCAGCGTTGGCCCAGCAATCGGTGGATTAATCGTTGTCGCCTTTGGCGCAACAACAGCGTTTGCGGTTAATGCGATTTCTTTTATACCCATGCTAGAGTCCCTGCGCCGTTGGAAGCGGGAACCAGAGACCTCACGCTTACCAGCGGAAAAACTGCTGCGATCGATTAATTCCGGGGTTCGCTATGTCTTGAATATGCAGCCAGTGCGTCGGGCAATTAGTCGCGTCTTTGTGCTGTGTTTAATCGGCGCGGCGCTCCCATCTTTAATGCCACTTATCGCCAAGGACCTGCTCGGTGGCAATGCCAGTACCTTCGGCTTGCTATTGGGCGCATTCGGCGTTGGCGCGGTGTGCGGAATTTTTGTATTGCATCCCATGCGGGCAAAAATTGGTAATGAAAATACCCTTCGAGTTTGTACGTCAGTAGTAGCGGCAAGTATTTTAGGTTTGGCATTCAGTCGCAGCTTAGTAGTGGATTTCATCATTCTAATGTGTGCCGGTATGGCGTGGATGATGATTACCACAACAATCAGCGTCCTTGTTCAGCTCTTTGTACCGCGCTGGGTCATGGGCCGCGCCATTGCCACGTCTAGCGCTGCTATAACCCTAGGCGTCGCGATTGGTTCATGGCTATGGGGTATTGTCGCAAGAGATTATGGCCTAGTACTGGCATTTGAGGTCGCTGCTGCTGGTCTTATATTATCGTTGGTCATAGGCCTTATTTTCCCAGTTGCAGATCGGACTGAATCAACCGAACTGGATGAACCTCTGAGCAATGATCCCGACGTTAAATTGGCAATCAGCGGTCGCAGTGGACCGATAAGTATCGAGCTGCACTATCGTATACCAGAGGACAAGGCGCGAGAATTTTACCGCCTAATGCGCGAGCAACAAAAAGTCAGATCTCGCAACGGCGCCTATGCGTGGTCGCTATCTAGGGATATTGCAGACCCCGAGCATTGGTCAGAACGGTTTAGTTGTCCAACCTGGAATGACTATTTACGCTTGCGGATTCGCCGCACGGTTGAAGATACCCAAATCCATCGGCGAGCATCAAGTATGCACATGGGGCTGGAGCCTATAAAAGTCCTGCGCTGGTTAGATCGGCCGGCGGGTTCTGTGCGGTGGAGCGACGACGCGCCGGATCGCGGCGATGAGGGCCTGAATATCCACGGCTAGGGATCGTCGCCTGTTAATGTATATGGCGAGTGTCAGCAACCATAATGCCTAGCGCTTGCAATTGTGCGGCTATTTTAACGTCGCGACTTTTATGCCAGCGCTGATAAAGATCGAGTACATCACTGTGGTCATAAATGGATTCCTTAGTGCAAGCCTCAGCGATTAGCGCAAGTAGCCTGGTGAAGGTCGTTGCCAGCTCGGCATAAATATGACGATTGTCCGCGCTGTTTTCCGACAGATAGCCATAGGCACCCCCGCCCATGCCTACAAAATAGTCCTTTAAAATACCTCTGCGCTGGTAATTTTCGGGAAACACAGCACCAATGAACAAGGCCATGTCACCCAGTTGCCGGAGAATTAAGCAGCGCTCCCGGTGATTGTTGGTCTCGTGGGCATCCTTATAAAGCATGGCGAGGGGCCTTAATTCTAAATACCCTTCATCATAAGAAAAAAGCTCTGCACTATCGCCAAAGCGGGCCAGCATATTGCCGATATAGCAAAGCGTATCCTCTTGGGGCGGTACGGCAGATTGTTGACCGGCTTCGTGCAATCTGGTTCGGAAGTAATTGGCTAGGCTGGAATTGAGTTCAATAGAATATTTACTGCTCATACGTGTCACCTTAAGCACTAAAAGACCATTTTCTGAAATATCTTATCTGAAAACATATAAATAAAATTAACAAAATTCAACTTATAAAAAACCCTTGTTTTTAGAAAAAATAATTATAAAAAATACTCTTGAAAAACATTAATGCGATCCCATTTTGCCAATCAGAAGGGGGAGTGACTATCGTCTAAGTCTTCCTTCTCTCCCGCTTAGGAGAAACTATTTATATTTCAATGGAGGAGTAAGCCATGAGTATCAAACCGCTCTATGATCGGGTACTTGTTAAACGGCTTGCCGCTGAAACCAAAAGCAAAGGCGGTATTGTCATTCCAGATAAGTCAGCTGAAAAGCCCACTCAAGGTGAGGTTGTCGCGGTTGGGGATGGTGCTTTATTAGAAAATGGACAGCAGCGTCCATTGGCCGTGAATACAGGTGACCGAGTCCTATTTGGTCAGTACGCCGGAACGGAAGTCAAAATAGACGGTGAAACGTTTTTAATCATAAAAGAATCAGAAATTTTTGCTGTTATTGAACAAAGTGAAATACAGGAGAAAGCAGCATGAGTGCGAAAGTCGTTAAATTCTCTGATGATGCCCGCGAGCGTATGCTGGCTGGGGTAAATATTCTTGCTGACGCTGTAAAAGTTACCCTCGGGCCCAAAGGGCGTAATGTCGTTCTCGACAAAAGCTTCGGCGCACCGCGCATAACCAAAGACGGCGTATCCGTCGCAAAGGAAATTGAACTGCAAGATAAGTTCGAAAACATGGGCGCACAGATGGTAAAAGAAGTTGCGTCGAAAACCGCCGACGTTGCCGGTGATGGTACAACGACAGCAACGGTATTGGCTCAGGCTATTTTACGTGAAGGCCACAAGGCAATCGCGGCGGGCATGAACCCCATGGATCTTAAGCGCGGGATCGATGCGGCAGTTGCCGATGCAACGGCACAGCTCAGTAAAATGTCTAAGCCCTGCGACGACAATAAAGCCATTGGCCAAGTCGCCACAGTCTCCGCAAACTGGAATACCGATATTGGTGAAATCCTCGCTGAGGCAATGGAGCGCGTTGGCCGTGATGGTGTCGTGACCGTTGAGGAAGGTAAATCTCTGCAGAATGAATTGGAAGTCGTGGAAGGCATGCAGTTTGATCGCGGCTACCTGTCGCCATACTTCATCAACAACCAAGAAAAAATGCAGGTCGAGCTGGATAACCCCTATATCTTATTGGTCGACAAAAAGATCAGTAATATTCGGGATCTGTTGCCCACACTCGAAGCCGTCGCTAAGGCGAGTCGGCCATTGCTGCTGATTGCAGAAGATATCGAGGGCGAGGCGCTCGCGACGCTGGTCGTTAATAATTTGCGTGGCATTCTCAAAGTTGCTGCGGTTAAAGCACCGGGCTTTGGTGATCGCCGCAAAGCAATGCTCCAAGATATTGCGATTTTGACTGGCGGCACTGTCATCGCCGAAGAAGTGGGCCTTGATCTTGAGCACGTCACCCTTGAGCAGCTTGGTAGCGCGAAGCGGGTAGTGATTGATAAAGACAATACTACGGTGGTCGACGGCTATGGTCAGCGCGGCGAAATTGACGCTAGGGTTGCCCAGATCCGCGCAGAGATTGAAAAATCCACGTCTGATTACGACCGCGAAAAACTCCAAGAGCGGGTTGCCAAGCTCGCCGGTGGCGTTGCCGTCATCAAGGTCGGCGCGGCGACTGAAGTGGAGATGAAAGAGAAAAAAGATCTCGTGGATGACGCCTTTCACGCAACCCGAGCGGCGGTCGAAGAGGGCATTGTTCCCGGTGGTGGCATCAGCTTAGTGCGGGTCGCAGACACGCTGCGCAAAGCTGGCGTAACGGCGGCGAACGATGATCAGAAGGTCGGTGTTAAAATTGCGCTGCGCGCCATGGAAGAGCCCTTCCGGCAGATTGTAAACAACGCCGGAGTTGAGGCCAGCGTGGTGTTGGATAAAATCCGCAGCCAAGAGAATGTCGCCTTCGGTTATAACGCCCAAAACGGCGACTACGGGGATATGTTGGAGTTCGGTATTATCGACCCAACCAAAGTCACCCGCACGGCCCTGCAACATGCGGCATCGATCGCTGGCTTGATGCTGACGACTGATGCGATGATTGGCGATAAACCCGCCGATAAAAAGGACGGTGGTGCACACGCGCCAATGCCTGACTTTGGGTAAGTGCGTTAGTTAACAGGGGGCTTAGCCCCCTGTTTTTATTTCCTTAAATATTATAATAAGTAAATATTTGTCAGTTTCGTCTCGATTCCAGCAAACTGCTGGGCTACCATGAAGGCCAGATAATAAGACTGGACGCGGTCTGGCTACAATGGAGCAACGAGTGATGACAACACCCAGAGTACTACCTCGCCTAGACACGGATAATCGTCCGTTCTGGACAGGCGGAGAGCAAGGCAAACTACAGATAATGCACTGCGCTGACTGTGATGGATTTATTCATCCGCCACGGCCAATCTGCCGCCATTGCCTCTCAGAGAATGTAGCGCCGGCAACGGTTAGCGGTAAGGGCACAATCGATACCTTTACCATTAACCATCAGCCCTGGTTTCCCGGTATGGAAGTCCCCTTTGTTATTGCTCGGGTCGCGCTTGATGATGCGCCCGGTGTCTTTTTAACCACCAATATTATTGGCAGCCCGGTTGCCGAGGTTGATATTGGCGATCCAGTGCAGGTCACTTTTCTGCACCAAGATGACGTTTGGATCCCATTATTCGAGAAGGTGAACTGAGATGGCAGCAATGAAGGAAGCGTATATAAGTGGTGTTGGCCAGTCAGAGGTAGGGGTTCGCCTAGAGCGTTCCCCGCTACTATTAACCACCGACGCGGTTAAAGAAGCCATCGCAGATGCCGGCTTAACAATTGACCAGATAGACGGCGTGTCGACCTACCCAGGCCGTTCACCCTCGTTTCTCGGGTTTTCACCGGTTGGTACCGATGAACTGATGGACGCCATGGGGATTCGTGCAAGCTGGTATGCCGGTGGCGGTGAAATAAGCTCTCAGCTCGGCGCACTTGTCGCGGCCGTGGCGGCCGTCCGTATGGGGCAAGCGCGACACGTTGTGTGCTTTAGAACAGTATATGAAGCAGCCGCCTTGGCGCGGCCAGACGAGTACCCATCTCGTTTTGACGGTGGTCGGGTCGATGGCATGCAGCAGTGGTCTATGCCCTTTAATGCGGTATCAGCATCGACTTGGATTGCGCAATACGCCATGCGGCATGTCAAAAAATACGGTATGACCCGAGAGCAGTTGGCCCAGATCGCACTCACCGGTTCAGCTAATGCTATGCGTAACCCCCGCGCTAGGGCGATTACCAAAAAACAGCTGACAATGGATGCGTATATGGAATCGCGGATGATCTCCGAGCCATTCTGTTTATACGACTGTGACCGTTTTAGTGACGCCTCCACCGTACTGATCGTTTCTGCGGGTGACGCCCTCGATGAGGTATCTGGTATTCCCGTGCGTGTTGCTGCTTGCGCGGGATCGGTTGAGCGACATAGCTGGGATCAGGCTGAGTGGGTTGCGGCCTACGCGACCGGCAAGGACTTGTGGCAGCACACCGACTACACCCCGGCCGATGTAGACACCGTGCAGCTCTATGATGGCTTTAGCTTTAACGCTATCACTTGGCTGGAAGGCTTGGGCTTTTGCCCAGTGGGTGAGGGCGGCCGCTTTATCGAAGGCGGACAGCGTATTGCATTGGATGGCGAATTGCCGATGAATACCAACGGTGGCCAACTCGGCGCTGGCCGATTACACGGCTTTGGCTTTGCCCACGAGGCAGTCACCCAAGTTCGTGGTCTGGGTGGCGATCGCCAGATTCCAGGTGACCCTCGGGTCGCGGTCGCGACATCTGGCGGTGGGCCATTGGCAACTGCCTTGTTGCTCGCCAGGGACTAAAAACCTAAGCGGTTATACGTCGGCTTAAGCGCTGAGCTGAAAACTTAGCGCTTAAGCAGTTAGAATATTTATCGCGAACTCAGACCTCAATCAACACCGCCCCTGCTTGTCCTCCCCCCGCACACATCGCCGCAATCCCAAAGCCCCCGCCGCGACGACGTAAATCATTGCACAAGGTTGTAATCATCCGCGCGCCGGATGCACTAATGGGGTGGCCGATGGAACAGCCGCTGCCAGAGATATTGACGGTTTCTTCATCTAGACCCATTACCTGGCAGAAGCCAAGGGGAACGGAAGCAAAAGCTTCATTTATTTCCCATAACATAATATCGCTTAGTGCCACCCCGGTGCGGGCCAATAATTTTTCTACTACTTTAGGAACAGCTAGACCGGTTATTGCGGGGTCAACGCCAATGGAGGTCCAGCCACGTACCGTGGCTAGAATCGGGGCGCCGGCCGCGCGAGCTATTTCGCGGCTGCTTAAAACGAGGGCAGCGGCGGCATCGTTGCCGCCACTGGCATTGCCAGCGGTGATTGAGAAGCCTTCAATCTCTGGGTGCAACACGGGCAGGGAGGCCAGTTTTGCCATGCTAGTTTCTCTGCGCGGAAACTCATCTACCTTAAACGCTACGCTTTTACCCTCAGCATTGCGGATCATGACCGGCACGATTTCGTCAACAAAATTGCCCGCGTCAATGGCGGCTATGGCGCGCTGGTGCGAGCGCAGTGCCCAAGCATCTTGTGCCTCGCGTGTTAGGCCGAGGGCCTTGGCCGCATTCCAACCAACGGTGATGGACATATCGCGGTTGGGCGCGTCGGGCCGGTTTGGGTGAGTGGGCGGAATCCACCAGTCTTCAAACTCCTGGGTTTCGGGGTCGCGCTGTTGCATACGGGGCATGAAGGAGCTGGAATTTACGCCGCCAGCCACCATGACCCGTTCCATGCCGGAGATAATTGCGCCGGCAGCTAAGCCAACGGCGCTTAGGCTCCCTGCGCAGTGCCGATTTACGGCGAGTCCGGCGGCGGCCGTCATCCCGAGCTCAACCGCTGCGTGCCGAGCGATATCGCCACCGCCAGCCAAGGCCTCGGCCATGATGATGTCATCGATGTCCTCAGGCGCGAAGCCCGACTTAGCAACAGCCGCACGAATAACCGTTGCGGCCAAGACCTCGGGTGGCGTATTCGCGAGTGAACCTTTGCGAGCGGTGCCAACGGCGGTGCGCAGTGCGCTGGTAATGACGACGGAGGACATATGATCGATCCTATTATTTGTGTGGGAAATTATGTTGTGGCGGCCAGCAGGCAAGTAGCGCACGCAAACTACTGACCAGCGCAAGCGGCTGATCAATAAGTACATGGTGGGCGGCGTCGGGAATAGCGACAAGCGGCGTAGCCTTAGGAAAAACCTTTAGGCTATTTTGTAAACTTTGCGATGTAACAAGACTGGAGCGATCCCCATAGATATACGCTATCGGGCAGCGTATCTGCGGAAAGATTTCGTGGTCTGGCTTATTATCCGGCTCGACCCGGCGGGGATCGAAGCGCCAAGACCAGCCATCATTGTGTTCCTCGAGTGCACAGCGAGCGATATAGTCAGCAATAAAATGATTGTCGCAAGGCTGTGCTGGCGATAGTCGAAAGCGCGATAAGCCAGATTTTAGACTGTCGAAGCGCAGGTGCTCGCTGTAAGTCTTTGGTGCTTCGGTTTTAAATTTCTCAAGTAGATCCGCCCCCACATTGATTGGTGTATCGATTGCGATCAGGCCGCCAAAGGAGCTGGATTTTGCCGCTAAGCGAATCCCCACAGCGCCGCCAAAGGAGTGGCCAATAATAATGGGTGGCGTCGGGCCTGTGTTTAATTGCGCCGCGTTTACGGTGTCCTGCGCTTCCTGAACAAAATCGTCAATCTGATAGCCGTCCGCTCGCCATTCTGAGCGGCCCATGCCGCTGTAAGACAAGGCGGCGCAGCGCCACTGGTCGGCAAAAAAGGGCGCAATATGGGTCCACCAATCGGCATGGGCGCCGTGGCCATGTAAAAAAAGCAAACCCGGAGCGCCAACCTTACCCCAAGTTAGTAGTTCAATATTGGCGCCCATCGACGAGAAAAATGTCCGCTCTGGAACGCAGGCCACTGCTTGTTTATACCACGCTGGCGCAGCGGGCTTTTGGCCGTGATAAGGTGCTAGAAAGTGCTGCTTGGATGGCGGTGTCGCTATGCGCATGCGCTCACTCTGCGTAAAAATTGTTTTTATAAGGCATAACAATCGGAATTGAAAAAGCGACTTTGATGCATTCAATAATATCGAATTAACAATCGAAGTCGCTTGTTAGCTCGCCGCTTATTTATTGTCTTCCAGAATAAAATCAGCGGCGCGCATACCAATGACCATCGCGGGGGCGTTGGTATTACCTGATACCAAGGTTGGCATAATTGAGGTGTCTACCACCCGCAAGCCACTCACGCCGTTGACTTGTAGGCGAGGGTTAACCACTGCCTTGTCATCAATACCCATGCGCGCAGTGCCACAAATATGAAAACAGGTACCGCCGATATCAATAGCTTTGGCGAGAATATCTTCGTCACTTTGTACTGCAGGACCTGGTACGGTTTCTTCAACTATCCAATCTTTTAATGCAGGCTGTTCGGCAAGTTTGCGCAACCAGCGAATCACCGCCACCGCTTTACGCTGATCTTCTTCGGTGTCGAGGTGGCGGGCGTTGATATAGGGCGCCACGTCAAAATCAGCTGATTGAATTTTTATTTCACCCTGACTTGTTGGGCGGGTGAAATATCCCAAAAACGTGATGCCGGGAAAGGTATTTAACGTCACTTCACCGGTGGCGGGGGAGCCGCTAGCCGATAGCATCATCAAACCAAATTGCGTGTCAGCGTGATCCAAATCCGGTGTCGATTTAACAAAACCACCAAGCTCGTGGGCGGCGTGTGTCATGGGGCCCTTGCCAATTAAAAAATATTGCAGGGCCGATCTGATCGCCCGCCAACCAGAAAGCAAATAATTGTGGCTGTGACTGACGACTTTATACTGCACGTCAAAATGGCGGTGTTCGCGTAAATTTTGCCCAACGTCCGGCGAGTCCACAATGACCTCTATGCCATGGGAGCTAAGTAATTCGGCGGGGCCAACTCCTGATAATTGCAGCAGTTTCGGTGTTTCAATGGCACCGGCGCAAAGAATAATTTCAGTTTTAGCCGATACCCGCTGAATACCTTTTTTATTGCGAATACTAAGGGATGTTGCGCGCTTATCAGTGAACTCTATTTTAAGCACGTCAGTTTCATTGAGGACGGTGAGATTACTGCGCTTTAAAACCGGCTTGAGAAAGGCCGAAGCGGCACTAAAGCGCTTGCCCTGCCACGTCGTCGAAGCCTGATAGCCTATGCCGCCGTCGCGAACCGCATCGACATCATTAACATCGTTGACTCGATTAACCCCGAGCTCCTGCGCCGCATCGATAATGGCCTCGCACAGAGGGTCGCCGCCGGGATGGGTGCTGACTTTTAGTGGGCCACCGACCCCGCGATATTCCGCCGAGCCTTGATCGTGATCTTCCAGGGCTTTAAATTTTGGACCAATTTGATCCCAACCCCAGCCTTCGCAACCCATGGCCTGCCAATTATTGTAATCGAGCGGCGCGCCGCGCACATAGACCATGCCATTTACTGAGCTTGAGCCGCCAATTGCGCGACCCTTAAACCAGCGCTCCGATGGCCGGTCAGGGGTAGTGTGGGCTTGGTAGTCCCAAATGTACTTACTGCCTTCATTGAGTATCAAACCGACGCCACGGGGCATTTTAATCAGGGAATTATTGTCACTAGGGCCGCTTTCGATCAGCAAAACTTGGCGCTTAGGATCTTCTGATAAGCGGTTGGCCACAACACAGCCTGCGGAACCTGCACCCACGATGATGTAATCGTATTGGTCTTTCAAGGTCAATTCTCCAAAACTCAAATTGCACTGTTTAGCGAACTAAGCAGCGCTTATTCCGGTTTTAAGCAAATAAAGGGTAAGGAAAATAACAAAGGCTTAGTGAAAAGTGTCGCGCTGAAAATAGGGCAAAAGCACCTTATTATTTTACTTGGATAGGCCTATCTTCCGGCAGTTCTACTTTTTTGTCAAAGAAAACTGACAATTGTTTACTTTTTTGGCCGGTACATGAGGTTTTGTTTAGGGGTTGGGGTGTTGGTCATGGATCTGATTAATCGCTTTAAGCATTTCTTTGGTGAAACTTATGTCTAGGTTCTTTAGGTTCTCCTGCAATTGTGCCGCGTTACTTGCGGCGATTAATACCGATGTGACAAATGCTTGTTGTTGGCAAAACCCCAGGGCGAGGGCGCTGGGAGAAACATCAAACCCTTTTGCTAATTCAATATAGTGTTGCATTGCATCCAGCACAGGCTTTTTAAAACGGCTCTCAAAGCCATCGAATAAACTGGAGCGGCTGCCCGCTATAGGGCTAGCGTTGGCGTATTT
>NZ_JBFJWS010000091.1:0-10899 GCF_041623545.1 Zhongshania sp. | reverse complement strand
TCCATCATAGGCTCATCCATCATTGGCTCTTCGTCAACCATGGGCTCGTCCATCATAGGCTCTTCGACTGCAGGCTCGTCATACATCATAGGCTCAACAGATACATCACTGTTGTCGCCAATAACCTTGAGCTCAACACGACGGTTCTGAGCGCGGCCGTCTTTAGTGTCGTTGCTTGCAATAGGCTGCTCTTCGCCGTAACCGCGCGCAGTCAAACGATTCGCTTCAACGCCGCTGCCAACCAAGTAGCTCTTAACTGACTTAGCGCGGTTTTGCGACAGGTTCATATTGTAGCTGTCGCTGCCAGTGCTATCAGTATGGCCTTGTAGCTCAACGTCAAAACCAGGTGAACTTACCAAGGTTTCAGCAACACCATTTAGAATGGTTTCAGCATTCATGGTCAGCTGGGCACTGTTCAGCTCAAAGTTTACGCCGCGCAGTATCACTGCCTGATCTTTGGCACAGCCATTAGACATAACCGCTTGACCAGCTGGAGTATCTGGACATGCATCGTCTTCGTCGGCAACACCATCATTATCGCCGTCTAAGGGGCAACCGCTAGCATTTACTTTGGCGCCAGCTGGTGTGTTCGGGCACTGATCAAGGTAATCCGCAACACCGTCGTTATCGCCGTCGAGTGGGCAGCCAACGCTGTCTACTTGAACGCCGCGCGGGGTGCCTGGGCACTCATCAATTTCATCGTGAACGCCGTCGCCATCACTGTCTTTTACGCCGTATTGAGCTTCGAAGAAGTTAAAGCGCAAACCAAGTTGAACGCTCTGGGCGCTGTATTCGGTTTCTTGCTCAATGGTTGACGATTTGAAGGTTGCATCTTCTGCAACGCTGTAGCGGTAGCCAGCATCAAGAGCCAAACGTGGCGTCAGGAAGTAAGTGATACCGGCACCCAGTTGACCAATGCTTACGTCGTCATCGGCATCGCCCATGTCGAGGTTAGCAACACCCAAACCAAAACCGATGTAGGGACGCAGACGCTCGCCAGCGGCGAAGTCATACCAAAGGTTACCCATCATCGAGGTAACTTCTAAACTGCCGTCGCTTGTCGTTGATACACCACCAGAAGTGATTTTATCAATGTCGTTCTCGCCCTGGCGGTATTCAAATTCAATACGAATTGGGCTAGCAAACTTATAACCAATGCTCACACCGTAGGCGGTGTCATTGTCGTAGCTGGTTTCAATATCAGCAGTAGCGCTAGTTGAGCCACCTAAAGCACCACCTAATAAACCGCCAATACCAGGAATAGCCGCAAAGCCACCTGGAGTTGTGGTTGCCGCAGTACCATCGGCATCAAAAACTTGATTGTAGAAGGCGTTACCGCCAACGTAGAAGCCAGATTCTTGATCTTCTGCCATTGCCGCGCCAGTTGCCGATGCTAAAATCACACCGGCAGCCAGAGCAGATTTCAATTGCTTGCTCATAAACATCCCCTGATCGTTAAAGTTATACCTCTCGCCAATACCCGAGGGGTTTTGGCGAGGGGGTCATTCTCACTTGCGCAATACTATCCATAGTAGTGCGAATTATCATTAAAAATGCGTGCACAATTAACGAATACGCAGACGCGCATGCTAAACCGGCAGAGCACCGTCGTAAAGCGTTGGCATTTAAAGTCCGGCTATAATTCACATTTTAAGGCGAATTACCTTTAAGGAAACCCGGCGATTGCGGGCACGTCCCTCACTGGTGCTATTGTCTGCAATCGGCATACTGGCGCCAAATGCCTGAATATCAATACGCTCAGCAGCCACGCCCAGATCAATTAGCGCGCCAGCTACTGCCCGCGCTCTGACCCGAGACAAACGGTAATTAGCCTCCTCGCTGCCACTGTTATCACTGTGTCCTTGAACGGCTAATCGGTATTGCGGTGAGGCCGCCATAACAGCCGTTACGGCCTCTAGCCGAGCGTATGCCTCAGCGCTTAAGCCAGTATCGCCAACGGCAAAGCGAATACTTTCCAAGGCAACGCTCTGCCGAGTCGCACAGCCATTGCGCTGCACCCGCTCGCCGGGAGCACTATTGGGGCATTGGTCCGCACTATTTTTGACGCCATCGTTATCGCTGTCCATGCAGCCATTACTATCAACCTCATTTCCCGCAGGCGTGAGCGGGCACAGATCAAGCGGGTCGATAATGCCATCGCCGTCACTGTCGGCGCAGCCATAGAGATCAACTACCGCACCCAGACGCGTCTGTGGACAGCGATCGTCGATATCGCTAACGCCATCACCATCGCTGTCTACGATCGCAGGCGCTTTTGCCGTGCCAAAGTGATAGCGCAAGGCCAACTGCCAATACTGCGCCCGCGATGGGCTATTGAAATCAAAGTTTGGCGTTTTGATTTCAATATCTGGGCCACGCAGGTACTGATAAGAAACATCGACTACCCACTGCGGGGCCACCGTCAATGCCAGGCCCGCGCCCGTGTGCACCGCCCACTGCCGCGCCGTTTCGCCAGATAAACTGGTCTGTAAGCCAGCAAGCCCCACGCCGAGATAAGGCCGAATTCTTGGTGTCAGTAGTGCAAAATCCCGCCAGACCGAAATACCCACACCGCGTCGCGCAATCTTTTCCGCGCTCGACGCCGCAGTAGTCGCAGTACCAGGTTTGAATTGCACGTCCTCATAAGAAAAGCTGCCCTCAACGCGCCAGTGCCTGGCAAAGGCCCGCCCAGCGCCAAACTTATAAGCACGGCCATCGCTGTAAGCACGCTGCTGAATATTGCTCGTGTTGGCTTGTGGAAATAATATGGATGACGAATCCGCCGTAGAATCGGTACTGAACACCGCGTCACCAGACGGCCACGACCAACCGTAGCCAAATTTTGCGTAATAGCCGTCGTCTGCTTGAGCGCCGCCGCCAAGGAACAGATATAAGCCTATTAATAAGGCAAGGCCACGCCAACTGCGTCTCTCTCGCAAACTCATACCCCACCACGACTGACTGCAATACTGCCTAGTATTGAGTGTATCCCTCGCCAGCCCTTTGACCAATAGCGCAGAATTAGGCGCTTTGCGATACCATACGCCCTCTGATTTCATTTTCTACGCCAAGGCAGTAAAAACCATGATCCCTGAACTCCTGTCCCCCGCCGGCAGCCTGCGCAATATGCGCTACGCCTTCGCCTATGGCGCCGACGCGGTCTACGCCGGACAACCCCGCTACAGCCTGCGGGTGCGCAACAATGAGTTTAAGGACCTAGACACCCTGCGCTCAGGAATGGAAGAAGCCCATGGCCAGGGCAAAAAGTTCTATCTGGCATCCAATATCTCCCCACACAACGACAAAATTCGCAGCTATTTGCGGGATTTAGAGCCCGTGATTGAAATGGGCCCGGACGCCCTGATTATGGCCGACCCCGGCCTAATGATGTTGGTGCGGGAGAAATGGCCGGAGCAAGTTATCCACCTTTCAGTACAGGCCAATGCGGTCAACTGGGCAGCGGTTAAATTCTGGCACCAAAACGGCATTCAGCGGGTGATACTTTCTCGGGAATTAGCACTGGACGAAATAGAGGAGATTCGCCAGCGTGTGCCCGAAATGGAAATAGAAGTCTTTGTCCACGGCGCGCTGTGTATAGCCTATTCAGGCCGCTGCCTACTCTCGGGCTATATGAATCACCGCGACCCCAACCAAGGCGCCTGCACCAATGCCTGCCGCTGGAAGTATCAGGCCCACGAGGCCAAGGAAGACGAAACCGGCGATATCGTCGCGGTGAATAAACCCGCGCCGGTACAAACCTATGTCCCCGAGCCACAGCCCGCCATCATCACCGAGCCGGTCTTATTACAGCAGGCCCAGCGGCCCGGTGAGTTTATGCCCGCCTACGAAGATGAGCACGGCACCTACATAATGAACTCCAAAGATTTACGCGCGGTACAGCACGTTGAGCGCCTGGCCGCGATGGGTGTGCACTCCTTAAAAATTGAAGGTCGCACTAAATCCCACTACTACGTTGCCCGCACCGCCCAAGTCTACCGTCGCGCAATTGATGACGCGGCCCACGGCAAGCCCTTTGATATGCACTTAATGGACGAACTCGACACCCTCGCCAACCGCGGCTACACCGAAGGCTTTTACCGCCGTCACCCGCCAAAGGAATATCAAAACTACGAGATGGGTTTAAACAATGCCCAGCAACAGCAGTTTGTCGGTGAAGTGGTCGACGCCAAAGATTCAGTTATCACCGTGGATGTTAAAAACCGCTTTGTCACTGGCGATACCTTGGAACTGATGCTGCCCGGCGGCAATACTCGTTTCCAATTAAAAACCCTCAGCGATAAACATGGTAAGGCCATCGATGCCGCGCCGGGATCTGGCCACCGCGTGCAAATCCCGCTGGATCAGCCGCTGCCAGAGTCGGCACTAAAATACGGCTTATTGGTCAAAGACATTAACGCTTAATAAACGGGGCAAGCGCGGAGATCGCGCTCTCTTTTCAGTACCAAGCCTAAGCTACACTGTATAACAACGACGACAAATAACAGGACAAAATATGGAACGGCAAAAGCTGCGCAATTTGCGAGGACTGGTGAACATTAGCCTACTAAGCATGGTGTTTGGCGCGATTCTCAATTTACTGGGCGATCTGCTCGGCAATAACTATGTGCTCATTATTGGCTTTTTAGTCGTGCTGGTTACCTTCTACTGCTACCGTCGTGCCGACAGCGAGGCCGCATTCAGTATGGCGTATTATTTATGGCGCTACCTCCCCACCTTAATTTTTGTTGCCATGCCTATTTTAATTTACTTATCCAGCACTGACGCGCAGTGGTCAATCGGCGAGATTGTGTTGCTCACCCAAATCGGCACCAGCTACATATTACCGATATTGTGTTTACTCTATGTTGAACGGGTATTAAAAAACGCTCAGCAATAGCTGACACATAAGGGAGGCGTCAATCGTCTCCCCGTTTAAAGGGCAGCATCGCACTGGCTTCACGTATATATTGGGCGATATGCAGTTTTTCCTCATCAAGAAAACGCGCCACCGCCTCTGAAAACGCCTTGTCGGCCAACCAGTGATTTGAATAAGTCACTATCGGCGTAAAGCCCCGCTGTATTTTGTGTTCGCCCTGGGCTCCGGGATCAAAATGCCGCAACCCTTCGCGCAAGCAATATTCAATACCTTGGTAGTAGCAGGCTTCAAAGTGCAGGAACTCGTACTCCCGCACACAACCCCAATAGCGCCCGTACAAGGTGTGCTGATCACGGAAATTTAGCGCCACCGCCACTGGCTCGCCCTGATGGCTAGCCACCACCATGACAAGGTGCTCCGGCATCGTGGCCGCTAATTGAGTAAAAAAGGCTTCAGGTAAATAACCGCCGTGACCACTGCGCTTGGCGTAAGTAAGTTGGTAGCAGTGGAAAAAGAAGCGCCACTGCGCCGCACTGATTTCACTACCCACTAACACCCTTAAGTCTAAGCCCTGCTCCGCCACCACCCGTCGCTCTTTGCGCAAGCTCTTGCGTTTGCGGGAACTAAAACTGGCTAAAAAACCCTCGAAATCACCGTAATCGCGATCAAACCAGTGATATTGGGGACCAACGCGCTGCATAAAGCCGTGATCCTGCCATGCGGCAGCCTTGTCGGCTTTCGAAAACAAGATATGTACTGAGGACATACCAAGATCCACGGCATGTTCCGGCAATGCCCGCGCTAAGGCCTGCATAACGCCTTCGCGCTCGGCCTCATCGGCCACACACAGTCGCGGCCCAGTAGCCGGCGTGAAGGGAATCGCCGCTAATAACTTGGGGTAATAAGATCGCCCATGACGCTGATAAGCATCAGCCCAAGACCAATCAAAAACATACTCGCCGTAGCTGTGGGTTTTGATATACATCGGCATTACGCCGATAACGCGACCCTCACGACGCGCCACGACATGGTGAGCTTGCCAACCTTTCTCGGCGGTTACCGCGCCGCTGGCCTCCAGCGCATGTAAAAATTCATAGCGCGTAAAAGGATAATCCACCCCCGCAACGCAATTCCACTGCTCCAAGCCCAGCTCAGCGATGGCGCTAATAAACTCCAATTCCACCATCAAGAGGGTCTCAAGCCGCCAACATAAAGTGCAGAACAATACCTGCAAAAATAACGGCGCCCACCCAGTTATTATTCAAAAAAGCTTTAAAGCAATCCTCGGGCACGCGATAGCGGATAAGGCGTTGCTGATAGACAAACAAACCACTGGCGGCAATAAGGCTAGCGTAGTAAATAAAGCTCATGCCAAAGCGCACACCGACCATCAACATAACAATAATTACGCAAACCTGAAGCATAGTGGTAATCGTCAGGTCGTCATCGCCAAATAAGATCGCCGTGGATTTAACGCCAATTTTTAGATCGTCTTCACGGTCAACCATGGCGTAAAAAGTGTCGTAGCACACGGTCCAGATCAACACCGCGATATAAATTAGCCACAGCGCTGGGGGCAGTGAATCGGTCTGCGCGGCAAACGCCATGGGAATACCCCATGCAAACGCCGCACCCAAGGCCAACTGGGGTAAGTGGGTGTAGCGCTTCATAAAGGGATAGCAAGCCGCTAGCAGCACTGCCACAAAAGACAGTAGCACCGTCAATTGATTAGTGAACAGTACCAAGGCAAAGGCCACTAAACACAAGCTGGCAAAAAGAATGAGCGCCTCTTTTTCACCAACTAAGCCCTGAGCAAAGGGCCGAAGCTTGGTGCGACTGACGTGGGCGTCAATTTTGCGGTCGGCGTAATCATTAATCACACAGCCCGCCGAGCGCATCAGAAAAGTACCAAGAATAAAAATCAGCAGGAGATGCCAACTCGGCACCCCCTCCGCCGCCAACCACAGCGCCCAAAGGGTTGGCCATAGTACGAGATAGGTACCAATGGGACGATCCACCCGCATCAATGCGAGATAGTGAGGGTATTGTTTTTTAAGGTGATCAAATAGCTGCTGCATTATCTACTCGCTCGTACTTTCGCTTGAGTATACCAGCTCAAATGCCCCTGACCGTATGCACTACCAAGGGCAAAACGCTGGCAGAAAAATCTCGCTCACCATAATAGGTCGTTGACTCAGCAAAAACCGTGACCGACGTCCCCACAGCAATTTGTCTGTATCAGGGCTTATACCTAGCGACAAATCAGCGCTAGGCAATTGGCAAATCTCATAGGGGTCCCGCGACATCATTGGATCCGTGAACAGCAAATGGCCCAAGGGCCGATTATCGAGGTGGCGCAGTCGCGCAAGTCGTCCAACAAGAGAGGTCGCGGGCATCACGCTGCGGGCAAAGACCCAGGGTTCATTGCGGCAGCAAAGCAAGACTTCGCGAACCAGCCCCCAGTCGCGATCCCCCATGCCCAATAAGCGCCGCTCTGATAATCGCGGTAACTGCCAGCGCTGTGACAAGACCTCAACGTGGAACTGCCCGTCAGAAACCCGCCGCAGGTGCGCAGTTAATGAGCCTGTATCCAATAGCCAGCGCGCATCTGTTGCTGGCAGGCGTGTCGCGGCCAGCTTTTTACAGCTTTGCCAGTGTGGCTCCGCGGTGTGGAACCGAGTTGCTTGAAAAGCGTACAATAGCGGCCTTCCAGGATTGTGATCGACAAAATAAATGGATTACGCCGCAGCAAACGCAGCATTTCAACCAGCGTGGCGGCAGAATGCGTGATTCACCTGCGACTTGCAAGTTCCAATATCGGCCGAATGGACCATGATATCGCGGGGCTTTTAATTTATGCTTCGCCAAATAGAAGCACTGTATTTTGAGGATGTAAGCGAATGAGTAAATGGGAATGTATAGTTTGCGGTTGGGTCTACGACGAGGCCGTGGGTGACCCGGATTCTGGAATCGCCGCCGGCACCCGCTGGGAAGACATTCCCGACGACTGGCTATGCCCTGATTGCGGCGTAGGCAAAGAAGACTTTGAAATGATTGAAAAGTCGGAAGAAAGCGCCCTCCCTCACCACGAAGAACCCGCCTCGGCCAGCGCCGAAGCCGCGATAGTCATCATTGGTACTGGCTTAGCGGGCTATGGCTTGGCGCGCGAAATTCGTAAATACGACAAAGACAGCCCGATTATTATGATCACCGCCGACGACGGCCGCGCTTATTCAAAGCCTATGTTGTCCACTGGCTTTACCAAGAATATGGACGCCGACGCCCTCGCCCAGAAAGATGCTGGCAGCATGGGCGAAGACCTCAACGCCAGTGTATGGACGCTGACCAAGGTCACCGCAATCAATACCACTGCCCAAACAATAACCATTGGCGACAAAGCAACCCAGGTTCACTACAAAAAGCTGGTACTGGCCCTCGGTGCCGATGTCATTCGGCCGCCGATTAAAGGTGATGCCCTAGAATACGTTTACTCAGTAAATGATCTACTGGATTACGACGACTTCCGCACCGCCGTCGCTAAAAACAATGTGAAGAAGGTCTGCATCATCGGCGGCGGTCTTATCGGTTGTGAATTTACCAATGACCTGCTCAACGGTGGCATTGAAATTGAAACCGTTGATCCTTTGTCGTACTGCATCCCTACCCTGCTACCTGAAGCAGCGGGCAAAGCAGTGCAAGCCGGGTTAGAAGCCAAAGGCGCAAAATTCCATTTCGGTCCACTAGTAACTGAAGTTAACAAAGCTGGCGATCAACTCGCGGTTAGCCTCAATAACGGCGACACCATTAACTGCGACTTGGTCTTATCGGCCGTCGGCGTTCGTCCGCAAATCAAACTAGCGCAAGAAGCTGGCATCACCGTAAACCGCGGCATCGTAACGAATCGCCTGTTAGAGACCAGCGTTGCGAATGTCTACGCCATGGGCGATTGCGCCGAAGTGGCTGGTCACGTACTCGTTTACGTTGCACCGCTCATGGCGCAGGCCAAGGCCTTGGCCAAAACCCTCACCGGCGACGCCACCGAAGTCAGCTACCCCGCCATGCCAGTAACCATTAAAACCCCAGCGTGCCCGGTGACAGTCAGCCCTGCGCCGCGGGATGTAGAAGGTAACTGGGAAATCGAGCAGGACGGCCTAAATGTTGTTGCGCGCTTTGTCGGCAGCAACGGCGAGCTACTGGGTTTTGCCCTAACGGGCGAAGGCACCAAGCAAAAAATGGCCCTACAAAAGCAATTGCCGGCGATAATGCCCTAGCGGAATGCATTTGTTGATATGAATGCCACGGCCCATAATGCCTTGGCATTTTCGATTGAAGCGGCTGCCACTAGGGCAGCCGTTTTTTTATTCACGCTATTGTTATTTTTATACAGCGCGGACCACTATCTACCGACCAGTCCGATCCGGTCGCTTATATTAAGCGGGAAACAACACCCTATTGCTCACTTTCAAAATGTGCGAAAACTTCGGCACCTGTCATATTATGTGTTTCGTTAGAAAAGCTATAATATTCAGGCTTTTCATCAATGAAAATTTGATGACTAAACTTAATCTGTAAACCGCCATCTAACAACCCAACTGGAAAATGGTATTGATCAGCTGGCTTTAAATAATAAAAAAGGCTTGTACCACATTTGTTACAAAACCCACGCTCTGCCCACTCTGAAGACTGATAACGAGTAATAGATGACTCACCATTTACGGCTTTAAGTATACCGCTATCAATTGCCAACATTGGCCCACCTAGCCAATTCCGACACATACTACAATGGCATGCAGCTATTTCTGCCTCAGGGCTTGCTAACTCAACCTCCAACTCAACCGAGCCACACAAACATTTTCCTTTAGCTATCATGTTTTATTACTCCTTCAACATTATTCATCGAAATTTTAAATACACATAACGCAGAGCTAACCGACAGTTTTGGAGAAACGAAGCGCCGGAAAATCAAGTGAAAACCGCGTATTTTTGCGGCTGCAGCAGTGCTTGAGCGTATTGTTATGTTTCATTGGCACTGACCAATCGTGTTAATTTGAACCCCAAGAATACACCAATTGTCCCCGCCGCTAATATTGACAATTCTGTTACATTTTTAAATAAATCATTGGGCCCTAATTTTATTAGAAGATAAAACGCATAGAGAATTAAACCGAACGACACAAGTACTACAAAGGAAGAAATGTAGTCAGTTCTATGATAGTGCCCGCAACTTGGACACTTAGTAGTATTGCTAAATAAGCCAAACGAAACGAGGTTTTCTCGATCAGTATAGTCATATTTTTCACAACAGCCTTTGCAGTAATCCATTACTCATCCTAAAATACAATGCCTGCAGCACGCGCTGCTTTGAAATGGAGGCGCAGCCGTAAAAAAAAATCTGTGCCTGCGATTTTTAGGGCTACGCCGGAATGTGATAAGTAACTTTGCTACCATTTCTCACTACAACCTTTCTTTTTGATAGTTCTTCGACCAAACTCGACAGCTCCTCCTCTTCAAGTTTTTTCATGAATAGTGAGTTTATTGAATTTGATAGGGTTGTTACTGTTCTAGGTTTAGCGTTGCCACGTGACTTTAGAAAATCCACAATAGCATCAAGACGTTCACTAGTTGATTTCGAGTTCGAAATTTTAAGTAGCGGTATGTCTGATACGTCTTTTTCTCGTTGGGCGTAAATTTTCTTAGTTTTTAAATGTCTGATTAGAGGATCAAATCCGGCATCTTTAGAAATAATATGGAAATAACAATTATCGTCTGTTGCCGATATTCGACCAATGTAGAATGCAATATGAAAATCGAGAGCGTTTGGGCCTTCACCATCAATTTTAATATACTCTGCATGACTACCAAGGCCCTGCATTGCAACTGCCAGATCAAAGGAGATTTTAGCCTGTTTGGAACCGACAAAAACCACAACCTTAAAGTCATGCCCCTTAAGAATATGCAGGTTCTTTGGTTGCACGTTTTCAAGATCAATTAATACGTAGTTCGTTTTCAACAACAGATTCCTT
>NZ_JBFJWS010000090.1:0-10987 GCF_041623545.1 Zhongshania sp. | reverse complement strand
TGTGTAGTGTTGATATTAGAGATGGAAATAGAACATGGCCAAACCAGGCAAGCAACAAGCTCCACGGAAAAAGGTCAAAAAGACCGTCGTGGACGGTGTCGCACATATACATGCGTCATTTAACAACACAATTGTAACCATTACAGATCGTCAGGGTAATGCGCTGAGCTGGGCTACGGCCGGCGGAAGTGGTTTCCGTGGCTCTCGTAAAAGTACACCTTTTGCTGCTCAGGTCGCTGCAGAGCGCGCTGGTAATGCTGCTAAAGATTACGGTTTAAAAAATCTTGATGTGCAAGTTAAAGGTCCGGGCCCAGGTCGCGAATCTGCGGTCCGCGCGCTGAACAATTGCGGCTACAAGATTACTAACATCACCGACGTGACGCCTATTCCGCACAATGGTTGCCGTCCTCCCAAGAAACGTCGCGTTTAATTAACAGTTGAGGAATACAGAAAATGGCTAGATATTTGGGCCCAAGCTGTAAATTATCCAGACGGGAAGGCACCGACCTGTTCCTAAAGAGTGGCGTACGTCCGCTGGATTCAAAATGTAAAGCAGAAACTGCACCCGGTATGCACGGTGCACGTCGTGGTCGTCTATCTGACTACGGTGTTCAGCTTCGTGAAAAGCAAAAAGTACGTCGTATGTACGGTGTTCTTGAAAAGCAATTCCGCGCTTATTATGCAAAAGCTGCTCGTCGTAAAGGCGCAACGGGTGAGAACCTGCTGCAGCTTTTAGAAAGCCGCTTAGACAACGTGGTATACCGCATTGGTTTCGGCTCTACTCGTGCCGAATCTCGTCAGCTGGTATCGCACAAGTCAGTACTGGTTAATGGCAAAACGGTTAACGTACCGTCTTACCAAGTTCAAGCTGGTGATGTGGTTAGTGTTCGTGAGAAAGCTAAGACTCAATTGCGGATTCAATCTGCAATTACTCTGGCTGCACAGCGCGGTGACTGCGCATGGATCGATATTAACGCCACTAAGATGGAAGGCGTTTTTAAGAGCGTGCCAGATCGTAGCGACTTGTCTTCAGAGATCAACGAACAATTGATCGTTGAGCTTTACTCGAAGTAAGTTAACCTCCGGACAAATCACTACAGGTGAATTATGCAAAGTGCTGTCAATGAATTTTTAACCCCGCGTGTCATCCAAGTTGAAGAATTTGGCCAGACTCGCGCGAAAGTGACCTTAGAACCGCTTGAGCGGGGATTCGGTCATACCCTGGGTAATGCCTTGCGCCGTATTTTGCTGTCTTCTATGCCGGGCTGTGCAATCACCGAAGTTGAGATTGATGGTGTATTGCATGAGTACAGTGCAATGGAAGGTGTGCAGGAAGATGTTATTGAAATCCTGCTTAACCTGAAAGAAGTTGCAGTAATCATGCACGGCAAAGATCAGGCAATTTTGAGCTTGAACAAAAAAGGCCCAGGTGTTGTTACTGCAGGTGATATCCAGACTGATCACGAAATTGAAATAGTTAACACCGATCACGTTATTGCGAACCTGAACGATGATGGCGAGATCAATATGCGCCTGACTATCGCTCGCGGTCGTGGTTACGTACCGGCAGACGCGCGTGATAACGGCGAAGAAGAAACCCGTTCAATTGGTCGTCTTCAATTAGATGCCAGCTACAGCCCGATTAGCCGCGTAAGTTATGTGGTTGAGAGTGCGCGTGTTGAGCAGCGTACTGACTTAGATAAATTGGTTCTTGATTTAGAGACCAACGGTACGATTGATCCCGAAGAAGCCATTCGCCGTGCGGCAACCATACTTCAGCAGCAGCTGGCAGTATTCGTTGATCTTGAAAGCGAAGGTGAAAACGAGCCGTCACGTGAAGAAAACGAAGTAGATCCTATTCTGCTGCGTCCGGTAGATGATTTAGAGCTGACCGTGCGCTCTGCCAACTGCCTGAAAGCGGAAAATATCTACTATATCGGTGACTTGGTCCAGCGCACAGAGGTTGAGCTTTTGAAAACGCCTAACCTTGGTAAGAAGTCGCTGACAGAAATTAAAGACGTATTGGCATCGCGTGGTTTGTCCTTGGGTTTGCGCCTAGACAACTGGCCGCCAGCAAGTCTTAGAAACGACGACCGAGTTCTTGCTTAAGTTTAAGTAAGCACTCTCGAATATTTTTTGCTGAGATAGCAACGTTTATTAAAGGAAAAAGCCATGCGTCATCGTCATAGTGGCCGCCAATTAAACCGTAATAGCTCACATCGTAAAGCGATGTTCCGCAACATGACGGCGTCGTTGGTAGAGCACGAAATGATTAAAACCACCTTGCCAAAGGCAAAGGAACTGCGCGGTTATGCAGAGCCTTTGATTACCCTTTCAAAGGTAGACAGTGTTGCTAACCGTCGTTTGGCGTTCGCCAGACTGCGTTGTAACGCTGCGGTCGGTAAATTGTTTACTGATTTAGGTCCTCGCTACGAAGGTCGTCCCGGCGGTTATATCCGTATCATGAAGTGCGGTTTGCGCGCTGGTGATAAGGCTCCAATGGCTTACGTAGAGTTGGTTGACCGTCCTGCACTAGAAGAAGCTGACGACGAGTAAATCTCGACGTAGCGAAAAAAAGCCGACTTTGTAAGTCGGCTTTTTTTTGTCTTAAATTTATGGGTGCTTTTATTTGGGTTTGCATGTGCGGCAAACCCGTGAGGGGGCGATGTGTTTAAGCGCGGCGTTGCTTTGCCAGCTTAAGTACGTCAGCGAGAAAGTGGCCAGTGTGGGATTGAGGCATGGTAGCAATATCCTCAGGTGTTCCTTCAGCAATGATCATTCCGCCGCCGCTACCACCCTCAGGCCCAAGATCGACGATCCAGTCAGCGGTTTTTATAACGTCGAGGTTATGCTCGATGACGACGACGGTGTTACCGTGATCCCGCAGTCGATGGAGTACTGTTAGCAGTAATTGGATGTCTTCAAAATGAAGTCCGGTAGTCGGTTCGTCAAGAATATAAAGGGTTTTACCGGTATCTCGTTTAGATAGTTCCTTCGCTAACTTAACGCGTTGCGCCTCGCCGCCAGAAAGCGTGGTGGCGGCTTGCCCGAGACGGATATAGCTGAGCCCCACATCCATTAAGGTTTGCAGTTTCTTGCTGATAGATGGCACATTTTCAAAGAAGGTGTTGGCGTCCTCAACAGTCATGTCTAAGACTTCATGAATATTTTTACCTTTATAGACAATTTCAAGTGTTTCGCGGTTATAGCGTTGACTGCGGCAGACCTCGCAAGCGACATAGATGTCGGGTAAGAAGTGCATTTCTACTTTGGTAACGCCATCGCCCTGGCATGCTTCACAGCGGCCACCTTTAACGTTAAAGCTAAATCGACCGACTTTGTAACCTCTAGAGCGCGCCTCTTGCGTTCCTGCAAAAAGCTCTCGGATCGGGGTGAAAATACCTGTGTAGGTTGCTGGATTTGATCGCGGTGTTCTACCAATAGGGCTTTGATCGATATCAATGCATTTATCGACCTTCTCAAGTCCGGTCACCGCGCGATGTGGCGCGGGTGTTAATGTTGTTGCGCCATTCAGCACGGTGGCTGCTACAGGGTATAAGGTGTGATTGATTAGAGTGGATTTGCCGGAGCCGGAAACGCCGGTGACGCAGGTCATTAAGCCCAGAGGAATAGTAAGATCGACATCGCGGAGATTGTTGCCGGTAGCGCCCTCTATTTGCAAACATTGCTCAGGGTTAACCGGGTGGCGTAGGTCTGGTATCGCGATCGCCCGCTTGCCAGAGAGGTACTGGCCGGTAAGGGACTCTTCGCTATTTAAGATGTCGTCCAGTTTGCCCTGTGCGATTACGCGGCCACCGTGTACGCCTGCGCCGGGTCCGATATCGATAATATGGTCTGCAGTGCGGATAGCGTCTTCATCGTGTTCAACAACAATTACAGTATTGCCGATATCCCTTAAATGCCGAAGCGTCTTTAGCAAGCGCTCATTGTCTCTTTGGTGCAGGCCGATTGACGGCTCGTCGAGTATATACATTACTCCGACTAGGCCGGCGCCGATTTGGCTGGCGAGACGTATACGTTGGGCTTCACCGCCAGATAGCGTGTCGGCACTTCTATCCAGGGTTAGGTAATTAAGGCCGACATCGACTAGAAAGCGTAGGCGGTCGTTTATTTCTTTAAGAATTTTTTCCGCAATCTGGGCGCGGCGGCCGCTGAGTTCGAGCTTGGTAAAATACTCCCGCGCAGCGCCCACCGGCATGGCGGTTATTTCAGGCAGAGTATTGTCCAGTATAAAGACATTGCGGGCCTCTTTGCGAAGCCGCGTGCCGGCGCAATCTGGGCAGGACTGGGAGTTTAAGAACTTGCTGAGTTCCTCTCGAACCGTTTGGGATTCGGTCTCTTTGTAGCGGCGGTCCATATTGGGGATGACGCCTTCGAAGGAGTGCTTGCGCTGGAAATTGTCGCCGCGGTCATTGATATAGGTGAAGCTGATTTCTTCGGCGCCACTGCCATAAAGAATTTTATGGCGGTGATCTTCGCTGAGCTCTTCAAAGGGCGCGTCAATGTCGAAGCCATAGTGCTCGGCAAGTGAGGTAAGCATATGAAAATAATAAACGCTGCGCCGATCCCAGCCGCGAATCGCGCCGGTCGACAGACTGACGTCCGGGTGCTGCACTATGCGGGAGGAGTCGAAAAACTGCTTAACACCAAGTCCGTCGCAGCTGCTGCAGGCGCCCAGCGGGCTGTTAAAGGAAAATAGTCTAGGCTCAAGTTCGGATAGACTGTAGCCACAATGAGGGCAGGCGAACTTGGAGGAAAAGGTTAGTTCGGCTGCTTTTTCATCATCCATGTCGGCAATGCTGGCGATGCCGTCGGTGAGTTCGAGAGCGGTTTCAAAGGATTCCGCTAAACGCTGGGTGAGGTCAGCGCGCACTTTAAAGCGGTCTACGACTACTTCTATAGTGTGTTTTTTGTTCTTGTCGAGAGTCGGTAAGTCGTCGAGGTCTGTTACCAAGCCGTTAATTCTGGCGCGCACAAAACCTTGGCTGCGCAATTTTTCAAAGGTGTGTATGTGTTCGCCTTTACGATTTTGCACAATCGGCGCCAGCATCATTAGCTTGCTGCCCTCAGGTAGAGCTAACACGGTGTCGACCATTTGGCTTACGGTCTGCGCAGATAGTGCGGCGTTATGCTCTGGGCAGCGGGGTTCACCGGCGCGAGCGAACAATAGGCGTAGGTAGTCGTAAATTTCCGTGATGGTGCCCACGGTTGATCGCGGATTGTGGGATGTCGATTTCTGTTCGATCGAGATGGCCGGCGATAGGCCTTCGATATGGTCAACGTCTGGCTTTTCCATCATCGACAAAAATTGTCGAGCATAGGTCGAGAGCGATTCAACGTAGCGGCGTTGGCCTTCTGCGTAGAGCGTGTCGAAAGCCAATGACGATTTGCCAGAACCGGACAGGCCGGTAATCACCACCAATTTGTCGCGGGGTATATCAAGATCGATATTCTTTAAATTGTGGGTGCGGGCCCCGCGAACGATAATCCGATCCATATATATTTCCGGCCTGATAAACCAAGCATTATACGACGCTGACACCATGCGGCGCAAAATAAGCTGGCCGGTAATATATGATGGTTTTTTGATAGGGGTATAACTGTTAGAATGTGATTTAAATCCCTCAAATTTCTAGGATCTCCCCGCCCTTGAACCATCAATCGATGAGTGCAATTGAGCTGCGTGCGATTGTGTCGCTAGCATGCCTGTACGCCTTTCGCATGCTTGGTTTGTTTATGTTGTTGCCGGTATTAAGTTTGTACGCGGCGGAGTATGAATTTAGCACCCCAGTATTAGTGGGTTTGGCGCTGGGTATTTATGGGTTGGGTCAAGCGGCACTGCAGGTGCCACTGGGTATGCTGTCAGATCGCATTGGTCGCAAGCCAGTTATAATTAGCGGTTTATTACTCTTCATCGCGGGCGGTTTGCTTGCTGCGGGCGCCGACACTATTTTTGGCGTTATCATTGGCCGCTTACTGCAGGGTACTGGCGCCATTGCCAGTACATTAACAGCGTTGCTCGCCGATCTCACGCGGGAGCATCATCGCACCAAGGCCATGGCGGCAATTGGAGTGAGTATCGGGGTGTCGTTTGCCGTGGCGATGGTGATTGGGCCGGTGCTGGCGTCATGGTTTGGTGTATCGGGTTTGTTTTTGTGTACGTCGGTACTGGCAGGCTTGGGAATACTCGTTACCTTGTTCCTCGTGCCAAGTCCGGAGGGGCAGCGTCTCGACCCAGATAGTCAGTCCCTGGGTGGTTTGCTGGTGCGCTGTTTAAATGATCGTAATTTAATGCGCCTCAATCTCGGTATCTTTAGTTTGCACGCAATTTTAATGGCGATATTTGTCGCTGTGCCGGGCATTTTAGAGACGCAGGGCCTGCTTCGCGATGACCACTGGCAAGTGTATCTACCGATGATGGTGGTGGCCTTTATTGCGATGGTGCCGCTTATTATAGTGGCTGAAACCCGCAACAAAATGCGTGAGGTATTTTTGCTGGGCATTGCTGCAATAGGCTTGGCGTTGTTGGCTGCTGCAGTTTGGGGCCAGATGTTTATGCCGTTACTTCTTACTATTACTCTGTTTTTTGTGGCGTTTAATTTAATGGAAGCGTCGCTGCCTTCGCTAGTGAGTAAGACCGTTTATGCTGGGGGTAAGGGGACCGCAATGGGGGTTTATTCCACATTCCAGTTTTTTGGTGCGTTTTGTGGTGGAGCTGTTGGCGGTGGCTTATATGGCCGCTGGGGGGCGAGTGCTGTGTTTGCCGGTGCTGCAGTTTTAGCTGGGGCATGGCTAATGGCCGCGTGGGGAATGTCAGTACCGCTTAAAACAGAAAGTATCGTTTTAAGCTGGCAATTTGGCGCCGGCGATGCCGCTGATATTCGTCGTGAAATCCTTGCGCTGCCCGGTGCAATAGACGTTACCGTACTGGAGAGTGAGCGCATCGCTTACCTGCAGGTGGGTCGTGATTTTGATCTGGCGAATTTACCCGCAGGTTTGCAATTAGGCAGCTAATGGCCGCTCTCAGCGGAATCCGGTATAGTGCAGTATCTGTTGCGGACGTTGGTTCGCATTCATAGAAAAACAGGAGAGAACGCATGGCGCGTGGTATAAATAAAGTTATTTTGGTCGGTAATTTGGGCCAAGATCCCGAGACCCGTTACATGCCTTCCGGTGGTGCAGTGACCAACGTCACCATCGCAACCAGCGAGACTTGGAAGGACAAACAAAGCGGGCAGCCCCAAGAGCGCACAGAGTGGCACAGAGTTGTCTTCTTTAATCGCTTGGCGGAAATTGCCGGTGAATATCTAAAGAAAGGCTCTAAGGTCTATGTTGAGGGCTCGCTGCGGACACGTAAATGGCAGAATAAAGAGGGTGTTGACCAATACACCACTGAAATCGTAGCTGCCGAAATGCAAATGTTAGATGGTCGCGGTGGATCTGGTGGTGGCGCCTCGAGTGGTGATGATGGCTACGGTCAGCAACAAGCACCTCAGGCGGCGGCGCCTCGTAGGGCTCCGCCACCGCAGCAGCAAAATCGTGCGCCCGCCCCCGCACCGGCTCAGAATCCTCCGGCGGGTTTCGATGATTTCGACGATGATATTCCATTTTAAAAAACACCATAGACTATAATGTGAAGTATTGCCCTGAAGGCCCAGCTAATGCTGGGCTTTTTGGTTTTTGGGTGTGTAGTTGGTTTCTTCTTCGCGCGATTAAGCCTGTGTTAAAAATATCGGGCGGCGCACGCAATTCGAAAACCTACTTGCGTGCGCTTTAAGCCCTTAAAGTAGCGAGTATTCCCTTTAGTACTTAACGATTAAGTCTATGCCATAGCTGCGCTCTTCAACGAATGTCCCCGCTCCAAACGCGCCAAAATTGGTGATGAAGTCTATATTATCGTCGTCAGTTAGGTTTCGTGCCCAAACAGCCACTTCGCCATTAAACTCATTGCCAAGATTGATTTCTTTAAGCGCAATACGCGCATTCACTATCCACGTCTCCGGAGTGAATTCGGCGACACCAAATGGTGTGGCGTGCGCCCGGCCCGGATTGGCTTCTAGGCGGACTTTGGTTCTCCATATCCCGGTAAGGCCGAAGCTCATATAAGCATCGCCAAAGACCGGGTTGGTCTCGTAAATCGTGGAGAGATTGCCGTTCCATTCAGGGCTAAGGGTTTGTAAATAATCAGAGTTTGGGAATTCATTCGGTCCGGATGCCTGTACTGTTTGTGCAACCAGATCTGTGACCCGCGTAAATTTATTATCTTGGTAGCCAAGTGCAGCACTAATAGTGAGGCCTTCTGCCGGTAGTGCGGTGAGCTCAAACTCTAGGCCCTGTGACTCGAGGTCGCCGCCCTCGACTATGAGTACTGCGAATTTTTCCGCGCCGGGAACATTGGCGCCGCCTTGCGATGTTTGCAGCTTTTCATATCGCACATGATACACCGCGATATTGCTGCGTAATCTACCGTCAAGGAAATCCGCCTTCGATCCTGCTTCCCATGAGGTGGCTTGTTCAGCGTCAAAGGCAAAGCTGCCCACGGAGCCGCCAGACACAAAGGCGGTTGAATATTTTGCGTAGACCATAATGTCGTCATTTATTTGGTAGTGTAGTCCGAGTAGGTAGCTTATATTCTGATCGTCGTAGCTAAAACTCTCCGTCGTCAAATCGTCGGCATTGCCGCTTACAAAGCTGCCTGATTTTGCATCGACCGTATATCGAGCACCGGCGGTGAAATCCAAATTGTCCGAGAGGTGAAATTCCGATTGCGAATAGACCGCATAAGATTCTGCTTCATTGAAAGAAACCGCTTGGTTTCCCGCGGGCACGGTATAGTCTGGAAAAGTCGCGAAAATGAACACGTTGGCTGAATTTCTTGGGCTGCCCGACTCGTCTTCTGACTCATAGTAGAGTGCGCCAGTGGTCAGCGTTGCAATCTCTGTGCTGTAAATCAGCTGGATTTCGTTGCTCCAATGGTTGCCTTCGCCATTAGCTTGGGAGCAGACGAAGCAGAATGGTGTTCCCGGTGGGACGCCGAACAGTAAGCTGCTTAGCAGGCCGGTTTTCCAACCGCTCGTGGCCGTAATGTCTGCCGTTGCCAGAATGGCGACTTCGCGATAGCCGAAGGTGTTCTTCAATACCAGGTTATCGTCGATATCCCAGACCGCGTTAAGGCTATGGCCACGAACGGACTGGTCTCTCGCGACTGTCCAGGTGTTGTCGACCGCATCCGGCCGGGTCTGGCCTTCACCGAGCTTGTCGGCATTTTCACTTACCACCGTGTCGACGATCAATGCGTCGGCGGGAGCAAAGCTACCAGTATAGACATCGGTAACCATGGCGTTACCGCGTGGGGTGCCATGGTCGGTACTGTAGTCGTATTTATACGTTAGGCTGAATGATTCCGTAGGCTCAAATCGAGCGGCCAAAAAGAAGTTCTCATTGTCGATTGCACCGAGTGTTTCTGGTGACGTTTGCTTGCCCCCGCCGTAGGCGGAGCGATCCCATACAATTCCAGCACCTTTATTATCAATATCGCCATCCTTTTTTTCTTGTGCATAAGTAAGATAGAGGCTAATCGGACCCATCGCCGGAAAATCTAAGGATGTCTCAGTCGCGAGCAGATTGCGATTGCCTGTGCTCACTTTCTGCCGGAACCCCCACTCTCCATTGGGGTTGCGAGTGCTGACACTAACCGCACCGCCGGTTGCGTTGCGGCCGAATAGGGTTCCCTGAGGCCCTCGTAGCACTTCGAGTTGCTGGATGTCAGGTAGAGTAAACATAGAGCCCCGCGGCGAACCGATGTACACCCCGTCAAGGTAAATGGAGATTTGTTTGTCAGAGCCCGCGACAACACCGTAGCTGGTGATGCCGCGCATATTGAAAGCCGGAAGATTGGTGCCGCCAACGGCAGGACGAACGGTAAGATTGGGGGCTAGGCCTGATAGGTCAACGACGCTGCTTACGGCGTTAACGTCCATGGCGTCGCGCGTTAGCGCGGTTACCGCGACAGGAACATCTTGCAGGCTTTGATCGCGTTTCTGGGCTGTAACAATAATCTCTTCAAGGGTGAGCTTGCGCTCTTTCGCGATTACGTCCGCTGACGGAAGTACACTAAGTACTGTTATAAATAGGCAGGTCAGATGTGATTGCTGGTATTTAGCGTGTAGATTTAATTTCATATCGATATTTCCCACAGTAATTATTCGGTTTGAGTAATTTAGGGTGATATTTTGGTCAATAGCTTTCTTTTGTTGGTCGTAATTCTTCGATGTGGTCAGCCGGCGTTGCAAGGCGGAGCGAGCAAATTTTCCGTATTATTTTTATAGCTAACAGGTTTGGCTGCCCGTCACGGGGTATCTTGTTTTCATGTCTTGCCAATATGTCGTCGAGTAGGCCGCAACTCACTTTAATTGACACAATGTTAGTTGTCGAGCTTTCTAGTCAATAAGTGAATGACGTAGAGCTAGAGCAGAGTTGACGCGTTATTTTTGCTGCCATTAATTGGCGTTGTGTTATTTTTCTTGGTACAGCTAGTGCTAACATCCGCCATTCGGTAAATTCTTGCGCATCGTGACAGCATTGAGTAATGTTGAACAATTTACTGGTGTTTTACGTATTGCCGTCTACACGGTATGTCCGCAAGTTGCGACTACTTGCCCCACTGCTATTTTCTGTGATTTTTCTGTGAATGTTATTGTAATTTCTCGACCCGGCGCGTTGCTTACCGCATTACTGGGCCAGTTTGCATCGCGGGGCCGCGCGACTATTAATGTGTCTTTTGATGAGTTGGCTGGGCTTGGCGATGATTTGTTGCGCGGCGCCTTGGTGATTGATGCAGATGCGCTTTGTTATTTGCAGCGCAATTCTGGTTTTGTCGACGCAGAGCATCAGCGTCTACTCGCTTTGCGCGAGGAGTTTTTGGCGCGGTGCCGGCAATGGCGTGTCCCGTATTTATTGCTGAGTG
>NZ_JBFJWS010000089.1:0-11004 GCF_041623545.1 Zhongshania sp. | reverse complement strand
TGTGTGACCCTAGTAATAGATAAACTTGCTATTACTATTGCAACCGCTATGCCAAACCTAAAATTCGATATAACACACTGTTTTTATTATACTTTTACACAAACCCTTTAAGTTAGCTCTTATGTCTAGCCCAGCTTGATTCGCATATTGCAAATCACATCAATAAAAAAACATAAAATTGAAAAAGAACCTTCAGCTGCGCAAAATATCGCGAGAACTAAACGCCGGGCTCGCTCGAGCGAAGGTTAAATCGCAGCGACGTTATGCGGTATCGCGCCCCAGTGGCAGAGCACCGTGAGTAATTGACCGATAAACCACCAACAGAAATACGACACTAACCACGCTATAAAGGCCAATCATACCAAGTGCAACGGCAACCCCGCCCAAATCAGCTAGGAAGAAAATAGATGCTGCAAATACCGCAGTAAAGCTAATTGCGATAGCATTTTCGGCGCGCAGCCGGTCTAAAGCCCGAAAATACATACTGCCAGAGTCAAATATCATACGCGGTATTGCCGAAAGGCAAAGACAAGTCACCAATATCGAGGCGGGCTCCCACTGCTCGCCAAACACGATCGGCACATATATCGGGGCCAGCAACGCCTGGCACAAAATAAGCGGGGCAATCACCATAAGCGCCGTTTTCAAAGCGCTAAAATAGCTCTTTGCGACGTTTTCGCCGTCGCGATAGGCATCACACAAACGGGGCAGCAGGGCGGTGTTAAAACCCGCCGTTAAAGACAGGCTAATGCCTAGTCCAGCATTTTTCGCAAATGCGTACAGACCAAAAATTTCTGGGGACAGCACCTTACCTAAGATAAACATATCAAATTGATTGCGAACATTCTTTAAACCTTCCGCAACCAAGACCCCGCCAGAATAGCGACGCATACTGCGCAATTCAGACCACGCAAACTCAAGACTAGGCCGCCAGAATACACGCGTATTAATAATCACCACCCAGAGTGAGGCCGCGAGTAATTTCGGCCAGATTACCGACCACACACCAAAGCCCATTAACGCTAACGCCGCCGAAAGTAAATTGTCAGCGGTAACGGTGAAGCCCATGATCAGACCCGCTTCTTTCATGCGACTACTGCGTTGCAGCAGGTTGAATTGCACCATCGCGAAGGGGTAAATAAGATGCGTAAAAGCTAATGTTTGCAGCAGATCTTCGAGTACTGGCGCGCCGTATAAGCTCGCAATGGCGGGTGCTAAAAAATACTGAAGGAGGAACATGACAAGGCCAATCACAAGGTTTAGCCAAAAAACAGTTATACATACGGTACGTAAATGCGCTTCTTCCGCTTTGACAATTAAATTACCGACGCCATTACTGGCCAGAATGCGAATAATTTCAGCGCTCGCAATCGCGAGTGCGGCAAGACCGTAGTCATTGAGGGTAAGATAGCGCGCTAAAATTAAGGTGGTGAGTAAACGAGATACCCGAACCATCATTTCGCCGGCGGCAAGCCAACTTAAGTTGTTTAAAAATGTACGCTTAACATCGCTCATCGCTGGCTCCGCAATTATTAGTATCTCGCACCTTGCAGACAGAGCCTGAGCCAATGATGCTAAGCGTTAAATTACAATCCTTTTTGACCTATAACAAGCAAGGCCAAGCAGCTATTTTAATTAATTGCGCTTAGGCGTCCAATTCGCGATACATTCTGCGATAGGTTGGGGCTTGGCAAGTAAAAATCCTTGTGCGCTATCACAACCAAGTTGTCCGAGGATCTGCATTTGTATTTCATCTTCAATGCCCTCGGCGACGATGTGCAACCCGAGTCGCTGAGCCATCGCAATGATCGCGCTGCATATTGTAAAATCATCGTCTTTACGATGAATTCCATCTACAAAGCTCTTGTCAATTTTAAGACCGTCAATTTTAAATTCGCGCAACAAATTTATTGAGGCGAAACCTGTACCAAAATCATCGAGCCAAATTTGCACCCCTTCATCCTGAAATGCACGAAACGTTCGAGCAGCGACGTCCGCATTACGAATCAACGCCGTTTCAGTTAACTCGAGTTTCAATGCAGACGCTGGTATATCTAACTCCATCAGTAAGACCATTACTTGCTCAAAAACATCACCGGCCACAAACTGTGCTGGGGACAAATTCACTGACATATAAATATCGTCAAGCCCCTGCTGTCGCAGATGCTTCAAATCTAGCAAGGCTTGACGAAAAATCCACCTTCCAATTTCCACGATGTCACCATTCGCTTCCGCAAAGGGAATAAAATCGGCCGGCGACACTAAACCAAACTCAGGTGACTGGCAGCGAACCAAAGCTTCAAAACCCAGCAACTTTCCCGTGCCGAGGTCAAACTGCGGTTGATAAACCATGTAAAAATGTTTCTCGCGAATGGCCTCCGAAATAATTTCACCCATGTAGTGACTGATGTCTGCTTGCTTAAACATATGGTCGGTGTGTTTAGCCACAATCAGGGCATCTAAATCTTGCTTCTTTACGTCGGTAATACTCATATCCGTCTGCCTCTATTTCGTTTAGACCCGCTGCATTAACACTCGGGAAGTTTAATCATTCATAAGAGAGGTACTGCAAAGACGGTGCCAACAAAAACAAAAAAAATACTCTTGGAAAAACATAGGGTTAAAATCAGAAGAAGCTCAAATTAGATAAATTAGCATGCTGCTCTGCAAATCCGATGCAAAATCATTCCCATTTTGCAAAAAATGGCACAATGGGAATTACAACGACGCTGAAAGTGAGTCCTCCCGCTTTCTCACTACCCATTTATGCATGCATGCCAACATCGTCACTTTATCGACCGGCTTAGCGAGATAATCGTCCATGCCAGCGGCAATAAACCGCTCTTTGTCTCCCGCCATCGCATTCGCGGTAAGTGCAATAATAGCGATCGATTTGCCTCGTGGTAGTTGGCGAATACGTTCGGTTGCGGCTACGCCATCGACATTGGGCATATAAATATCCATCAAGATAAGGTCATAAGGAAATTCAGTGACGGCTTTAATCGCCTCCTCACCGTCGTGGGCAATATCGACTGTGTATCCCGTATTTTTTAACATTGCCTGAATCACTAATTGGTTGGTCACTCCGTCTTCGGCCAACAATACCCGGATGGTTGGCCAAGCTAACTCGCAGGGGAGTAGCGAATCAGTAACAATAGCGGCCGGCGCGGATGCAGTCACCTCACCACGTGGTAGCGTCAAACTCACGGTGAATATTGCGCCTTTACCCTCAACACCAGTCGCCGTGATATCCCCACCCATCTTATTGATTAACCGCTTGCAGATAACGAGGCCCAGCCCCGTTCCCGAATATCGCCGGTCTGCGCTCGCGTCGAGCTGAGAAAAGGGCATGAACAAGCTTTCAAGATCCGAGTCCTTAAACCCAATGCCGGTATCGGAAACCTCGATTTTAAACGAGAGCTCTTCTACTGCTGTGGCACAAACATAGGCTCGCAAAGTTACGCCGCCGCGATCGGTAAATTTAAGTGCATTACTGAGTAAATTTAATAATACTTGGCGAATACGGCCTTGATCTCCTAGTAGGGGAACGCTTAAAGCCTCATCAACGTCAATCGAAAATTTTAAGTCTTTGGCCTCTGCGCGCGACTTAAGCAGCTCATAGCTACTCGCGATGGTATCGGTCAGATAAAAAGACTCGCTATCAAGCTCTAGCTTGCCCGCTTCCATCTTACTGATATCAAGCAACTCATTCAGAATCGACAATAATTGCCGCGCCGAATCATTAGCCGTACTGGCATATTGCTGTTGCTCGTCACTTAGGCTTTTGTCATCACATAACATGCCCAGTAGGCCCAAAACCCCATTTAAAGGAGTGCGTAACTCATGACTGATAGTAGCGAGAAAATCACTTTTAGTCTGATTAGCACTCTCGGCCACCACTTTGGCCTCGACTAGCTGCGCCTCTTTCAACTTCAAGCTACTAATGTCACGGTGGAAACCCACTCGCCCGCCGTCGCGCATTTTACGCTCAACAATTGCGATCCAGCGGCCATCAGCTAACTGCACCTCGGACATGGCATCAGCTAACACGTGCCGCTGTAATTCCGATGCGACAAAACCATCGGGGTCGACATCATCTGCTAGTAAATACTGCCCTTGCTCAATACCTGCGGCAAGAAACTGCTCAAAACTAAGTCCACTTTGTAGCGCGTGACGGCTAGCTTGATAAAGCTCACGCATTTTTTCATTGCTGAGAGCCAGGCGATCATCCGCGTCATAGACAACGAAGCCATCGGGCTGAGCGTCGATCGCGTCTCGGAAACGCGTTTCGCTGCGCTCCAGCGCCGAATTCGTCCGACGTATCGCTAATCGCAACCGAGCTGGCAGGCGTAACAGGACATAGATTAAATAGGCAACAAACCCAGCGACAACAAAACTAGCTGCAATACGCAAGCCGCGATCAGACCTCTGACTTACCCAGCCACCACGTGGCACTGCGGCAAGCTCCCAGCTCCCGGCCGGCAAGCTAACTTTGTTTAAGATTGGCTTCTGCGAAAACACACTCGCGTCACCATGAAATACCGAACCGCTGCTGCCCAGAGAATCCGAACCACGAATTGCAACCGCGTAGTGTGTCTGCAGCTCGTCGACACCAGTCTCCTCTAGTAGTGTTGCTAAATCGACTAAGATGGTTCCAAAGCCCCAGAAATGTTCACCCACGCCCTGATCTTTCGTAATAAATATCGGTAGGCGGCCGATAAGCGCAACCCCGCCTTGCTTGAGTGTCAGTGGGCCAGCGATCCATAGTTTACGGCTCGCAATTGCCATTTCCGCGGCCTGTCTGCGACTGGCGTCGCCCATCAGGTCGTGGCCTATAGCGGCTTTATTGCTGGCCATCGGCCAGACATGGCGCACCACCCCCTCTGGGGCTAATTGCAGACTGCGGATGCCGCGAATATTATTGCCCAATTCCTCAGCAAAATACTGGAAAGCCTCTTCATCAATGGTTTGCGCCGCGTGAACAATGCCACTCAAGCCCTGAACGAGATAGAGCTTGGCATTTAAGGCCGACTCTAACTTGCCGCGGACCAACGCCAGTTCCTGCAGAGTTTGCTGTTCAATCTCCGCCAATGCACTTTGCTGCCGATGGTAGTCGTCATTGTAAGCAACCAGAAGTATGGTGACGAAAACGATCATCGCTGTAATCGCCGCACCACCGCGACTGCTTAGCGGCGCTGAAATGGACTTAATTAATCCGCGAAGTCGCTGAAAGTACGATGGCGACGCCGAGAAATGCACGTAATCGCCACGCTGTACTTCGAGCTCTGCCAATCGGCCTAAGTCCCTAAGTACTTGCAATTCATCATTAGAAAAAACACGGGACCTGTCATCCATCACGCAAAGTGTGGCAATTTTATGACCATCTTCTGAAGACAGCGCGTAGCCCGCGTAAAAGCGAATATAGGGCACACCGACAACAAGTGGGTTATCGGCAAATCGAGAATCTAATAGGGTGTCTTCAACAACAAAAACATCACTGGTCTGAATTGCGTGCCCGCAGAAGGAGATATCCCGGGCCGTCTCATCCATTTCAATACCTTGCTTAGATTTAAACCATTGGCGGTCAGAATCAACTAAACAAATGAGCGCAATTTTCACACCAAAATACTGCTGTGCAAGACGTGTAATTCGGTCAAAACGCTCTTCTGCTGGTGTATCTAACAAACCCAAGCTATGAAGTGCCGTGAGTCTATTCCGCTCGTCAGAAATTGGCGGTGGTATTTGCATGGCAGTTCCTGTCGAAAATCATACCCTCAGCAAAATCGCTAAAATTTAATTTACACCGCGGCTGCGTGCAGCTTCATTCCACTTCAGCACCGACAAACCCGCTGAAGTGGAATTACCTTAGCAATGGATTACTTATTCGGACCTTCTTGTCCTGGCAGAGTATAGACCCAAGCATCGTCACCCACATCGGCGGGTAAATTCACTTTAAATGGCGCGGTGAACGGCGCCAGCGCATTTTCGGCAGTATCCGGTGCGTATACCTGGATAGCCTCCTTCAACACTAAAGTCCGAGGCAGGCCGCCGGGTTCGTCTACCGGCTGTGTGGTCTGGGATTCCTCGATACAAACAATGGTTCCCGGCGTAAGATTGGTGTCAATGGTCTCGAGTGTTCGAGCCAACTTTCTAGCATCCGTCAAAGTTGTTTCTGCCGCATCTCTTACTATTGAATAGGCGATAGTGTCGGCTAAATTAGTACTACTCAATACCGAGCCCACCGGGCAGCACACAGTGCCGACCTGCACACCAGCCGCCTCAACAACGTCAACCACTTCCCTCGCGAATCCGCGAATAGAGTCCAAACCAACTAATAACGACGCATCAATTTCTGACTCGGCTGCCGTCAGCACATCATTTTGCTGCTCGTAATCTGCAGGGCAAGCGCAGGCATCGACTATACCCAAGGTTGTCGGTGTCCCTAGCAAACAATCGGTATAGGCGTCGGCGACATAAACTTCGCCCGTAGTGGTCGTCGTTGTCGTCGTTGTCGTCGTTCCGCTGCCAGTGCTAACAGGTTCACAGGGGCTGCCCGTCACCACCTTTTGTGACATATAGCGGGATTTTATTGCCTCTGGCGGTATCGCGCAGGCGCTGGCTGTTTCGCGGAATAAAAAACCTTTAATACCGTCGGGTGATCGACCAATGGCGTAGGTAGGACCGTCTTGCATCTTATAGAGATAACTCACCGCACCGGTAGCCGACAAATTCTCTATACCAACATTGTCTGCCGCCTCGTCGCTAGAGGCTTTAATACAAGGCGTTCCCGTGCAATCTGCGCCGTCGTAGTAAACAGCTTCCCGAGATGTAAATCGGTCGTCGCGAATACTAATTAAAGCGCGATAATTGCGGTGTTCAGGGTCCGGTGAAAATGGGGGCACTGTGCGGTCAATATAAGGAATCCGCGGCGCTTCATGCTCGTCGTAATCTACGGCCTTACCCAAGATCAAGCCATTGGCATCGTAAACCGTCACTTCACGGGACTGCTTCTGCACATACTGTTTAAATAAAGCATCTCGTATTGCGACAATACCGACAAACGTACCAATGACCAAAACCGTACTGATGAGTATCAGTTCAATCGTGATAATAAAACCTTTCTGCCGAACGCGTTGAGGCTTAGCGCCTGAGAAATTCGATTTTTTAACAATATCATTCATGTAAATACAGGCTCCCGCCATTCATTTGTCACAATGCCGTCTGCACCGTTTTTAAAATAAGTCTTTCAGTGTCGTCATTACTTCAATAACTTGAGCGCCCGCAGGGTAAAAGATCAGCACGATGAACATGGGGAAGCAAACCATAAGCATCGGCAACATCGATTCCATTGTCTTGCGGTTTACCAATGCAGTTCCCTGTTGCACCTGTCGAGCCCGCAATAACTGCGCTTGCGCTTCTAAGGTATCCGCAACGGGTGAGCCTACTTTAAACCCGACATTCAATACCGCTGCAAGACGTCGCAAATCCACAACCCCAGTACGCTTCGCCAGCCGAGTAAATGCTTCATCACGAGCACGACCAGCGTCAATTTCACGTAGTAAAAGGGTCACCTCCTGCGCCAGTGGATTTTTACGACTCAAACCGTATTGGGCGGCGCTATCGAAAGCACGAGTTAAACTTAAACCGGACTTCAAATAGACAACCATCAAATTCACAAAAAACGAGAGTGATCGCTCTATTGATGTACGCCGACTTTTTCTCGCCATCAAAAACCAGAGATCAATAACAAAAAAACTAATTACGCCTATAAGCAGGACCGCCCACAGTAAAAGACCCTCCTGAAATATCTCGAGCAATACCATCGGCACCAACACAGCGAGTATTACTTTAGCGATCCAGTAGACCCAAAAAAGCTTTTCTGGCGAATACCCACTTTGCCTAATCAATTTTCGTGGATATATTGAAAAACGACGTTTGTCATCTTCAACATCAAAAGCGTCAAACTCTTTTTCGGTAACCTGTTCAATTCCGCCCGAGCGCATTTTCAGCGCGATTGCGCCAATAAACATCAGCAGAACGAGAATTCCTAAGTCAAACCACCAGCTTTCGTTCATAACTCTGTCCTCAGCAAGCGGCGTAACCAAAGGTAGCCAAACACCTGTAGTAATATCGCACCCAGCACGTAGGTAGCACCGTCGGGGTTATTTTTTAAAGGGTCGAACCAATGGGGTTCCCGCCACAAAAACAATGGCACAAGTAGATACGGAAGAGCGCCAGTAAATACCGCAGAATAGCGAACCCCTGACAATTGGCCAGTAATTAACATCCGCAACCGTAATTGATCCCGAATAAGTTCACTAATCGATTTTAATAATAAACCAAAATCGCTACCGGAATTCCACTTAGAGATCAGCGCCTGGCAAAATAAACGCACCCCTTCAGTGTCATAACGCTTTTGCATGCGGTCTACCGCAACGTCAATGGTTAGGCCGTAGTCTAGACGTTCTACAACTTCAGCCAGCTCTTTCTTTATGGCGCCATCAGAGGCATCGGCCGCCACCAGTAATGCGTGCCGTGCTGTTACCCCGCCTTGAATAGCCGCCTGAATAAGATCCAAAGCATCTACCAGCCGCTCTTCAAATTTGCGGCGGCGCCACAAACTCAAATCGTTTATTATAAAAAAAGCCATGCAAGTGAAGCCCGCCGCCGCTAACAGCGCGAACTGCCCCATATCTGGAAACAATTCGATAAACAAAAAGTACACGCACGCGCCAAGGATACCAATGATGGCGATGACTAATATCGGCTCCACTTGTAAATTTAAGGTTCGTAAACTTGCCCGTAATTTAGATGGTTTGCGGGTTCTCACGGGTTTATCTTCAAACAACACATCTACTGGCGTACTTGTCGCAACGCTAGCAGTGCGATTACGTAGAAAAAAATACCCAGAATACAAGGCAACACAGACACACAGTGCAACCAACAGTATATCTATCACGATGCCACACTCCCTACTTCTTGTACCGGACCAAGATCAATATCTACAGGAAATCCCTGAGCCTCAACGCGCTCTAAAAAGTCTACTGACTTGCCGGTATACCAGTGCTTACCCTGAATTCGCCCCTCTTCATTTAGCCCCTCGGCTTTAAACCGGAACAATTCTTTTACCGATAACTCACTGCCGTCACGCACTACTTCACCAAGGCTTACTACACGGCGTGAACCATCGCGAAAGCGCATAACGTGCACAACCACCTGAATGGCCGACGCAATCATCTCTTTTACCGACTCTCTCGGCACACCTGCATCGCTCATTAACGCCAAAGACTCTAAGCGCCGCAGTACGTCAGCCAAACTGTTAGCGTGAACGGTAGTTAAACTGCCGTCATGCCCCACATTCATGGCCTGTAACATATCCATAACTTCACCGCCCCGCACCTCACCAACGATGATGCGATCTGCTCGCATCCGCAATGCAGTTCGCACTAATTCGCGAAGGTTAACACTGCCAATACCCTCTAGATTCCCAGGTTTGGACTCGAGTGGAATAACGTGAGGGTGATCCAAGCGCAGTTCAGAGGTTTCTTCTATAGTGATAATGCGCTCGTGATCAGGAATAGATTTCGATAGCACGTTTAGCAAGGTGGTTTTACCCGCCGCCGCGCTTCCTGCAACAATCACATTCACACCCGCTGCCACCGCCATTTGCAAAAGATCCAGCATTGGCTGGCTAATGAAGCCACCGGAAACCAATTCTGCAGGTTCAATTTTTTCTTTGCGAAAACGCCGTATTGAGACCACTGCGCCCTTTGAACACAAGGGCGGAATGACTGCGTGCAGGCGACTGCCATCGGCCAATTTAGCATCTACCATTGGCGTACTGGCGTCTAAATGCCGACCTTGCGCACCAATGATGCGATCCAAGAAACGGCGCAAATGGCTTTCATCATCAAAGCGCGCGTCGGTTTTCTGCAGGCGCCCAGCGCGATCAACCCAAATCTCACTGGCCCCGTTAACAAGAATGTCAGTGATGTCATCTTCAAGCATAAAAGGCGCCAACGGCCCCATTCCGCTTAACTCTTCTAATATTTCCCGCTCCAGGCGCTCGCGCTCGGCCCCAGAAATTTCAACCCCGCGGCTACGACTTAAATCATTGACGATCCACTCTAACTTTTCTTTTACTTGGGCTGTATCGCCCAGTGATTTTGCCCCGTCGTTATCAAGGGTATCGATCAAACGGCGATGAACTATACCGCGCAGGCGTCGAAAATAATCCGCTCCGCCTTTTTCCTTACTGTCATCGCCCAAAATATTCACACCGCTATCTCCAATTCGAATTCACTAGGAACCAAGTAATATTCTCTAAACGACTACAGTCGTACATTAACCCTGCTTCGACTCAGCCCTGACACCACCTCAATTGAACGGTGAGTCGGAACGGCTCTTACTGTTAATGGCTTACCGTCAGCTAAATCGCGGCTACCATGCAATACCAAGCTCACTTTATCACTACTACCGATACTCGCTAGCGGGTATACATCGTCAGGATACACCGCAACCACCAATGATACGCCTGCTACGCTGCCCGACTTATCCTTCGGCTTCTGCTTGAGCATACCAACCGCGCCACCATCACCTGGGCCCTGCGCTTTCGCACCGCCACCCATAACACCAATTAAGCGAACATCCCGAGCAACCGTTCTTACACCACCTCGGCCGGTTACCAGTACATCAAAACGATCACCACCACTGAGCTGTGAATGCGGAATACCACCAACATTCGGAATTAACGTGTATAACACCCGACCTTCAGGGATGGCCTGCGCCAAGGTCTTGCGTGCTGGCGCAGCAGCAATATCACCCGGCTTAAAAGTATCACCCTCTTTCTTAGCAATTTTAAGCCGCTTGCCAAACAGCGAGCGTGGATCCGACATCACGTTGGCACCATCGCTAACCCGGGCTTCTTTAAGCATATTTGGCATAATCACCGCACCTGCAGCAATATCGCCACCAGCAACCCAACCCGGCTCAGTGGTCATCCGG
>NZ_JBFJWS010000088.1:0-11152 GCF_041623545.1 Zhongshania sp. | reverse complement strand
CAAGTAGGCAGAATTCCGCAAGGAATAAAGCGACCAGGGTAGGCGCCACACCACTCGTCAATATGCCAATCGTTATACGCGCGCAAATGGATTAAGGCCAATTCCTTGTTTTCCGCCTTGTGGAAACGTCCGCCGTCAAAGCCAGCAACGGTACCAAAGTTTAGCGATGCAGCAATACCATTGGCATTCATGTCATCGATACGGGCGTGAACGTCGTAAACACCTTTACGCATTTGCTCTAATGAAGAGGGCTCCATACCGTATTCTTCTGGAGGCCGACCCACCACCGCATTCAAACCTACTGAAGGCATATACATACCTTGGTAGGTCCAATAGTTCTTGCCATTTTCGTCGGTACAAAATTTAGGTGCGGTCGCCAAATGTTCCGGCGACAGATGCTTGTCAAATAAATCTGGTGGCTCAGTGATGTGATCATCCACACTGATAATCACCATGTCATTCATATTTATAGTCATATAATCCTCCTGTGCGGCAGTTTCCACTACCTATTGTCAATGTGGCCTATTTAAAATATCCCGTGAAATAACATTATCAAATGTTCTCACTTCGTTCCAACGGTTGCCTCGTACCATTGCTGAAATCGTAAACTGCGCCGATGCGCTTTGCTATAGCAGCACGCTGCGGCTGAAAGGTGAAGCAATTCGGCGGCATTCGACTGGCATCCGATTGCTGCTCCATAGGTATGCTGCGCCCATGTGCGATCATATTACCCCAGCGCAAAAGACGTGCAGCCTCTAATTGCGCTGGCTTTAAATTTTCAATTCCGGGTCGCAGAGTATCCAACCTCGCACCTTCTAGCAAAGCGGATTCAACAATCTTAAATCCAGACTCAACCCAGCTAATCAGACATTCACCATTTCTATATATTTCTGCCACGCGCTTGCCATCTACGGGATCGGCTACCAATATATCGTAGACTGACTCGGCACGATCAAAAGCATGCTTACCGGCTAGCAATGCCAAATCATACAGGTGCGTGCAATTTTCCATTTTTCCGCTCTGTGCGGGAAAGTCCGATAAGGCGACACCACTAAACGCGAGTATTAATTGCTCAACAGCGCCAGGACAAGTCGTCCAAGGCGCACGGTGCATCATCGGTATAATTTCTTTCGCCACAACGCCATCGTGTTTTACCAGAACGCTCATGCAGTGATAGTCGTCTTCGACTTCTGTTAACACTTGCGCCGAGCTCGGCGTAATCCGAAACCGGCGCCGAAATCCTGGCAACTGTGCGGCCGACGGCATCAGTCTAACGCCAATAACAAGGCGGTAGCGAGCGGGCCGCCACCAGAGGTACACACTGCGAGCTTTGGCTCACCGCCAATCTGCCTAGCGCCGCCCTTACCACGCAACTGAACCACGGACTCATGAGCAAAGCCAAAACCATGCAAGCGCCCAGCACCAATTTGCCCACCAAAGGTATTCAATGGTAGCTCGCCGTCTAAGGCAATACGTTTACCGCCTTCAATAAATGCACCACCCTCACCAATGCCACAGAAACCAAGTCCTTCCAACCACGCTACTGCTTGGAAGCTGAAACCGTCATACAGCTGCGCGGTATCAACATCGCTCGGCTTGTAATCTGTTCGTTGCCACAAATCCTTACCTGTAGCATAGCAGGCCATCCACTCGGCCTGATCCCAACTAAGACGCTCAACCCTGCCCGCAGAAGCGGCGATACGAACCGGGGTGCAACGCACTTCGTCAATAGCGTCACCAGCGGACACAATCAGTACTGTAGACGCATCGGTATAACGATCGCAATCAAATAAGCACAGTGGCGAGCTAATCATCCGCGCTGACATATACTCATCCATCGTAAGTGGCTCTCGGACGAGCGCCCGTGGATTTAGCGCCGCATTAGCCCGTCCGGTCAGCGCGATCTGCGCCAACTGTTCCCGAGTCATACCGTAGCGTTTCACATGTCGCATTGCATATTGCGCTGTCCAGGTTGCCGCCGAAATCGCATTAAAGGGAGCAAACCACTGGGAATAGCTATCGACACGCTCGCGCCTAGGCATCGGGTATTCATCGGGCCGCGACATTGCCGCTGCTTCGTACACAGTTCGAAAACATATAACATGGCGCGCGTGACCGGCGCGCACAGCAGCTTCAGCCGCAACCACAGCACCGAGCTGAGATGTAATTTCGCCGCCGCCCGCATACCAATTAGCCTTAATACCAAGGGCATCGACCAGTTCATCGGCCCCGACGGGCGAAAAACCCAACATTGCTGCTGCGCGACCAGGATACGTCGACACACCGTCGATTTGCTCAATACTGAGACCCGCTTCGTCCAAGGCTTCCTTTACCGCATCCAGCGTCAACAATAATGGGTCGCGCGTCAACCTAACGCCAACTTGAGATTGACCAATGCCAGTAATATACGCGTGTTTTTCTGTCACAAGGTCTGATCCATTTTCTCGAATAGCGGCAGATACACATCATCTTGCCGCTCAAATTTAACGTGGACACGATCACCAATATCTACTTTCTCGACATCGCAGTTAATAATATTGCTCGTCAAATACACGCCAGGAACGCCGTCCAGTGCGATCCGAGCGATAACGAAGGGGACTTCCATTGCAGGATGCCACTTCTGGTAATTCACCGTAAACGTATCAACAACACCACTGCCGGCAACGGCTTCCGGCGCAACGTTCTCAGACAAACATTTACTGCATACCGGACGCGGTGGATGAATAAATGTTGCGCAATCTTGGCACCGCATTATTCGCAACTCACCCTCAGCCCCACCCGTCCAAAATGGTCGGTTATGAGCGTCTAAACGTGGCAGTGGGCGAGGCGCAGTCATAATTTAAATTTTCCAGAGCAAATGTAATTCGTCGACACCGATTACGTGGCCGCTGTGAAATTTCGCAGGCCGCGCTGGATCAAGACGAAATTCAGGTAATCGCGCTAACATTTGCTCATACACAATCTGCAACTCAACTCGCGCCAAATGCGAACCCAAACAACGATGCGGGCCAGCATTAAAAGCAATATGCACTTTGTTTTCACGCTTTAGGTCAAAAGTATCTGGCTTGGCAAATTCATTCGGGTCTAAGTCAGCTGCAGGCAAATACAACATCACTTTGTCGCCGGCTTTCATCGTCACGCCTTCAAACACGACATCTTTATCTACGCGGCGTGGCGGCACAGTAAAGGTATAGCGACGCAGCAACTCCTCAGTTACCTCTGCAATCAACGCGGGATCTTTACGTAAATCTGCCTGCAGAGATGGATCCTGGGCGATGTGCCGAATACCGTGACCAATACCATTCATAACGGTATCTAAACCAGCAATAAACAACAGCACACAATAGTTTTCCATATCAGCCAGCGTCATTGGCTCGCCGTCAATTTCAAGCTTCCACAACATACTGATAATATCGTCTTGCGGCTCTTCCTTTCGCGCCAACAAGGTATCGCGCATGCTCGCCGTAATCCGCATCAATTTAGCGGCCATATTGCCTTCTGAATTTGATTCAGAAAGGTGATCTCGCACAAGCTCGCGGTACTCAGCCTGGCGATCCAATGGCAGCCCAAGCATCTTCAAAAATACTTGTACCGGCAGCGGCTCCGCTATCGAGCTCATAAATTCACAAGCGCCATCTGCGATAATATCGTCGATAAGGTCATCAGCGAGTTTACGAATATCATCTTTCAGCGCGGCAATGGCTTTAGGCGAAAATACGCGATTTAACGGCGTGCGATATTTGCCATGTTCCGGTGGATCAACGTTAATGGGAATTGGCTGAGGGATATGGGGGGAGCCCGGCGGCATCTGCGCCATCATTTGCTTAATAATCGCTTGCGGGATAACTTCATTGGAAAAGGTTTCTGTATCTCGCGAGGCATTAAAATTGGCGGAGTGACTCAAAAATACCCAGTGGCCTTCGTTGCGCGGTGTCCAAAAAATTGGCGGCACATTCTGCACCAGGTCATACACCCGCTTGTGCGGATCAACCTGCATCGCAGGATCGAGGAACATATCAAAATCATAAACCAATGACTCTGGAATATGTTCTGGAGTAGGCACTGCTGGACTAAGGTTCGCCGTGCTGGACATGGACAACTCCTCTAAATTCTATGGCGGTTTGCTGGCGCATTGACGCCAGCTACATCAACAAATGGAGCCACCACTATTTGGCTGGCGCACCCATCATAGCGCTCAAATCAATTTGACCAGTTGATACACCGCCCAAGAAACCACCATCAACAGGGAAGGCGACGCCATTCACGAAGCTGGCCGCGTCGCTATTCAAGTAAACCAAGGCTGACGCTTGTTCTTCAGGTGTAGAACGGCGATTACTCGGCTGCATTGCTGCATCCAGCACCGAGGCTTGGGTAGCCGCCTCGAAATGACTCATCATTGGTGTTTGCGTAGGTCCAGGCATCGTGCAGTTAATGCGAATGCCTTTTTTGATTAAGCTAGTCGAACTCATCATAGTCCAAACAATAATCGCTTCCTTGGAGAACGCGTATCCTTCTTTTACATCGTCAAGATGCTGTTCGCACCACGCCACAGCCTCTTCATAAGTCGATTTAGAGAGCAAATCCATTAACACTGGCATGCGGCGACTCCACCCCAAACCACCATTTGATGAAATACTCACAATGGCGCCACCTTCGGCCATCAGCGGCAATACTTGCTCCGTCACTCGCCGCGTGCCCGCATAATTTACTTTCATTACGTCGAGCGGCGGTGACGTCTGGGGTAAACCAGCACAGTTAAAAAGTGCATCGACCTTGCCGCCAATATTGGCAATCGCCGCGTCTATCGCTGCAGGGTCACGTAAATCAACCTGATTAAAAGAGGCCAGTTTTAGCTGGGTTTCTTTGTAATCGATACCGTGAACTTCGGCGCCAAGCTCCAGCAACATACGCGCCGTAGCTTCACCCATACCAGAAAAACAACCACTAACAATGACGCGCTTATTTTTATATCCTAAAAAATCCATTGCCAATCCTCTTAACTGAATATTTTATAAATGCCAAGCTAGCCCGGCACATTTTTATTATGCTTACTGATCGTCTTCAACAATAGTGATCACGCGCTCAGGGCATGACCGGGCACCGCGTTTAGCCAAACTTTCCATGCCCGCAGGCACGTCAACTTCCGTTACTGAAATATAGCCGTCGTCATCAAGCGGGTACAAAACTTCCGAGATTGCTGCGCATCGCGCATTCCCGACACAAGCCTCTTTATCTATGCGGATTTTCATATATCCATCCCTCTCTTGATTCGCTGGCCAAGCCTTCTTCGATTGCGCTATTATACATCAGTGCTGTTTAATAGCAATATAAGCCCAGGGCCGAAACCGGCCACTGAAATGCAGTTTTAACCCAATGTTAATGTGCGGCTAGACACTCCAGAAAAGATACAACAAGTCATTGTTTTATATTAATAATATTTATAACAGGGCGATAAGAATATGGCGCTTTACACGACGACTCAACGCCATAATGTGCCAGCATAATAAGGCGCGGCTTAGACCTCTTGATTTGACTCCAATGTGGCAAATACACCACAACGAGGCATTAGCTAGCATCACAGACAAACCCAAAAGTATTGCTTAACACCTATTGCTGAAATTTATAAAAAGGAGAAAGCCAAATGGCAAAAACAATCGTTATTACTGGCGCAGGGGTCGGGCTTGGTCGCGCCTTGGCACGCCGCTTCGCAGCCGACGGCGACAACGTTGTCTTACTTGGTCGCACCGCTGCTAAAGTAGAGGCGGCTGCGGCAGAAATCGGCGATCGCGCCATGCCAGTTGGCTGCGATGTTTCATCCCCCGACTCAGTGCGCGCCGCCTTCGCAAAGATAGCCGAACGGCACAGCAGCATTGATGTGCTGATAAACAATGCCGCGATCTTTGAGCCATTCCTTATCGAAAACGCCAAAGATGAGCAAATTTTAAGCACCATCGCCACCAACCTTGGCGGCCCGATGCTTTGTGCACGCGCAGCAATACCCATGATGAAATCAGGCAGCTATATCATTAATGTGAGCAGTGAATCCGTTGCTATGAATTTCCCTCATCTCAGCGTTTACCAAAGCTCCAAGGCGGGCATGGAGCGCTTTTCAGAAAGTCTATTCCACGAATTGGGTCCAAGAGGTATTCGCGTAAGCAATGTCCGCGCCGGCGCAATGTATGAAGAGGGCAAAGTATGGGATGCCGATATCGATGCCCAAATTGCCTTTGGCACTGCCGCGGCCGCCGTTGGCATCAACCTACGGGAGAAAGCAATTTCGCAATTCACCTCAGTAACCGACGTATTTCGCGCACTTATTGACCTACCCGCCGACCTGCAAGCGGCGAGCATCAGCCTTCACGCCCGCAAGGCCGACTAAGCATCTGGAGAATTGGCCATGAATGAGTCTGTCGATTTTATTGTCGTTGGCAGCGGCGGTGGTTCGATGTGCGCAGCCCTCAAGCTGCGTGCAGCCGGAAAAAGCGTATTAATTCTTGAAAAAGCTGAACTCGTCGGCGGTACTACGGCAATTTCCGGCGGCGTCATGTGGATTCCCAACAATCGCTTCATGAAAGAAGCCGGGGTAGCCGACAGCCGTGCCGCCGCGCTGGCCTATATGGATGCTGTGGTCGGCGGGCGCGAAGACACCCCCGGCGCCAGCCCCGAGCGACGCACTAAATATGTCGACGAAGCTCCGGCGATGATTGAATTCCTCATCGACCAAGGTATTCGGCTACGCCGGATTCCCAGCTGGCCAGATTACTACGAAGGCCCAGGCGAATCCGTAGCCGGCCGCACCGTCGTCTCAGAACTATTTGATATTAATGTGCTCGGCGAATGGAAAGACAAACTTCGCCCCGGATTTTTGCCACTCGCGGCAAATCTCGATGAAGCGATGGATTTGCCCTATATGAAACGCACCTGGGCCGCGAAAAAGACCCTTGCTCGCATTATTGGTCGAACTGTTTTTTCCCGATTAAAGGGCAAGCACCTTAGCACTGCCGGCCAGGCCTTACAGGGTCAAATGTTGAACGCCGCGATCAAGGCCGGCACCGATATCCGGCTTAATTCTGGCGTTAAAGAATTAATTATCGAAAATGATCGGGTCGCCGGCGTTCTTATCGAAAAAGATGGCGCGCCATGGCGAATCGGGGCTCGCTGCGGCGTGCTCATTAACGCCGGCGGTTTTGCCCGCAATCAAGAGATGCTCGACCAATATATCCCAGGCACCTCGACAGAGTGGTCCAACACCATAGAGAGCGACACCGGCGACCTTATTCGCGAGGGGCTACGAATCGGCGCCGCCGTAGCGCAAATGGATCAGCGCGTTGGCTCGCCCATGACCCTACCCCCAGACAATCCTGCGGTTAAACCCGGCATGCAGGGCGATATGGCACAACCGCACAGTATTGTTGTCGACCAAAGTGGTCAGCGCTTTATGCGTGAATCTGCATCCTACGTGGAATTAGCGAGAAATATTTTAAACCGCAATAAAGAACAGCCCGCAACGCCGAGCTGGCTGATTATGGACAGCCAGTACCTCAAAAAATATATGCTAGCTGGCACCATGCCGGGCTTAAAAAAACCAAAGCATTGGCAAGGTTTTTTGCAACAAGGCGAAACAATAGAAGCATTGGCCAACAATTGTAAAATCGACCCCGCCGCCTTGCGCGCCTCCGTTGAACGTTTCAATGGTTTTGTCGAGCAAGGCATCGATGCCGATTTTGCGCGAGGGAGCCACGTTTACGATAACTGGCTTGGCGACGCCTTGCATCAGCCTTCACAAACCTTGGGCAAAATTGAACAAGGCCCCTTTTATGCGCTGCCAATTTATCCCGGCGATGTCAGCACCTACGGCGGCTTAGTCACAGACGAACACGCGCGGGTACTGCGTAGCGACGGCTCGTTAATTGCCGGGCTCTATGCAACCGGCACCTCAACCGCGTCAGTTATGGGCCATGCCAGCCCCGGCGCTGGCGGCAGTATCGGCCCGTCGTTTACCTGGGCTTACGTTGCTGCAAAACATGTATTGGCCAATACACCCTAAATTCTAATTCAACCCATAAAAGTGTTCGTCATGCGAACTCAAAAGAGGAACAAAAAATGACTATGCTACCTGATGCCAAACTGTACATCGACGGCGTTATACGACCCGCGTCTGACAACAAGACCTATGACAATATCAACCCTTGGACAGCAGAGCCCGTGGGTAAAGTGGCCGACGCCACCGCTGACGACGTCAACGCGGCCATTGCCGCAGCGCGCCGCGCCTTCGACGAAACTGAATGGTCTCGCCAGCATAATTCACGCTTGGCACTGGTTAAAAAGTATCGCGACTTACTGTTCGCCAACCGCGACACCTTGACGCAAATAGCTCGGCTCGAAGCCGGCGCGGCAATGGGCGCGGCTAATCGCGCGCACATCGACGGCGCACTGAATGGCATGGACGATTTAATTAACTGTTTTGCCTCAGTCACCTGGGAGGAAGATCGCGGATTGCGCAACGAATACGGCTTTGATTCGGCCCGTATCGTTGTGCACGAAGCCATCGGCGTGGTTGCTGCAATCACCCCGTGGAACGTGCCACTCTACGTTAATATCGGCAAAGTTATTGCTGCCCTTTTAGCAGGCTGCACCGTCATCCTCAAACCTGCACCCGACACGCCAGTAATGGGCACTATCATGGGCGAGCTCGCCGCCGAAGCAGGATTCCCACCCGGTGTTCTTAACGTGATTACGTCTAGCGAGCCTGCCATGGCTGGCGAAATGCTAGTCGCAGATCCCCGTGTTGACCTGATTTCCTTTACCGGCTCAACAGGTGTCGGCAAGCGTATTATGGAAAAAGGCGCCGAAACCCTTAAGCGCGTATTCCTCGAACTAGGCGGCAAATCCGTCAATATTATTTTGGAAGACACCCCCGATTTTGCCATGACGGTAATGACCGGTATGGCGGTATTCCACGCCGGCCAAGGCTGCGCGATGCCTACCCGCTTGCTCGTACCTCGCAGCCGCTACGAAGAAGCCTGCAAAGCATTAGAAATGTCCTACGCTGGATTCTCTACCAAGTGGGGCGACTTTGACGACCCAACTCAAATCATGGGCCCAGTTATTTCAAAGCGCCAACAAGAACGGGTTATGAGCTATATCGAACTCGGTCAGAAAGAAGGCGCCCGCTTGATCGCAGGTGGTAAAACTCGGCCAGACAAAGGCAATGGTTTCTTTATTGAGCCAACCTGCTTTGTCGATGTCACTAACGATATGCGTATCGCCCAGGAAGAGATCTTTGGCCCTGTATTGGTTGTCATTCCTTTCGAGGACGATGAAGATGCGATTCGCATAGCCAACGACAGCGTTTACGGTCTCGGCGGCGCGGTTTACTCCGGCGACGTTGCTCGCGCGACCAATATTGCTCGCCGCATTCGCGCTGGCGCCCTCAGCGTCAACGGCGGCATGAGCATCACTGGAGACCTGCCCTTCGGCGGCGTTAAAGGTAGCGGTATGGGGCGGGAATGGGGGCTTGAAGGTATTGAAGAGTTCCTCGAAAGCAAAGTAATAGCCACTCGGGTAGCCTAGAAAGACAGAGGTAGTCGGCGAATAATTTTCGGCGACTACCTTTCTAAAAAAAATCTGCGCTGCGTAATTCGCCGCCGACCATCAATCCCTTTCTGCGCGATGATATAAGCAAGGTGATCTGATACCTGTCAATGTCGACTTTAATCACCCTTCGTCAAACCCTGCGCTACCCAAAGAGACAAGTGACACTACCGATCAGTGCAAGGCACCCAAACCTCCCCACTCTATAATCGGTCACCACTTCGCGCGAGCAAGGAATACGGCGGTAACTTCCATCACGAAACCTTTAACACCGCACTACACAGGAGATCAAAATGACCATCATTGACTGGGTTAAGGGCGATCATTCCAGCTTGTTGATCCCCACTCATGCACAAGCCCTGCGCGAAGGCGGTGTAGACTTTCTCAACAAGGCGTTTCACAACAGCGGCTTCCTCAGCACAAACAACCAAATCACAAAAATCATTCAGCTTGAAGAATGTTTCGGCGGCAGCACCGGGCAGAAGTTATTACTTTCACTAGAATACGCATTCCCCGAAGCCCAGCTGCATACTAAACTTTTTGTTAAATTTTCGCGGGATTTCAACGACAGCATTCGTGACCGAGCCAAAAACCAACTTGCCCCAGAAGTAAAGCTCGCATTACTCTCGCAAATGAAAGGTTTCCCAATTGCCGTTCCAAGCTGCGCGTTTGCCGACTATCACGAGGCTAGCGGCAGCGGTATTTTAATCACCGAGCGCATTGCCTTTGCTCAAGGTAATATAGAGCCGCTTTACGAGAAGTGTCTCGACTATACGCTCCCCCAGCCACTGGAACACTATTGCGCTATCATCACGGCACTTGGTCGCTTGGCCGGCACCCAAAAATCAGGCAGTCTCAGCGAGGGCATAGCCAAACACTTCCCCTTTATTCCTGAACAACAGGCGATAAACCAGCCAATTCGCTACAGTCCTGAACAACTGCAAAGGAGACTCAGTCGTATAAGCGAATTTGCTGCACGCTACCCGAAATTACTTGCCGAAAATATTCGTCAGGCCGATTTTTTTAAGCAATGCAGCTTGGACATACCACAGCTACTACTACGCGAAAAAGCCATTAAGAAATATTTGAACGAGAATACGGACTTTATAGCGCTCATTCATTGGAATGCCAATATCGACAATGCCTGGTTCTGGCGAGACAAAGAAAGCACTTTGCAGTGCGGACTGATGGACTGGGGTAGTGTCAGTCAAATGAATGTTGCTATGGCGCTATGGGGTGCGCTAAGTGCAGCGGAGCTATCACTTTGGAATGATCATTTAGATGAGCTACTCGCGCTATTTGCGAGTGAGTACCAAAAAGCCGGCGGCCCGCAATTGGCCCCTGCGGAATTAAAGTTTCAAATGTGTCTTGCTGTCGCCATGTTGGGGCTTGCTTGGCTAATGGATGCTCCGGCTATGATCCTAGCGGAAATTCCCCAGCTAAATGCCGAAACCGATCGCTTTGACCCACTTTTTGAACAACACGAATCCGCGCGGACCCAGCTACAAATGCTCAATACTTTCTTAAATCTGTGGCAAAGCCAAGACTTTGCCAGCTT
>NZ_JBFJWS010000087.1:0-11235 GCF_041623545.1 Zhongshania sp. | reverse complement strand
CAACAATTACCCATCGGTTTATCGCGGTGTGAAAAACTTGAATTGCTGCGAATTTCTGCCAATCAGATTACGCACTGCCCCGAGCACGTGCTTGAGCTTCCGAACCTCGCGTGGTTTGCGTTTGCTGGCAATCCTTTTAGCGAATGCAAAGCACCGCAGGCTACTGTCCCGGAAATAAGCTCGTCGCATTTAACTCTGCACGAAGTACTAGGTCAGGGGGCTTCGGGCGTTATTTCCAAAGCAACGTGGAATTCACCTCAGCATCAGTTTCCAAATGAAGTTGCCGTTAAGATATTTAAAGGCGAAGTGACCAGTGATGGCTACCCTCAAGATGAATTGCGCGCCTGCTTAAAAGTTGGGAGCCACCCTAATTTGGTTAAATCACTCGCCCAAGTAAATGAACCCGACTGCCGTGCATTGATCATGAAGCTGATACCGCCAGCCTATAAAAACCTCGGACTGCCCCCGAGTTTCGCCAGCTGTACCCGCGATATTTTCCCAGAGAACTTTTCACTCACTACGCGACAAATTAATAAAATGATTGAGCAAATGACATCGGTATTCGAACACTTGCATGCCCAGCAGGTGTGTCACGGGGATTTATACGCTCACAACACCTTATTTGATCAAGACGCCAATATTTTGTTTGGCGATTTTGGTGCGGCGTCGATGTATCACATGCTAACAGTGGCACAACAAGAAAAAATCAAAGCGATAGAGCATCGCGCACTGGGGCATTTTATAGAGGATCTATCAGGGATTTGCGCCAATTGAGATCAACGCGAAATAACTAATTAAAAAAATAAAGGACAAATCATTTAATTCGATTAGTCCTTTATCGGCTACGCTGCAAAGCGAACCTATTTCTTGCCTTTACCGTCGCCACCATCGGCATCAACGGTGAGCGATGTGTTTTCGCCATCGCTGTCGCTCTTATAACCAAAGGAGCCCTCACCCGTGTCGATACTTATTGACGTAGAGCCTTTCTCTGCGGCAGGCGCAGCAACTTTGTCGTCAGAACACGCCATTAGCAAAGTTGCAAATACCGCCAGTGTAGTTCCTATCAGAATCTGTTTCATAATTTCTCGATTGTCTATTAAGGAAACGAACGCAGGCTTTGACTGTGTGGCTTGAGCTTAGTTCAGTCTTGGTAAAAACGCCTACCTAAATTGAACTAAGCCCCAATAAGGTCTTACTTGCCAATATCGAGCTTTGCCTCCAAGCCCTCATGGGCTGCAGAAATAATATAACTGCGCAAAGCCTGCACATCAGGTTTACTCAGTACACCACTAAATGACGGCATACCACGTGAACTCAATACGCCATCGAGAACAACGGCTTGCATAGCCTCATCAGTCGCGAGTAAACCCGACCAGCGCAGGTCGGGAACCAGTCCGCTCGAGATAACATGGTCGCCGTGGCAAACGACACAATTGCTATCGTAGACCATTTTACCCTTGGCAATAGTTTGCGCATCCGCGGTGGACTCCGGTGGCGCTGGCTTTGTCACTACATTGCTCGGCAGTGCCGGAAGACTGGCCTTAGCACCCAATTTAAACACCATCAAACGTCCGACGCCGGCATCGCTGGCGGCGGGAAACAAGCCGCCGTATACCAAGGCAAAGGTACCACCCCAGCCCGACGCCACAGCAATATACTGCTCGCCATCAAGCTCATAGCTAATCGGCGGCGCAACAATGCCCGTTTGTGCAAAAAAGTCCCACAAACGTTCGCCGTTGTCGGCGCGATAGGCCACCAGCTTGGCATCAGCATTACCTTGAAAAACCAAGCCGCCGGCAGTGGAAAGGACTCCGCCATTCCACGGGCTATTGTGTTCTACCTGCCACGCTGGCTGCTGTTTAACGGGGTCCCAAGCCAGTAAGCGGCCTTTCACTGCGGCTTTTACCGCCTTGAATTGGGCTATGTCGGTGGGTAATGAGCCCATAGCACTGTCAGTGCCGGTATTCCAACCCGTAGCGTTATACGTGAAATTTTTATCATCGGCATAGACATACGGGGTTTCCATCGCGGGAATATAGACTAAACCGGTGTCAGGACTAAATGACATTGGATGCCAGTTATGACCGCCAAAAGGCCCTGGCAGCTGCATGTAAGGCGCCTTACCCCCCCAGCGCGCTTCGGGAATCTCCACCGGCCGGCCGGTATCTGGGTCAATATGCGTAGCCCAGTTGACGGGCACGTAATTTTTGGCCGACAGCAACTCGCCGCTAGCCCGATCGATCACATAGAAAAAGCCATTTTTCGGCGCCTGCATAATGACTTTACGAGGTTTGCCCTCGATCTGCAGATCAGCCAAAATCATATGCTGGGTCGCGGTGTAATCCCAAGTCTCACCGGGCGTGGTTTGATAGTGCCAAACATATTCGCCGGTATCAGGCCGCAGCGCCACTATTGAAGAGAGGTAAAGGTTATCGCCACCGCCGGGGCTGCGAATACTTTGATTCCACGGCGAACCGTTACCAACTCCGATATAAAGCAGGTCGAGCTCAGGGTCATAGGCCATGGAGTCCCAAGCCGTGCCGCCGCCACCGAATTTCCACCATTCCCCTTTCCAGGTCTCGGCGGCCGTGGCCATCGCTGGGCTCTCAAATCCTTCTGCGGGGTTGCCCGGCACAGTAAAGAAGCGCCATAGCAGAGCGCCTTTATTTAGATCGTATGCCGAGACGTAGCCACGAACACCGTATTCTGCGCCACCATTACCAATAAAGACCTTATCTTTAACGATACGCGGCGCGCCCGTAATGGTGTAGGGCTTACTCTGATCAATCGTAATGGTATCCCAGAGCTTAACGCCGGTTTTGGCGTCTAAGGCCAGTAAACGACCGTCGATTGTGCCAGTGATAATTTTGCCATCAGCGTAGGCCACACCTCGGTTCACCGCGTCGCAACACAAGTCCGCCGCTTTGCTGCGATCTACTTTAGGATCAAACTGCCAGCGCAGCGCGCCGGTTTTGGCATCCAAGGCAAATACTTTATTCCACGTAGCGGTGACATAAATTATGCCGTCCACCACCAGCGGGGTCGCCTCAATACCGCGGCTCACGCCTAAATCGAAGGCCCAGGCGAGGCCTAGGTCCTTGATATTGCTTGCGTTAATTTTCTCTAAGGGCGAAAAACGTTGCTCCGCATCACCGCCGCCATGCTTAGTCCACTCCACCACGGCCATCTTGGGTGCAGCAACTTCGGGCGCAGGATCTTTTGCGCAAGCCAATAGTAAGAGCGAAGTGAAACAAAGTAGCCCCGCCGATTTTAGTGGGGGAAACGCTGGGATTTTGCTCATTATTGTCTCCATGTTTGCCATGATTACTTTTATGAGCCTGACAATGCCAAGCAAATGGACAGGTGTAAAGCGCTGAAAGCTGGACGGGAGACGGAAGACGCAAAAACCAAACAGCGCACTGGTTTTAGCCTTAGCGTCCCCCATCTCCCGTCCCGCGTTTCTTAAGGCAAAAAAAAAGAGCGCTCATATGAGCGCTCAAATATACCTAGAGTAGGAGACTTCAAATGATTAGAGAGACCCTATTCCAGAAAGTTCAACAACAGATGGCGCAAACCAATAACTTCCGCTGACTGGGGTGGAAAAATCCGTTAAATGGTCGTGTATTCCGTCACCGGACACGCCAAACATACTGGCTAAAATGTGGTCATAACGCTGAATATCCCGACTAAAAGCCAGAAAATACAAGCCATGCTCCAGAACCCCACCATAGGGCACACTGCGCCGATATAATTTTTGCGCCTCTCCGTTAATTTTTACGTCGCTGCGACTAACGTGTGAGTTATCCGGCATGCGCTCATCATCTAGCTCAATACTATCGGGCTTGGTGCGGCCAATCACATCCTCTTGCTGGCGCTGACTGAGTGCGTGAAATCCCGCTAAATTGTGAATCCACTGCTGGCTCATTACAAAGCTACCGCCAGCGCCCACCTCGCCATCCGGAATCAATGCGACCTGCTGCTGCCCCCGCCCTTTGGGATTTTCAGTGCCGTCGATAAAGCCCGACAAGTCTCGGGAGTCTTTGTACACAAAACCAATTTTTTCAAGGCTTAGGGTGGCGACCGACACCAATGCCCCCGTAACAGCCATGGCCGCATCAAAATTTGCACTGTGGTTATTGCCGTGCACCCAAAGTAATATATCTCGCTGAGTGGAAGGGGCGATTCGCTTGCCCTCGCCAATCGCCGCAAAATCCTTAAGTGCGCTAGGCACGGCGGCTGGCGCAAGGCGTCGCCAGCAATCGGCGCCAAATGCCCAGACCAAATTCACCTCTGCACTTACCGCCAGCGCGATTACACTGCGCAGTGCCGCCTTAAGCTGCGTATCACTTAGCCCCTCAATAAGTTGATACTCCAAGAAAAAATGCGAGCTGCTACCCTCAACAAAAATTCCCGTTTGCCCTTCAGACATGTCATTCTCCAATTCTATTTGTCGTTTTATCAGCCGTTTATGAACATGACAATCACGTCATCAACAATGCTTGTTAGTAGCTTAGCGCGGATTTACACTGAGCGGCCTTTTTATGCTCCGCAGAGGATGCCATTTTGGCCACATCGTTAGAACAAAGACTGGCTTTTTTTGCAGAAGAACCCAAACAGCATCTACTGCGCCAAATTATGCGCGGTATTGAAAAAGAAAGCCTGCGCGCCGACCCCAGCGGCATGTTAGCGCAAACGGAGCATCCGGCTGCCTTTGGTTCGGCACTTTGTCACCCCTCAATCACTACCGACTTCTCTGAAGCCCTGCTTGAGTTTATCACTCCCGTAAGCTCGTCGATTGATGAAACCCTTGCCGAGCTAGACGCAATTCATCGCTTTGCCAACAGTGAACTCAAAGACGAGATCATCTGGAACGCCAGTATGCCGTGTCGCCTAGGGAACGACGACGAAGCGATTCCCGTGGCCCGCTATGGTAGCAGTAATACCGCGACCATGAAGACTCGCTACCGCCTCGGCTTAGGGCACCGCTACGGCCGCAAAATGCAAACAATAGCCGGTATTCACTACAATTTCTCCCTACCTAAGTCCTTGTGGGCAGAGCTCCACGCCACCGACGGCAGTGAATTGTTATTAGAAACCTATATTACCAATAGCTATTTTGGCTTGATTCGCAATTTTCGTCGTTACGCTTGGTTACTCGTGTATTTGTTTGGCGCCGCCCCGGCGGTTTCTCGCTGCTTTTTAAACGGGCGCCCCCACCAACTGCAAGCCTGTGGTGAATACACGCTTTACGGCCCCCACGCCACGTCTCTGCGCATGGGCGATTTAGGCTATCAAAGTGACGCCCAGAAAAACCTCAATATTTGCTATAACCACCTCGATTTCTACGTAGAGACGCTGCGCCGAGGCATAACCACCTCGCACCCAGACTACGAAGCGTTTCCAAAGGACGAGCAATTATCCAGTGGTTTGCTGCAGATAGAGAATGAATTTTACAGCCCCATTCGCCCTAAGCGCGTTACCCAAAGCGGCGAAATACCCATTGGCGCACTGCGACGTGCTGGCGTGGAATACATCGAGGTGCGCTGCCTAGACGTTAATCCGATGCTGCCGCTGGGTATCAATGCCGAACAAATTCGTTTTATAGATGCCTTTTTACTGTTTTGCTTATACCAAGACAGCCCGCCCTGTGACGACGACAGTAACGCCGAGATCACCGCGAATTTACTAGACGTGGTCAATCGCGGTCGGCAACCCGGTCTGCAATTAAGCCAGCATGGCGAGCCCCGCGCTCTGCAAGATTGGGCCGAGGAACTTATTGGCGACATTGGCAAAATTGCAGCGCAATTGGACACCGCCCATCACAGCGAAGATTACCGTGCCAGCTGCGCCCAGCAACTAGCCAAAATCCACGACCCGGCCCTGACCCCATCGGCGCAAATTGTTGCTGAACTGGAAGGCGGCGTAGAATCTTACTACCACTACGCGATGGCGCAGTCTCAGGCCCACGCCAATGATTTTAGCGAGCGCGGCCTGCGGCCCGCTGAAGCCAGCCGCTTCAAACGCCTGCAAGAGGCGTCTTTGGTCGCACAAGCCAAGCTCGAAGCAGAACAAGCGGGTGAGGATTTTGAGGAATACCTTGCCCGCTTTTACGAGCAATACCGCGAACTGTGAACTATCTGGCCCATTTTCTCCTTGCCGAACAAGTGGCGCAGCGCTGCGACCTCAGCACTGACGGCTTGTTGGTGGGCGGTTTGTTAGGGGACTTTGTAAAAGGCCCCCTGCGGGGTGATTTCCCCAGCCCTTGGGAGACTGGCATTCGCCTTCACCGCCGTATAGATGCACTTACCGACAGTCACCCGCTAGTCAGCCACTGCCTAGAGGCGCTACCGGCAAACTACCGTCGCTATGGTGGCATTATGTTAGACGTCTGTTTTGATCACTGCCTGAGTATGAATTGGCGGGACTTTCACCATCAAGATATCGTCACGTTCACGTCACAAAGTTACCGTAGTCTACTGGATCACAGCGAAAACTTTCCGACTGCCGCCAAACGGCAGATTCGTTTTCTCGCTCAATACGATGTGCTGAGCAAAATGGACGATTGGCGCAATATCGAAGCCATGCTCGGGCGCATTGGTCAGCGGGTTAAGCGCGACAACCCCTTAGGCCATTGCGGCCCCGAGCTCGCCCACTTACTACCGTTAATAAACCAGCAGTTTGCAGCTCTGTACCCCAATTTAATGACGCAATTATGCGAAGAATTCTCGCCTAATGCCGCACTAACCCACCCGACCAAGGTCGGACTTGTCTGATATCGGATATTCCCCTACTGTATGGCGCATACGGAGAGACCCAAATGCCACTGACATCCCGCTGGATTTACGCTTTTATTGTATCTTGCTGCTCAGCCTTACTCGGGTATGCACTTTATACCCAATACTTCGATGGCCTTCATCCCTGCCCGCTGTGTATTACCCAACGCGCCTTTTTTGTACTGACGGCGCTGGTCGCGCTAACGGCCTTGATCGTTCACCCGCAACAAAAAGGTCGCTACCTCAGCGCGGGCTTAATGCTACTGTTTACCGGCCTCGGTGGCGCTGTCGCCTATCGCCAAGTGTGGTTGCAGGGCCTACCTGCCGACCAAGCGCCAGCTTGTGGCCCTAGCCTAGAATATATGTTCGCGAATTTACCTTTTAGCGAAGCCTTTAGCACCCTCATGATCGGCGACGGCAATTGCGCCGAAATTGTGTGGACACTCTTCGGCTTAAGCATGCCCAACTGGTCCTTGTTTGCCTTTATTGGTTTGGCGCTCTGCGCCATTGTTAGCGCCTTACCGATGGTTAAGCGTTAATGCTGGCAGGCTTCCTCACGCTACTCGGCTGCCAATTAATCGGTGAGTTTTTACAGCGCGCCTTCAACTTGCCACTGCCCGGCCCCGTCATTGGCATGTTTCTATTATTTTGTGGCCTATGCCTAAAAGGCAGTGTGCCAAAGGATTTAGAAACCGGCAGCCAGAAACTCATTGAATTACTTCCCTTACTACTGATGGCACCCGCCGCCGGGGTATTTTTCCTCGGTGCAGGCTTTGCGGACCAATGGCCCGCATTTATTGCAGCAGTCAGCCTTGGCACAATCAGCACATTAGTATTTTGCGGCCTATTAATACGCTTTTTACAGCGCAGGAATGGCTGATATGAGCGAGTTATTCCACGGCCCACTCTTTGCGATATGCCTCACCCTATTAGCTTATCAGGGTGCCATGTTCCTGTATTTGCGCAGTGATCGCGCGGCGCTGCTTCACCCAACAATCAGTGGCGCCACGCTCATTGCAGTCGCGCTATTTAGCTTGGGCCAGGACTACCACGCCTACTACCGCAATATCGACTGGCTGACCTTTTTACTCGGACCCACCACCGTAGCGTTAGCGGTACCTCTTTATCGGCAGTTGCATTTGCTGCGCAATATGGCTGGGCCACTGCTAATTACCGTGAGTACCGGCGCGGTGTTCGCGTCAGCATCTGCGCTAATTATCGCCTGGCTCTTTGGCGCCAACCAAAGCACATTACTATCGCTAACCACCAAGTCGATTACCACGCCTATTGCGATCACCGTCACGCAAGATATTGGCGGCATTACGACTATCGCGGTGGCCTCTGTTATTTTGACCGGTGTTGTGGGTATAACCACCATTACGTGGTTGTTTAATAAGCTGAATATTCAAGACGATCGGCTTTGGGGATTTTGCTTGGGCCTTGCCGCCCACGCTATTGGCACCTCCCGCGCTTTTGAACGCAGCCCCGTTGCCGGCGCCTTTTCCAGCCTAGCGCTGTGCTTAACGGGTGCATTCACCGCCATCTTCGTTCCCATTGCGGCGCGTTGGTTTTTATAATTTGAGCTTAGTGCTCAACTAAAAGCCCAGTACCCTGACCGAGTGAAATAGAAACCAAACTGCTGACAAGTATGGTTTCGAAGAGGGGAGTATGCGAGCAGACCAACAACACAATGCAGTGAGCTGGTCGCGATCACGCTTAGAAGCTAAAGGTCAACGGTTCCTTGCTTTCGCTTTTCACAATGATCGGCAGCCGGAAGTCCGCCGCCATTTTTTTCACGGTATATACGTGATCTCGGCTGACGTGCTTATAGCTAAAATAATTATCACTGAGTGATTGAATTGCATAGGCATCATAGTGATCAGCATTGGTGGGGTCTGCCGGTTTCATACCGTCGACCGTTAGCCAGCCGCGAAAAATGCGGAAATAAGTGCCACCTGACACGCCCCAAAAACCGACTTCAGACTGCGAGCGAACATCGCCATTTTTAGCGGTAAAACGGAAATCGACTCGGTAAGTACCATCCGCGGAGCGCTCAGTTAACCACTCTTTTTGACCACCATCGGTGGTTTTGCGAATGCCGTACCACTTACCTAACAGCATCGTTCGGGTATTGCCGGTCACGATTTTTGGCGACGGCGTAGGCGCGTCTGCTTTTACATCTTCGCTCCGCTCTTGGACATGGCTTTCTAAGTTTATTGGGATCGGGGCCGCCTGCTTATTGGTTTTAAACTGGCTACAACCAGCCAGTAATACCGACAAAACACTGAAATAAAGCGCTTGTTTCATGTAAAAACCATTCCCAAATTCGATCAGCACAGCCACTGAATAGCCCATTGAACACCGACGTCCACGGCCGGAATTTCGCTCGGCTTAATTATATTTCCTCCAACTCCAGCAACCGCTGATGAGCGGGGAAATACAGCGCCGTCACGATCGCGCATTCTACCCCAGTTGCGCGTAAAGCTTGTGCATAAATCCGCATTTTTTCGCTATATCGTTCCACTTGGGCAGCCAAAAAGTGATCAATACTGCCGCGGGTGCTGGCTGTTTTATAATCGACTATCCAACAACGGCCTTGATCGATAAACACGCGGTCTAAAATTAAGGTCTGCCATTGCCCTGCCAACATCCGGCGAATGGTTTGTTCGCTCTCCTGCCATTGGTAACTCGCCAGAATCCACTGACCTTTGGGACAATTAAGGGTATTGGTTAATAAGCCCAGCACCCGCTCGATACTGTCGTCTAAGCCGGGCTCAGGATGGCAGTGGTGGCGCAGGCGCTGGCTTACGCCTTGGCGCAGGCGCACTTGATCAGCGGCCCAGTTCGCACCGCCCCCGCCAAGGCGCTCCATCAACTCGTGGAAGACAATACCGACGGCACGCTCTTCAATATTATCTTCCAACACCGCATTTTCAGTTTGACGCTGGGCGCGTTGCAAAGGCGACACCACCGGCTCCGGTGGCTGCCATACAGGGCTAAGTTCGATGCGGTAATCCCGAAGCCGCGGCGCCAACGGCACTCGCATAGGCGCGACAGCATCATCTTGCTCAATAATCTCGGCCCGCTCAAAAGTGTCGCCAACACTATCCCATAAGCGCGCCAACACACTCCCGGCGTTGGCCGCGACATCCCCCTTGCTATTGATTTGGCAAACGCCAAATAAATGCAGCTCACGCTTAGCGCGGGTCAAGGCCACGTAAATCAGTCGGTCCATTTCTTCATCTAGGGCGCGGCGCTGGCTTTCGCTCATATAGTTGTAGAGCTTATCTGCGGCTTTATCGCTGTTGTTGCGCTGTGGCTTGGGCGCAAAAATCATATGCCCCCGCAAGCGCTGCCAAGCCAAAAGATCACGGTCGGCGTTACGACCTGCCGAACCTAGGCCCGGTAAGATAACGACATCAAACTCCAAGCCCTTGGATTTATGAATCGTCATTAATTCGATATGACTGCTTGGCGGGGCCGCGTATAGGCGCTCCAGGGCGCGCTCTAAGCCCTGAATATCTTCCAGTAAACCTGCCGGCGCGTAGTCGTCTAATAAGCGCAGCACCCGGTCAATATCACTTTGCTGATGCGCTTCAATACAGGCCGGGCCACCGAGAAGATGCCAAGCACTGCGCAATGCCCAGCGCAAATCCCGACTGTCAGGGCAGCTTTCCAACCATTGCAGGGTGCTGCGCAAGCGATTCACCGCGCGTCGCCCATCCTCGCTAAGGTGAGTGCATAGCGCCTCATCCATTATCGCGTCGCGCAGTAGACCGTTGCCTTCACGCAATTGCAGCAGATCGTCCCAACTTACCCCCACGAAAGGCGCGCGCAACACACTCGCCCAGGCAACATCGTCGCCCTCATGCCACAGCGCCCGCAGCAGGGCCATAAAATCCATCACCGCAGGGGTGGTACCGAGACTGTCGATATCTTGACCAGAAAAACTCAAGCCCGCCGCCTTGAGCGCCGGAATAATATGTTTTAAATGGCTCCGACTGCGAACCAGAATAGCCACCGACGACAATTTGCCGATCTCGGCATCCCGAGCGTGTAAATCGACAAGATAGTCAGCAATCTGCTTGGCCTCAGCCAGTGCTGCCCCCGCTTTCGCATTCACCCCTTTGGCTAAAACCTGAGGATGAATTTTTACCATACCCGCATTGCTGCGCTGAGGCAGCGCTGCTTCGTAATGGCGACCTCGGTCGGTAAACAACACTTTAAAACAATCATTAACCCAGTTGACTAGATCAGGAGATGAGCGGAAATTGGCCCTGAGCTGGAGCGGAACAAGCGTTTTGCCGGCGAAGTTACCGCGCTGCATGAGCTCATCAAACAAGCTAACCAAGCTGCCGCGAAAGGCGTAAATAGATTGCTGTAAGTCACCGCAAAAAAACACGCTGCGGCCATCGTTATCTTCCCAGCCCTGACACAGGGCCTCGAGTAATTCGATCTGGCT
>NZ_JBFJWS010000086.1:0-11312 GCF_041623545.1 Zhongshania sp. | reverse complement strand
TTGACGGTGCAAGACTTGAGAATACAAAAATGACGCAGTACGACGCTCAACACTCCCAGAGGCAATCAAAGCCTCAAATTGAGTATCAACAATCATCTGGTCCATAACGAGAGCGAGAAACTTTTTATGAAAATCCGGGCACGAAAACATGATATCTGAAATTTTCTGATAATCTAATTCACAGACCCTGACTTTTTCCAAAGCAATTGCGGAATAAACATGAATACTCGAGCATGCAGCAGCCGCGCCAGTTAATCGCCAAGAATGAGCAAAGCCAAGTACTTTCTCAACACCATTAGGCATGGCCATTACCATCTTTATCGATCCAGACTTCAACAAATACAAGGAGCCACTATCTGTCCCTTGCTTGAATATGTATTCACCCACGTCAACGGTATACTCATTACGAATAGCTAATTGAAATTGCAGATAAAGCTTTGTGTCAAGTAAGGGCTCAACAAGACAAGTAAAGCGATGATTACAAGCGCCGCAAATTGGCATTTTCACTCCTCCTAAGTTTTTATCACGCGACCAGCACTTGCTTACTCGCCAACGAGATAATCCTGACACATTAACGACAAAGCCTCTTTCTAGTGGGAATAAAATATACCGGCAGCGTATCGCCTTACTCAACCCCAAGAAAATATTAAGCCCTTACATCCTAACGTCTGCGGAAAAGAGCTGGAGGAGCCCGGCAGGAGCGTCAGACGACGTTAAAGCGTTTGGCAATAAAGGCACTTGGTGCCTCACTAGAATCCCCAACAAAGGCACACTTAGACAGCTTTGGGAACTAAATAGAGCATAGGCGATTCACATGAAATAGCCAAATATTGCCAAAAAAAAGCAAACTTCTCGAAATTGATATATAAATAAGCCTGCATATTCCATATAGATCTATCTACAGTTTCGATATTACTCACCTTCCACCAGTAAGCGGCGATAAGCATAAGCAGGGCATCGACTCACCGGACAATAAAATAGCCATCAACGCTCACTCTCGACATTATTCTGGCAATTATCAATTCATCAGCATTAACTAATAAAAATAGATTGATATATTAATTTCAAAAAACTAATACTAGATAAACAGGTAAGTAATTTTACTCATAAAAAAATAAGCGAACGAAACATCAATCGAGAGAGACCAAAATGAATATAATTAGCAACCAGATTGGGGCTCCAATAAATTGGCTATCAGAAGTCTATAGCCCCGCGCTCATCATCGACAACGATGACATTGCCAGCGACATTATTTACTCAAACCTGAATGAAGTCGGTATAACGGACATTACTGTTTACGATGACGGATTTTTTTCTTCTCAAAACATCCACCTAAAGAGGAAGTACGGTTTAATCATTATCGATATTTCTAATTCAAAAGCAGAAACAAGAATCCTACTTAAGAACATTTCAAAATATCAAAATAATTCTAAGATTATTATTCTAACAAGCACAAGTAAAAACGAAAGCCTCGCAGGGTTAAACGAAGTAGTACCGGCGGGAACAGAAATTATCGGCGCCATATCGGCGCCACTCCGCAAAAGTACACTATTCGGCATTCTCGCTTTAGGTGTTAACACCATTAAACCAAAATCGCTTTTAGGCAGGGATCGGAATAGAGTTTTTCCCAGCCGGCAAAGCATCCTTGCATCCATGGGAAACATTGAGCTGAGATATCAGCCTAAGATCTCAATAAACACCGGAAAGGTAGTTGGCTGTGAAGCAATACCGAGAATAAGAATAGATTATCCCGAACAGGAGTCTGATTTCTTGGTGCCACAATACTTCTATTCATACCTAGACAAACCCAGCGACGCAGCTCAGTTTCGCCTTTCGATAATCAACCATCACATCGCGAGCCTAGCGAAACTCCATGAAAACGAGATCAAAATACCGATGTCTATCCATTTGATTAATGCCGACATCGTCAACAAATACTTTCTTGATTTAATTATTGCTGATATAGAGTATTACGACATTGCACCAGAGTTTCTTATTTTCGAAATATCTGAATTATGTTTATTTGAAAATGCCACCGAAACGCTTAAGAAGCTGTCCGATTTGCGCGCCAAGGGCTTTGGCATTTCAGTCGACGATTTCGGCCCCAATCAGCACGAACTGGAAAAGCTCTCGCCATTTCCCTTTTCCGAGTTACGTATAGACAAATCCATCATTTCTTCGACACTAAGAAAAGTCACCAGCAGTAAAATCATCGACACTTGTATTTTCTTTTGCAAATCATTCAACATGACCATCGCCGCAGAAGATGTAGATAGCAATGAAGAAAACTACTTCATTAAATCGCGCGGATTTAATGCAGGGTCTGGAAAATACTGGGCGAGCGCGATGAGTAGCGACGAATTTATTGAGTGGTATGAGCTTCACAATATTGACGACGCCCAGAGATTAGCGCCGAATACACCCAAAAGACACTAAAGTGGATGATCACACCGAACCTCAATAATAGCGCCGTATAGACGAGCTTTTAGAATACGCTAATCTCGTCATCAACCTCAATCCGTGGCCTCTAAGTGCTTATTAATCCGCAGCGCTAACAGTGTACACAGTGCACCAGATATCAAATACAAGCTAACTGCCACCAAGCCAAAATGGATCGACAAGCCTAATGCGATTAACGGCGCAAATGCGGCCCCAAACAACCACGCAAAGTCAGAAGTAAGCGCTGCGCCCGCGTAGCGGAATCGACGTTCAAAGTTTGCTGTCAGGGTGCCTGATGCCTGTCCGTAAGAAACACCAAGTAAAGCAAAACCCACCAAAATAAAAGTATCTTGCATCACGGGCGAGCCACTCATCAGCATCGGTGTAAACAACGCAAAGATACCGATAAGCACCGCCATTAATGACACCGTTGTACGCTTACCTATGCGGTCGGCAATGACGCCCGACGCCACTGTTGCAATAATGCCTATAAATGCACCGAACACCTGCACAATAAGCACATTACCAATGAGCTGGGATTCACCCAAAGCAATCCAGGACAACGGGAAAATGGTCACAATATGAAATAGCGCATAACTGGCCAACGCGGCGAAAGCGCCCAGAAATATATTCGGCCCCTGTTTCTCTAACATTTCACTGGTGCTAATGGGTTCCAGCTCGCTCTCTTCTAATGCAGCGGTGTATTCTTCAGTAAGCACTAAGCGCAAGCGCGCAAACAAGGCAACCACATTAATGGCGAAAGCCACAAAGAAGGGGTAACGCCATGCCCAAGCTTGGAAATCTTCCGCGCTAACGCTATTGATCAAATAAAGAAACAACAGGTTCGCTATCAAAAAGCCGAGTGGCGCACCAAGCTGGCCAATCATGGCATACCAGCTACGCTTTTCCCGCGGTGCATTCAGCACTAACAAGGATGGCAAACCATCCCATGAACCACCCAGTGCAAAGCCCTGCAGTATGCGAAACAAAGCCAAAAAGAATATTGACGCGCCACCTATAGATTCATAACTCGGTAAAAACGCGATGCCTGCAGTGGCTGTCCCCAATAAAAATAATGAACTACTTAGCTTAACGCTGCGCCCCCAACGGCGCTGTATATTCATAAACAGGGCCGTACCAAAGGGCCGTGCCACAAAGGCCATTGAGAATATAGCGAAGCCGTATAACATGCCCTCTAATATACTTACGAAGGGAAAGAATACGCTCGGAAAGACCAAGACGCAGGCCATGCCAAACACAAAAAAGTCAAAATGTTCCGAGGCCCGCCCAATAACCACGCCAATGGCGATTTCACCGGGCGCAACCGGCGAATGGTTCTTAGAGTCTTGCGTATCAGCTGCGAGAGAAGCGTTTGTTGTACTGGCCATGATGTGGCGCTCATCCGTTGGTTTTGTGAATTATTGAAAGACTACTCCGATTCCCGCAAACCAGCCATAGGACAAATTGTCCAATTCTCTCTGAGCTGCAATTCACTTAAAGTCTATGTCCTCTCATTAACATCTGGACTTGCGAGTGGCGATGTCGACTTCAAAAGCTCTGCACACTATCTTGGTATCCACAATCGGAACAGGCCTCCTTGCGAGTTGCGACACTGTGGTTATGTCACCCTCTGGCGATATTGCTGCGCAGCAGGCCGAACTGATCGTATGGGCAACGATTCTTATGTTAATCGTCGTCATTCCGGTCATTGTGCTGACGCTGTTGTTTGCGTGGCGGTATCGCGCATCTAACAAACAGGCGACCTACAGCCCTGACTGGGATCATTCCACCAATCTGGAGCTAGTGATCTGGGCCGCTCCGCTGGCCATCATTATCGCCTTAGGCGCCTTAACCTGGGTGAGCACCCATCAGCTTGACCCCTATCGCGAGCTCGATCGTATTAAAGAAGGCCAGCCCGTGCCTGAGGGTGTTGAACCACTCATTGTCGAGGTGGTTGCCATGGATTGGAAATGGCTGTTCTTTTATCCAGAGCAAGGCATTGCCGCGGTAAATCAATTGGCCGCGCCCGTCGACCGGCCAATCAAGTTTAAGATTACTGCTACGACCATGATGAACTCCTTCTATATACCGGCGCTGGCTGGGCAAATCTACGCCATGGGGGGCATGGAGACCCAATTGCACGCTGTTATTAACCAAGCTGGCAGCTACGACGGTTTTTCTGCCAATTACTCTGGGGCTGGATTTAACGGCATGCGCTTTAAGTTCTTAGGTATGACTGAAGGGGACTTTGACCAGTGGGTGAGCAAGGTTAAACACGAAGGCGAGATACTCAGCCGCAGTGTCTACACCGAGCTAGCTGAGCCGAGCGAGTACAACCCCGTTCAATACTATCGCGAAGTAGCGCCGGCCCTTTACGACGCCATTCTCAATCGCTGCGTTGAGCCTGGCACCCTGTGCATGAAGGATATGATGAAGCACCACGGCAGCCACAAAACTGACGTCGCAGCGCCAAGCGCAGCCAATTCAACAGTCAAAACACATGACGAGGGTCACCATGCCCACTAGCTATTTTTGTGCAATTACCGTGGTCGCGAAGCGTCCGTCCCATTCACTTTTAGCGCGTCAGGGCGCCGGTAACTCTCATGTCTGATCTCAGTACCCTTATATTCGGGCGCCTAAGCCTTGACTCTATCCCATTTCACGATCCAATTTTGGTCGCGACCTTTGTAGTCGCTGCCCTCGGCGGTATTGCACTGCTCGGCGCGCTCACCTACTACAAGGTGTGGGGCTATTTGTGGAAGGAGTGGTTTACCAGCATCGATCACAAACGCATCGGCGTGATGTATATGATTCTGGGCTTAATCATGCTGCTGCGCGGCTTTGCCGACGCCATCATGATGCGGATTCACCAAGCCATGGCCTTTGGTGAAGCGACTGGCTACCTGCCGCCAGATCACTACGACCAAATTTTTACCGCCCACGGCGTAATCATGATTTTCTTTGTGGCCATGCCATTTGTGGTCGGCTTAATGAACTATATCGTGCCCCTGCAGATTGGCGCCCGAGATGTGGCATTCCCATTTTTAAACAACCTTAGCTTCTGGATGACCAGTGCCGGTGCCGCGCTTATTATGATTTCACTGTTCATCGGTGAATTCGCGAAGTCGGGCTGGCTGGCCTACCCGCCACTAACAGGCATATTACAAAGCCCTGGGGTCGGGGTAGATTACTATATTTGGTCCTTACAGATCGCTGGGGTCGGCACGCTGTTATCCGGCATCAACTTTGTGGTCACCATTGTCAAAATGCGCGCGCCTGGCATGAATATGATGAAAATGCCGATTTTCACCTGGACCGCGCTGTGTACTAACATTCTAATTGTGGCGGCCTTCCCCGTATTAACTGCAGTTATGACTCTGCTGTCCTTAGACCGCTATTTGGACATGAACTTTTTCACCAACGATCTTGGCGGCAACGCCATGATGTACGTAAACCTGATTTGGATCTGGGGTCACCCAGAGGTTTATATACTGATTCTACCAATCTTTGGGGTGTTCTCAGAAATCGTCTCCACCTACAGTGGTAAGCGCCTATTCGGTTACTCATCCATGGTCTACGCGACCTTGGTCATTACAATCCTGTCTTACCTCGTGTGGCTGCACCACTTCTTTACCATGGGTTCTGGTGCAACGGTGAATAGCTTCTTTGGCATCACCACCATGATCATTTCGATTCCCACCGGCGCAAAAATCTTTAACTGGTTGTTCACCATGTACCGCGGTCGCATTCAGTTTGAAGTCCCCATGCTGTGGACTATCGGCTTTATGATCACCTTCGTGATTGGCGGCATGACCGGCGTGTTATTAGCTGTGCCACCCGCAGATTTCGTATTGCACAACAGTCTGTTTTTGATTGCTCACTTCCACAATGTCATTATCGGTGGCGTGGTCTTCGGTACATTTGCTGCAATTACCTTCTGGTACCCCAAGGTTACGGGTTACAAGTTGGAACCATTCTGGGGCAAGGTCTCGTTCTGGTGCTGGTTTATCGGTTTCTACCTCGCCTTTATGCCGCTGTACATGCTGGGCTTTATGGGCGTCACCCGCCGCATGAGCCATTTCGACGATCCATCACTGCAGATTTGGTTCCAAATCGCCCTAGGTGGCGCAGTGTTAATCGGTATGGGTATCATCGCCTTCTTGGTTCAGCTCTATGTGAGCTACAAGCGCCGTGATTCGCTGCGCGACGAAACTGGCGACCCGTGGGGTGGCCGCACCCTCGAGTGGTCAACCTCGTCGCCACCACCCAAATACAACTTCGCCTTTACCCCACGGGTATACGACCTAGACGCGTGGTGGCATATGAAGAGCAATGGCTTTAAGCGCGCAAGCGAAGGCTTTTTGCCGATCCACATGCCCAAAAACACGGCTGCTGGCATGGTTATTTCAGGCCTCAGTGCGGCGTTCGGTTTCGCCATGGTTTGGCATATGTGGTTAATCGGCGGGCTGACGTTTGCGGCCCTGATGATCGCCATTATTGTTCACACCTTTAACTACAAACGCGACTACTACATTCCGGCTAAAGAGGTCGCGTTAGTCGAAGCCCAACGTAACGAGGTAGCTGCCTAAGATGTCTCACTCTACTGCTATACCAGCCGCTGAGCCTGGTACATTCGACTTCCTTGTTAAGGGCGAGCATCACGTCGCCAACGGCACATTATTGGGTTTCTGGCTGTATTTGATGAGCGACTGCCTCATCTTCGCGGCGCTGTTTGCGACCTACGGCGTATTAAGCCAAAACTATGCGGGCGGACCATCGGGCGCTGATTTATTTGATCTGCCGCTGGTTGCCTTAAACACCAGTTTTCTGCTGTTTTCGTCGATCACCTACGGCTTTGCCATGCTGCAAATGCAGCAGCGCAAACTCAAAGGCACCATGATTTGGCTAGCCATTACCGGGGGATTCGGCGCGGGCTTTCTTGGCCTAGAACTCTATGAGTTCTATCACCTTTTACATCAAGGTGCCGGCCCCCAGCGCAGCGCTTTCTTGTCGGCCTTTTTCACTCTAGTCGGCACTCACGGCCTACACGTATGTATCGGAATTATCTGGTTGGTCACCTTGCTATTCCAACTCCGCAGGCATGGCTTAACCACCGCAAACCGCCGCCGCTTGTTCTGCCTGTCTATGTTCTGGCACTTTCTTGACGTTGTTTGGATCGGCGTATTCACTATTGTTTATTTGATGGGGTCACTGTCATGAGCGAACTTTCACAAAATCACGACGAGCATCACGCTGACCATCACGATGAAGAAGGTCCACACAGTAGTTTTAGCGGTTATATGCTGGGCTTTATGGCCTCAGTATTTCTTACCGCCATTCCCTTCTGGTTAGTAATGGGCGATGTATTCAGCTCACGCAATACCACTGTGCTAATTATTCTCGCCTTTGCCTTGGTGCAAATTTTGGTGCACATGATTTATTTTCTGCACATGAACTTTCAGTCCGAAGGTGGTTGGACGATGCTGTCACTCATCTTCACGGTGGTCTTACTATTCATTACCTTAGCCGGTTCGCTATGGGTGATGTACCACATGAACGTGAATATGATGCCATCGATGATGTCGGGCGGCAGTTAAACCGTGCCAAGCCGCCGCATAGTCAAATTAACAATCATTAGCCTATGCGGCTCGCTATTGTTCGCTGGTTTCATTGCCCTTGGTAATTGGCAATTAGAACGCCGCTTGTGGAAACTAGATTTAATTGAAAAAGTGGAAAGCCGCGTGCACGCACCAGCGACGCCAGCGCCACCCACAGAAACTTGGTCGGCGATCAGCAAGGCCGACGAATACCGCCACCTTGCTTTAAACGGTCGATTTCTCATCGATAAAGACACGCTTGTCGTTGCCGCTACAGAGCTAGGCAGTGGCTACTGGGTTCTTACACCATTTCAGCGTGGTGATAACAGTATCGTTTTAGTCAATCGCGGGTTTATTACGCAAGGTGTCACACCACTACCGCCACCTCAGGGCATAATTACACTTACCGGACTGCTGCGACTCAGCGAGCCCGACGGCACGGCGCTGCGCGACAATAGCCCAAGCACTGGCCGCTGGTATTCCCGAGATACTAAAGCCATCGCCAACTCCCTCGGCCTTAGCGCCGCGCCATATTTCATTGATGCCGACGCCGCCATTAACACGCCCACCCAAATGCAGAATGACGGTAACCCTGCCAGCCAAGTACCCGTTGGCGGCCTCACTGTAATTCACTTCAACAACAGTCATATGGTGTATGCCGTCACTTGGTACAGCCTCGCGATTTCAGTTTTAATCGCGGGATTTATCGTGATTCGCGAAGAGCGCAAGTCATACGGCCGTTAGCTGCAATGGCGAACGAAGCTGCGTACTGGGCTACTCATGGGTATACTCAATTAAGCGCAAACTGAGCTAAGTGCATACCGTGCCTGAGAGACAGCAGGTCTGGGGAGAAGGGTCACCATGACAAACACTAAGGCACTGGCCGCCGTAAACCAGCTGCTAAGACAAACTGAATCCAGTGACACCGACACCCTCGGCAAACATATGCGCCAGCTCGTGCAGCTGCGCTGGATGGCCGTGTTAGGCCAATTACTCACCATTCTCGTCACCCATTACGGCTTTGGCGTCGAGCTGCCACTACAACTAATGCTAAGTGTGCTCGGTGGACTTGTCGTCTTCAATGCCTTCAATGAGCTAAGCCTGCGACTGCGGCGCCGCGTCGGCACCGCCGAACTGTTTATGGGCCTACTGGTGGATATGGGCACCCTCACGTTCCAGCTTCTCCTCAGCGGTGGTGCTACCAACCCCTTTGTCTTTCTCTATTTACTCCAGATTGGCCTTGCCGCTGTACTCCTAACTCAAGTTTACGCTTGGGTACTGATGGGCGTAGCCACTGTGTGCTTTCTGTGGCTGGCCGAAGCCGGCCGCCCCATCGATCTCCCCCAAGATTATCATCTCGGTATTCGCAGCTATTACATAGAAGGCATGCTGATATGTTTAGCGCTCAGCGCCGCCCTGCTTGTTATTTTTATCAACCGTATCAATCGCACCCACCGCGAACACGATGCCCGCCTCGCGGAACTACGACAGCGTGCCGCAGAAGAAGAGCATATCTTGCGAATGGGCCTACTAGCCTCAGGTGCCGCCCACGAACTCGGTACGCCACTGGCCACCATTGCGGTGATTCTCGGTGATTGGCGTCATATGCCCACGCTTAATAAGGATCCCGATCTGCTTGAAGAAATTAGCGAGATGCAAACTCAGGTACAGCGCTGCAAAACCATTGTCAGTGGTATTCTCATGTCAGCGGGGGAAACGCGCGGCGAATCCTCTGGGGAAACCAGCGTATGTGCGTTTTTTGAGGAGCTCCTGGGTGAATGGCAGGCAAGCCGAAAAGTCGTCGAGTTTAGTTTTCAAAACGAGTTTGGCGACGATATAGACATTGCCTCTGACACCGTCCTAAAACAGACCATATGCAATCTACTCGACAATGCACTGGAAGCATCACCCCAGTGGGTAGGGCTCACCGTCGCTCGCCAAGACGACACCTTGGTCATACGCGTTGTCGATCGCGGACCAGGTTTTGCCAAAGAAGTCTTTAATCGCCTTGGCGAACCCTATCAATCTACCAAAGGGCGACCGGGTAGTGGTCTTGGCTTATTCTTAGTATTTAACGTGGCGCGTATTCTAGGCGGCCAAGTTCGCGCTCGCAATCGCCAACGCGGCGGCGCCGAAATCAGTTTGCGACTGCCCTTGGACGCACTCCGACTCAAGGAGACTTAAAGCAATGACAGATCAAACCGATAATCCCGACGTGAACCAAGACAATAGCGCCCCCACGCTAATGCTTATCGAAGACGATGCGGCCTTTGCTCGAACACTAGGCCGCTCCTTCGAGCGGCGCGGCTACTCAGTAGTAAGTACAAGCAGTCTCGACGGCGCGCTCACCCTGCTAGAAACCCACACACCCGGTTACGCGGTTGTCGACTTAAAGCTCGATGGTGAGGCCTCTGGCTTAGCCTGCGTACAAGCTTTACACAAACACGACCCCGATATGTTGATTGTGGTGCTCACTGGCTATGCGAGTATTGCCACGGCCGTTGAGGCGGTGAAACTCGGCGCCTGTCACTACCTTGCTAAACCTTCGAATACCGACGACATTGAAGCCGCATTTAATAGCGCAGAGGGCAATGTTGCAGTTGAAATTCGCGGTCGCGCCACCTCTATAAAAACCCTTGAGTGGGAGCGTATTCATGAAACCTTGGCGGAGACAGGATTTAATATCTCAGAAACGGCAAGGCGACTTGGGATGCATCGCCGGACACTGGCGCGTAAGCTGGCCAAGCAGCAGGTGAAATAAGGCGCTAAGCCGTGGACTTCCAAACATCCAACCTGCCTTCTTTGCCAGTCCATCTGTCGCTACAAACTCTCACTCAACAATTTTACTTGGTCCATGATAAATTGCTGTATCTCACCAGCGCACACGTATATTTCGATGTGTGTAATCAGTTTATTTTGAATACGAAAACGTGTGGCTATTTTTAAGGGTTCCGGTAAACCGGTAATGTGAAGATCATAAAAACAATCAACTTCATCGCCCTCCACCAACCAGCGCCGATTCTCAATCGCCTCATTACCGTGGTAAGCAGGATCTTTCAACAACTCACGCAACTGTGTCGCATTACTGCCGGTACAGTAGCCCATTTCCCAGCGCGTGCAGTGTTCTGCGAATAGCACTTTTTCAGGCTGGTGCTGTAATAAACCGGCATCTAAATAGGTTTCTGCAATTGCAATCAAATCACTTCGAAGCTCACTCATATTTATGTCTCAACACTATTATTAAACATTATTCTGCTGCCACACCTTTGACTCCGA
>NZ_JBFJWS010000085.1:0-11330 GCF_041623545.1 Zhongshania sp. | reverse complement strand
TCTATGGCCAAATTGTTTGCCTCGGAAGCGGCTAATCGCGCCTGCTATACCGGCCTGCAAATTTTGGGTGGTAACGGCTATAACCGCGAATATCCGCTGGAGCGTTTGGCTAGAGATGTACGCATTACTAGCATTTACGAAGGCACCAGCGAAATTCAGCGTATGATTATTTCGCGTAATATCTTTAGCTGAGTATTGGTTTTTTTCCGCTAGTCCGAATCTGCCAGTGCCTGTTGTTTTAAGGTGCTGGCAAGTTCATCGCCCAAGTATTTTTCAATCACGTAGTGCACGCCGTACAGTACCGGTGTCATCACTACCGCCATCAAAAATTTGTAAATATAGTTCACTACGCCAATGGCTAAGACCAGCTTTAGGCTCCAGTCTGCACCAATATAAAAGGCGATGAACAGCACTACAAAGCTGTCGATAAATTGGCTGACCAAGGTCGATCCCGTGGCCCGCAGCCAAATCCAGCGCTCGCCGGTTATTTTTTTGACGCGGTGGAACACCATTACATCGATAATTTGGCCGACGAGAAAGGCGACCAATGAACCGAGAATAATCCACAGGCCTTGACCAAAGACTAGCCTGAACGCCGCGTCGTAATTACTCACTAGCGCTCGTAAATTATCTTGTTCGAGCTGCGGGAGGGCAGGGTTGATATGCGATTGCGGCCAGAAATCGGCGGGTACTAAGCGAATGCCAATAAAGAACATGGCAAAGGCGTAAATGATTAAGCCGGCGGTGAGATAAGACAATAATTGGACGCCGCGTTTACCATAGTACTCATTAATGATATCGGTAAGCACAAAGACAAAGGGCCACAGCAGTACGCCCACGGTGAGGTTAAAGGATAAATTCTCGATACCAAATAGATTTAAATCCAGCGGTGCTATGCCCAGAGTGTTCTCTAGCGAGAATATTTTTACGCCGATTAATTCTGCGATAAGGGCATTGGCGACAAAAAATCCGGCCAAAAGAATAAATAGGCGTGTGGCTTTATTGTTGAGAGTATTGCTCGTCATGGGCGTATCCTACTGACACCGTCGGTGGCCGGGAAAACTGGTGCCTAAATGGGGTAATATGGCAGCTCAGCACATTTTACATTAATCGGCAGCGGGCTACAGGGCTTGTGTGGAAAAGCATCCGCGCCTTCTTTGATTGAGTTTATAGAGTTAGGTGAATTTATGTCTGTAAAACACCCTGCGCCTTTGGTACTCATCACCGGTGCCTCCCAAGGTATCGGCGCGGCCATTGCTAAGTGCTTTGCCACGGCCGATTTTCCTGTGCGCCTTGCCCTCGTTGCCAGAACCCACAGCCGGCTGACTCAGGTCGCCGCTGAATGTGCTGCAGCAGAAGTGAAAGTTTATGCTGTGGATGTAAGTAATGCTCAGCACGTGGCAGATTTCGCCATTACCCTCAAAGCGGAAATGGGCGACGTCGACGTTTTAATTAATAACGCAGGCAGTTGGCTGGGCACAAGTATCGTTGATACTGATGTTGACGATTTTGATCGGATTATCGCTGCCAATTTGCGCAGTACCTTTTTGCTTTCGAAAATGGTTCTGCCGGGGATGATTGCAAGGCAGTCTGGCGACATATTTAACATGTCGTCAACAGCGGGCTTGGAAGGTTACGCTGGCGTCTCGGCCTATTGCGCAGCCAAACACGGCGTTAGCGGCTTTACTAAGGCACTTCGTGAAGAGGTAAAAGGCAAAGGGATTCGCGTGTGTTGTGTGTCACCGGGGCCGACTTATTCGCCCTCATGGCAAGACACTGGCGTGGCAAAGGAGCAGCTTATGCCCGCCGAAGACGTGGCTCGCGCGTTCCTGGATATATACAAACTCGATCGCAATGTTGTGGTGGAAGATATCGTTTTGCGGCCACAAATTGGGCATATTGTTAGCGACTAAATGGGGGCTAATTATTAACGCAATAGTGGCCTTAGCATTCCTTCTAAACCATTGAGCTTAATCTCATACATTAGCCCCAATTGTTCGCCAAGTTTGCCTGCCGGAAAGCCCTGTTTGTGGAACCACACTAAATAGGGCTCCGGTAGCTCGAGCAGCTTTCGGCCTTTGTATTTACCAAAGGGCATGACTTGGTTCACGGCATCTATTAGCTGTTGCGGGTTTTGCTCAAGATCCATTATGGCTTTTCCGCGTTGCTGGGGGCGTCTGTGAGTTTCCTGTTTTGATCGCTTTGCCAAGCGTTGGCGCCCAATGCGATGAGGCGAAGCTGTTTTTCAGCGAGGATGATTAGTTCGTCATCGTCTTCGCCACGGGGTCTTGCCATCAACTGTTGGTTTACGATTTGAATCATAGACCGGATCATAAGGTTGGCTAGCATTCGTAAATCTGAATCACTCCAATTGTCGTGGGTCACCAATCGACTTAAGTCGCGGGCAAGTTCACTCTCTAATTGCTTGAATTCGTCGTTAATGGCCTCGCGAATGCACGCGACACCGCCAAAGGATTCTCTGGCAATAAACTGAAATTGGCGGCGGTGGGCGCGCACATAGGTGACAAAGGTCTCTACTGAGCGGCGAATAATCAATTCTTCAGGTATGGGGTTGGCGCGCACAGTTATCAGCATGGCCCGCAAGGTGCTAAACGACGTGGTAACCAGCTCCAAGCCGAGGGTATTCATATCGGGGAAATGCCGGTAAAAGGCGCCGGGGGTTATGCCAACTTCTCGGGTGACTTCGCGAAGGCTAATGGCATCGAAACTTTTGTCGCGACTAATGAGCTCCAGTACCGCTTCCAGCAAGGCCTGTCGGGTGTTAATTAGGGTGTCACTGTGACTGCGGTGGCGCTTTTGTGGGCGACTCATTGAGGCGAATTTCTCGGTAGCTACTGGCTTAATGCGTTTAAGTGTACAAGCCCCAGCGTGCTGAGGCTATGACTTGTCTTGCACGTTAAGCTAGCGCTATGCCAATTAGACCGCCAAGGGGCTTGCCGTATTGCGGGGTGGCAGGGCCAATTTGAATATTTTGACCCAAACCGTGGCGTACTGGCGATAAAGAGGGCCCGTGTTATAGGGCAGACCATACTTCTCACAGATTCGACGAATTTCCACCGACATTTCCGCGTAGCGATGGGCGGGTACATCGGGAAACAGGTGGTGTTCAATTTGGTGGGAGAGGTTGCCGCTCATCACATGGAAGAGCTTGCCGCCAGTTAGGTTTGCCGAACCAAGTAGTTGGCGGTAGTACCATTGGCCACGACTTTCGTTTTCGCATGACGCTTCGGTAAAGGTATGTACGCCATCGGGAAAGTGGCCGCAAAAAATAATCGAGAAGCTCCAGATATTGCGAATAACGCTAGCCGCGACATTGGCTGCGAGTACCACCGGGAAAAATGGGCCAGCTAGGATCGGATACAGAATAAAATCCTTACCCCAGATCTGCGCGGTTTTACGTAATGACAGTTTGAGTTCCGGCCAAACGTCTTTAAAGGTCTTGCGGCCTGAACGGAGGCTGTCTATTTCTACACCGTGCAAGGCAACGCCCATATCGAAGAACAGCATTAGCAAAGTGGCAAAAATCGGATTGGCAAGATAGGCCGGGTGCCATTTTTGCGCGGGGTCCATGCGCAATATGCCGTAGCCAATATCCCGGTCTTTATCGAGAATATTGGTGTAGGTGTGGTGCTCGTAATTGTGGGAGTGAGCCCACTGATCGCCTGGGCAGTTGGTGTCCCAGTCGTAGTGACGGGAATGGAAGCGTGGGTCGCCCATCCAATCATATTGACCGTGAATTATATTGTGACCAATTTCCATATTGTCGAGAATTTTGGCAATGCCTAAACCTATACTGCCAGCGCTGATCAGTAGCCAGAATAAGGGCCAGCTAGCGATGCCTAAGGCAATGCTAAAGCCGAACAGTGAGGCGGGCAAAAAAAGCAGCGATGCAAAAATGCAAATGCGAGCAGCAATGGTCAATAGGTGGTGAATGCGGACTATTTTTTTGATGTAGCGGGCGTCGCGTTCGCCGCGATCGCCTAGCGCGCTTTGCTTTACGGCTTCTATCTCGGCGCCAAAGGCGTCGAGTAACTCGGGCTTCATTCTTGTTGTGTTGGTATTCATTCGATTCTCCTCCTGCAATGTAGGCTCGTTTAAATGGCGAGGCTGACATCACCTAGTGGTTGGGAAATACATAGGCGGATATATTCTTCGCCGTGGCTGACTTCGCCGCTGTTCATATTGCGTACGCTGCCGTCGGTCTTGAGGCAGCTGCAGCTGTGGCAAATGCCCATTCGGCAGCCTGATTGCGGTTGCAGCCCAGCGGCTTCCGCTTGCTCTAATAAGTTGCGGCTGTCACTACTGACTTCGCTCTGACTATTTTTGAAGATCAGTGTGCCAACGGCCCCAGTATCACCTGACGTACTGGTGACGGCTTTGAATCGCTCGGCGTGAAATTTCTCGCTGTGGCCCAGTAGTTGATATTCATCACTAACGGCCTGTATTAGGGCCTCGGGGCCGCAGACAAAGCATTCGGGCAAAGTCAGCGCGCCGGTATGGGCACTGAGATTATTTTGAAAGCTCAGTGCAGTGAGTAAATGCTGTTGGCTAAAATGCCCGTTTAACTTGCCAGTACCGTCGCTAAAGACCGGTAGTAAAGAAAAGTTTGAGTACGTGCTAGCAAGCTTTAGCAGGCGTGCATGGAATACGGTGTCGGCTTCACTGCGGTTGTAATACAGCAGGGTTACGCCGCCTTTGTATCCGCGCTTTAAGGCCGCTTCTAGCATTGCCATGATCGGCGTAATCCCGCTCCCAGCCGCGATCATCAGCAGTGCATCTGGCAATAGCTCGGGCAGGACAAAGTCCCCCATTGGCGGTGATAAGCGAATTATGTCGCCTACCTTGATTTGGCTATTGATGTAGCGGGACACCAATCCGTCGGCCTGCGCTTTTACGGTAACAGAGATCCGCCCAGCGCGGCGATTCAAGGAATAGCTACGGCTGTGTAAGCGGCCATTAATCTCAATATACAACTGGCAGAATTGGCCTGGGCGAAAGCCCGGCCAGTCGCCATTGGGGCGCAACTCTAGGGTGACTGTATCTTTGGTTTCACGGCGAATGGCGGTGATATAAGCCGGAATGCGAGTTTGATCTAAGGACCACATCGGATTGAGTACTTCTAAGTAGCGACCGATACCGTTGGGTGCGGCGAGGGCATTGATCACTCGCGAGTCGGCAATTCGGCGCCAGGTGCGGCGTGCTGGTTTGGTGCTGAGGTTCATGGCTGTTTCCTCTTTGCGGGTCGAGATATTGAATTAGTTTGTAAACATGTGTGCACTTTATGTGTGGGCGCGCATTAAGTCAACATGTGTTCACAAATAATTCATGCATCCTTTACAGGGCTCCCTATCTGCTTGGTTTTCGGTAACTTGCTGAAGTTAAAGGTATTTGTATTTTTCTGGGCGGATTTTTTGAATCCGGCTGCTGGATATTGCTAATTTTTACCAAATTATTTTTATCGTAATCATCGCGCTGAAACGGTCATTAATGGCTGTTGCTGGGCTTGCCAATAACAATTCTGTTAAACTTCGCCCCCCGGTATCCGCCTAGAACGAGATTGAATATGACGGAACAAGCATCAGCCCAGCAGGTGGTTCGCGATCATTTGGCCAAGCTCCACGAGCAGCCACAGGTGCCTGCCGCCGAGCGCGCGGCGCTGCGTGACAAAATTAAGCGCTTATTGAAAGAGCGCAATGCGGTGCTGGTGGCCCATTACTACACCGACCCTGAAATACAGGCGCTTGCCGAAGAAACCGGCGGCTGTGTTTCTGATTCCCTAGAGATGGCCCGTTTTGGCCGCGATCACCCCGCGTCTACCCTAGTGGTTGCTGGGGTTAAGTTTATGGGCGAGACGGCAAAAATTCTGTCGCCAGAAAAGCAAGTGTTTATGCCGACCTTAGAGGCGACTTGCTCCTTAGACATTGGTTGTCCGATAGAAGAGTTTTCAGCATTTTGTGATCAACATCCTGACCGCACTGTTGTGGTTTATGCGAATACTTCCGCTGCGGTAAAAGCCCGCGCCGACTGGGTGGTTACCTCAAGTATTGCATTAGACGTTGTTGACCACCTCGACAGTGAAGGTCAGAAAATTCTGTGGGCGCCAGATAAGCACCTTGGTGACTACGTGCGCCGCGAAACCGGAGCAGACGTATTGCTGTGGGACGGGGCCTGTATTGTTCACGAAGAATTTAAGGCTCAGGGCATTCTCGACTTGAAAAAGGTCTACCCAGATGCCGCGGTGTTAGTCCACCCAGAATCGCCAGAAAGCGTAGTTGCACTGGCCGATGTCGTCGGCTCTACCACGCAAATTATTAATGCCGCGCGGGATCTGCCCAATAAGCAAATGATCATTGCCACCGACCAGGGCATTTTTTACAAGTTGCAGCAGCTGGTGCCAGACAAAGAATTTATCATTGCACCAACAGCGGGTAGCGGCGCGACCTGTCGAAGCTGTGCAAATTGCCCGTGGATGGCGATGAATGCCCTCGATAATCTCGCCTACGTATTAGAGCACGGCGGTAACGAGGTGCATGTTGATCCGGAGCTTGGTATACAAGCCATGAAGCCGCTAACGCGGATGCTGGATTTTGCTGCGGCCAAGCCTAAGTCTTGAGCCGCTCGCCAGCAGCGCCAGTATTCTTCAAAACCAGTGCCGCCTGCGATGCCATGGCGGCGCGCTTGGGTTTGGAGCTTGTAAAAAAATGGCAGACCGATCCTGAGCAGCTTTATGTATTTTTTGAGCAAGGCCGTTTAGGCATCGGTTTAGCGCCATCTCAAAGAGAAAACCCTGTCGCCGTAGATTTTGCCTACGCATTGCAGCACCGCCACCCCGGCAAAGAATTATTAATTAAAGCGCTAGGCGGCAAGCGGCCGACGGTCGTTGATGCCACTGCCGGTCTCGGTCGCGACAGCTTTGTTATGGCCTGCAATGGTTGCACCGTAATCATGTGCGAGCGCATGCCCGTCGTTGCCGCGCTGCTGGAAGACGGCTTAATGCGCGCCAATATCAGTATCGATACCATGGATATTGCCGCCAGAATGACTTTGATAAAGCGCGGCGCAGCAGACTATCTCGACGAATTGGGTGAAAGTGATTGCCCAGACGTGGTGTACCTCGACCCCATGTTCCCTGTGTCAGGAAAATCTGCTTTGGTTAAAAAAGAAATGCGTCTCTTCCACTCCCTTGTAGGCTTGGACGAAGACAGTGCTGCCTTGCTGGATATTGCCCTGCAAAGAGCGCGACATAGAGTGGTGGTCAAGCGCCCACCAAAGGCGCCATTTCTAGCGGAGCGTAAACCGCAGTTGTCAGTGGCCGGTAAAGCGGTCCGTTTCGATATTTATCCGCTTAAGGCGTTTCCTAAATAATTGCTCAAACCCCGAGTTATATACCGGCAGTTGAATCATCATCGCTGATGGTATTGGGGTATCATATGTCCCCATACAAACGGCGAACCCACACAGAATCCCGCTCTGGGCTGAACTCTGCTTGTTATCAAGGCAGCGTAGACACCTGAAGTGTAAAGCCCATCACTAATTTTGCCCCGCGCATAATATGGGTGATTTTGGCTCAAAACCTATATTAAAGATCTAGAAGTGACACGCTCTTCAATACGGTTAGTTAGCCTAGGTTCCCTTAGCTTCTTAGCCCTGCCGGCTGGGCGGTACTTCGAGCCAGCACACTTTCTGGTATACTATGCGGCGATGAGTTTTTATACCTGCCTATTACACTTAACGAGTTACAGTCTCATGTCAGATAGCAAGCTTATACCCGCTGTACAAATCCACAGCGGTGAAAAATTCACTACTGAGCGCGGCGTAAGAGCAATCAAAGATGGCATCAAGGCCGCAAATCAAACAAGTGATCGTTTAGCAAAGCCAGATTGGTTGCGCGTTAAAATTAAGGCTGGTAATGGCTATAAGAAAGTAGCGTCGATCGTTTCTGACAATAAGCTGGCCACAGTTTGTGAAGAAGCGAAATGCCCCAATTTGAGCGAGTGCTGGAGTGCCGGTACCGCAACGATCATGTTGATGGGAGATGTGTGTACCCGGGCTTGTCGCTTTTGCTCGGTGAATACAGGTAATCCAAAAGGTCTTTTAGACGCAGATGAGCCAGAGCGCACTGCCCGTTCGGTGCAATTGATGAATCTAAAGTATTTAGTGTTGACGTCAGTTAATCGCGACGATTTAGCGGACGGTGGCGCAAGTCACTATGCGGCCTGTGTCAAACGGGTGAAAGAGGTAAATCCAAACACAGCTGTTGAGGCCCTAACCCCTGATTTTGAGGGTGTATTAACAGATGTAGAAGCCGTTATTGATTCAGGTATTGAAGTTTTTGCGCAAAATATTGAAACCGTCGAGCGCCTAACTCACCCGGTGCGCGACCCAAGAGCCAGCTACCAGCAAACTATTGATGTCCTCGCGCATGCCAAGCAATACAAACCGGAAGTCATAACGAAAACAAGTTTGATGCTTGGCTTGGGTGAAACTGACCAGGAAATTCTCGACACCATGGACGATTTACTCGCTGCCAATGTCGATGTTTTGACCTTGGGTCAGTATCTACAGCCTACGGCCAATCATTTGCCTATACAGCGTTATGTGACACCGGCGGAGTTCGAAAACTATCGACAGCTTGGCCTAGCCAAGGGCTTTTTGGAAGTGGTATCAGGTGTGTTTGTACGCTCAAGTTATCGCGCTGAGCAGGTACTACAGAAAAATAACGTAGGGCTGTAATACTCCCTCGTGTCGATTTGCAATTGACGCGGATTCATCCGGCACTGAAATATCAGGACTCTGAGGAATTCAAAAACCACCCTATTGCAAACCGGTCAATAGTAGAAGAATGCGACTTTACTGTGAGGGGTGCACGCCAAGTTGTGCGTCAGTATTCGATGCATTTCAACAACCCACGTCCGCGGTGCCCAAAGTTTTGTAGGACTGACCTATTGAGTGGACTGGGAGGCGCTGGTTTTTAAGCCAACAACTCCCGCAACATTCCTTCATACATCAACGACAATTTATCTAAGTCTTCGGCCTTAACGCATTCATCCACTTTGTGGATGGTGGCATTGACCGGCCCAAGCTCAACAACCTGTGCGCCAGTCGGTGCAATAAAGCGGCCATCGGATGTACCACCAGCAGTGGATAAAATGGTGTCCTTGCCCGTCACTGCTTTTATGGCGTGTTGCGCTGCTTCCACCAAAGGACCTTCTGAGGTGAGGAAGGGTTGTCCACTCAGGTTCCAGTCAATCTGGTAATCCACGCCGTGGGCATCAAGTATGGCGTGGGTGCGTTCTTTTAATATTTCGGCGGTGAGTTCGGTGGAAAAACGAAAGTTAAACACCACTTCCAGCTCGCCGGGGATGACATTGGTGGCGCCGGTGCCGCCATTGATATTGGAGATTTGAAAGGAGGTGGCAGGGAAGAAATCATTGCCTTCGTCCCATTGTTCTGCCGCCAAAGCAGCTAATGCTGGGGCCGCTTGGTGTATGGGGTTTTTGGCTAAATGCGGGTAGGCGACGTGGCCCTGGACGCCTTTTACGGTCATCATCGCGCCTAAAGAGCCGCGCCGGCCATTTTTGATGACATCGCCGACGTGGTCGGTAGAGGAAGGTTCGCCGACCAAGCACCAGGTGATTTTCTCATTTTGCTGTTCCAGCCATTCAACGACCTTTACGGTGCCGTTAATTGCGGGGCCTTCTTCGTCACTGGTAATCAAAAAGGCGATTCGGCCGCTGTGATCGGGGTACTCGGCGACAAAGTTTTCGCAGGCGGTGATCATTGCCGCCAGGCTGCCTTTCATGTCAGCTGCGCCGCGGCCCCGCAACATACCGTCCTGAATCACGGCGTCAAAGGGTTGGGTCTGCCAATTGGCAGCTGGGCCCGTTGGTACAACATCGGTATGTCCAGCGAAGCAAAAGATTGGCCCGCTGCTGCCGTGTACTGCCCAAAAATTGTCAACATCGCCAAAGCGCAGTGATTGGCACTTAAAGCCAATCGCGCTTAAGCGCGCCATCATGATGGTTTGACAGTCGGCGTCGGCCGGGGTAACCGAAGGACGTTCAATGAGTTCGCAGGCCAGTTGCAAGGTGGGGGAGAGGGCTGTCATAGGGTGTCGGCTTCTGTTGCGTAAATAGGTGGTGCGGCGGGCGCAGCTGTAAGCGCGGTATTCTAGCAGAACTTTGACCACTGACCGAATCACTCACCGGCAGGGTAATTGAGTGGAAATGTCATAGAGCCCATTTATTGCCTTGGTTAAGATGGCTTATCTGGTCGCGAGTACGCCACGCGACCGCAGTTTAGTTAGTGCATACAAATAACAGAGGAAGGCTTATGAGCATGGATTTGGATATTGCGGTGGCCGCCGCCGAATTTGACTTCGCCGATCAGGATATACCTCAGCGGCTGCGTCACTGGGCGCGAGTCAAGCCCGATCATCCATTTATGATCTGGGAGCCGCGTTCAGGTGAGGATAAGCGCTGGACCTACCAAGCCTTTGATGAGGAAAGCAGCCGGATTGCCGCGGGCCTTTATGCCAAGGGTGTACGCAAGCACGATAAAATCTTGATTCACGCTGAGAACTGCCCAGAGATGGTCTTGGCGTGGTATGCCTGCGCAAAAGTTGGCGCCGTTGGCGTAACTACCAATACCCGCTCTGTTGGTGGCGAAATCACCTATTTTGCCAGCCATACTGAAGCGGTTGGGGCGATTACTCAGCCTAAGTTTTATGACGAAATCAAAGCTCATGCTAAAGATCTGAAGTGGATTGTGGTTACTGATGACAATTCCGGTGAAGCGGTTGAGGGCGTTTGCGATGGGGAGGCCTTTGGTAGTTTGTACGGCGATGCCGCTAGTCTGCCCACACGGCCTGCTGAGCCTATGTTGCCTGCGGGTATTATGTTTACCTCTGGTACTACCTCTTTGCCTAAGGCGGTTGTACACACCCATGCCAATGCGCTTTGGTCTGGGGTAATGGGCTCAAGTAGCATGGGAATGGATGGTGACAGCGTTTATCTTGGCTTTTTACCATTCTTCCATGTTAACTGCCAAAGCTGGGCATTTTGGGGTTCTTTAGGGGTAGGTGGCACTGCCGTGTTAATGCCTAAGTTTTCTGCGAGCCGCTTTTGGGCGGTGATTGAAAAGCATCAGGTATCCCATTGTTCGATGATCCCCTTTGTCTTCAAAGCGATTGGCATGGAGCCGGTGCCGGAGCAACACAGCTTAAAAGTAATGCCGATGGGGATTATTTGGAAAGATATTGAAGGATGGCTAAAAGCCAAGTCCTTTGCCAGCTGGGGCATGACCGAAAC
>NZ_JBFJWS010000084.1:0-11397 GCF_041623545.1 Zhongshania sp. | reverse complement strand
GTCGACCGTTACGCTTTATTCGGCTTTGCTGGCGGTCATTTTTTCCGGAGCGCCCAGATTCAGGTTGTACAGCTTAAAGCGCTGATTCTCCAAGGTTAAGGTCGCCGTCATGATTGCGCTGCCATGTTCGAAGTGAACATTACTGCTGTAGCTGAGCTTGGGAGGTTCGCTAAACAAGGATAGTGCGCCGCTTAATCGCGAAAACTGCAATGTGTCCATGCGCTGGAATTGACCTAGATGGGTGTATTCTGCGCATAATTTGCTGAGCTGTTCATCACTGACTTGAGCCAATGTTTCGCTTGCCAGTTGGGCCTTTAAATCTGCTGTCTGCCAGCTTGAGATGCTGGTGAGTGTGGCATTTAAATAACGATTCGCATTTTCACTGTAGTGATCTTCAACTTGGCCGCTGTAATAATAGAGGCCACCAAATAAAACTAAGCTCGCGATAATAAAGGTGTTAAGTAGCGGGTTGCGCACAGATTAGATCCTGTTTAGATAAGTTTAAGGCTGTTTAAGAAGACCAGTAGAATGCCCGCTGGCGCGATATAGCGCAGGGCGATTCGCCAGCCTTTGAAAATAAGGCCCTTGCCCATATTCACTTCTGCAGAAGTCGTGCCGACCGGCAGCACCCAGCCAACGAATACGGCTATTAATAGGCCGCCAATGGGCAGCATTATATTTGCGGTTATATAGTCTAGGGCGTCAAAGACTGCACCGTAGTGGATGCAGGCAATACCGCCAATCCAGGCTATAGACGCTAAGGCGAAGGTCGAAAGCCGCCGCTTTACACCGTATTTTTCTAGCCACGCTACGCCGGGCTCAATAAGTGAGATCGATGAACTTAACGCGGCAATGCTGACAAGGCTGAAAAAGATGGTGCCAAAAAAGAGGCCGCCATTCATATTGGCAAAGGCAATGGGTAGGGTGACAAACATCAAGCCAGGACCTTGGCCCGGTGTAAGGTCGTTGGCAAAAACCAGTGGGAACATCGCCATGCCGGCGACTAGGGCGATAATGGTATCGAGGGCGGCAATGGCCAGTACCGTTTTGCCGATAGATGAGTGGCCGGGGAAATAAGCCCCGTAGGCCATAATGGCGCCCATGCCCAAGCTTAGCGTAAAGAAAGCGTGACCCATGGCCACTAACACGGCTTCGCCGGTCAGCTTGCTGAAGTCGGTGTCGAACATAAAGTGCAGGCCGGCGCTGAAGTCGCCATTGACCCAGCTATAGCCGAGTAGTAGTAGTAAAAAGCCAAATAACACTGGCATGAGTATCTCTACGGCTTTGCCAATGCCCTTGGCAACCCCTGCGGCCACGACGCTTGCGGTTATCAGGGTAAATAGACTGTGCCAAATTAGCTGCTGGGAGTTGTCACTAAGTAGGCTGCTGAAATTGGCTTCAATCTCTTCGGTAGAGGCGTTGCCATAGTCACCCATCACGCTTTGTGCAACATACTCTAGCGCCCAGCCCGCCACGACACTGTAAAACATCATGATCATGAGGCCGGCAATAATCCCTATTCCGCCAAGTGCGCCCCAATAAGGCGAGGTTCCGGCCTCGCGGCCAAGTTTGGCCATACTGTGCACTGGGTCACTCCGACCCGCGCGGCCTACCATGATTTCAGCAATCATGACCGGAACGCCGATCAGCAATATGCAGCCAAGATAGACCAGTACAAAAGCGCCACCACCATATTCGCCAGCGATATAGGGGAATTTCCAGATGTTGCCGAGGCCTACCGCTGAGCCGGTCGCGGCTAATATAAAGGTCCAGCGGCTTTTCCAGGTAACATTCGCTGTGGTCATTGCAGTGCATTCCTTCGAGAAGAGGGCAAATTACGCGTGAATTGATTGTAGCGGGTATCTGGTGGATGCCCAAGGCGTTGATTTTGTTCTTTTAATCGTAATTAGTAGATTTTGCCAAGAAGATATGTGACTTCCTGCTGCTAAGAGGGGTGGGCTTGTTGTATAATGCGCGGCCATTTTATCCAACAACGAAGCCCCTCCATGATTGATACGCTGCGCAATATCGCTATTATCGCCCACGTTGACCACGGTAAAACCACGCTAGTGGATAAACTGTTGAGTCAATCGGGAACCCTTGATCGCCGTAACCAAGATTCCGAGCGGATCATGGACTCCAACGACCAGGAGAAAGAGCGCGGTATTACCATTCTAGCCAAAAACACCGCCATTGAGTGGAACGGCTACCGTATTAACATCGTAGACACCCCAGGTCACGCCGACTTTGGTGGCGAGGTTGAGCGTGTATTGTCGATGGTCGACAGTGTATTACTGCTCGTTGACGCAGTTGATGGCCCCATGCCACAGACTCGCTTTGTAACCCAAAAAGCGTTTGAGCAAGGCTTGAACCCGATTGTGGTTGTTAACAAAGTTGACCGTCCGGGCGCGCGTCCAGATTGGGTTGTCGATCAGGTTTTCGATCTGTTTGATCGTCTTGGCGCCACCGATGAGCAGTTAGACTTCCCCATAATTTTTGCTTCGGCGATTAATGGTGTTGCTGGTCTGGATTTTAATGATCTGGCCGAAGACATGACGCCATTGTTCCAGATGATCGTCGATAAGGTGCCTACCCCAGAAGTTGACGCAGACGGCCCGCTGCAGATGCAAATCTCGGCCTTAGACTACAATAGCTATGTCGGCGTTATCGGTGTTGGCCGTATTACTCGCGGTACCATGAAAGCCAATGATCAGCTGGTTGTGGTTGGTGCTGACGGCAAATCGCGCAAATGTAAGCTGCTCACCGTTATGGGTTATTACGGTCTGGAGCGGGTTGAAGTTCCCGAAGGCAAGGCTGGCGAAATCGTTTGTGTAACCGGTATTGAAGGTTTGAATATCTCCGATACCTTGTGCGCGCCAGGCCATCCGGAAGCGCTGCCACCATTGACGGTGGACGAGCCGACCGTAAGCATGACCTTCCAAGTAAACGACTCACCGTTTGCTGGTAAAGAAGGGAAGTTTGTTACCTCGCGTAATATTCGCGATCGCTTAGATCAAGAGCTGATTCACAACGTGGCACTGCGTGTTGAGCCAGGCGAAACCCCTGATAAATTCAAAGTATCTGGCCGCGGTGAGCTTCATTTGTCGGTACTGATTGAAACCATGCGTCGCGAAGGCTTTGAAATGGGCGTTTCCCGCCCTGAAGTTGTAACGAAAATGGTCGATGGCGTGGTTCAAGAACCCTTTGAGCACGTGGTAATTGACGTTGAAGAGCAGCATCAAGGTTCGGTTATGGAAGAGCTTGGCCTACGTAAGGCTGAGATGACCAATATGGAGCCCGATGGTAAAGGTCGCGTAAAACTTGAGTTTCTCGCACCTGCTCGTGGCCTGATTGGTTTCCGTGGTCAATTCCTGACGATGACTTCTGGTAGCGGTATTATGACTACTGTTTTCGATCACTACGGCGAAGTGAAGGGCGGCGAATTAGCTGGTCGTCAGAACGGTGTAATGGTATCGATGGTTGGCGGTAAAACGCTGAGCTACGGCCTGTTCAACCTTCAAGATCGCGGTCGTTTGTTTATGGGCCACGCCGCAGAGGTGTATGAAGGTCAGATCATCGGTCTGCACAATCGTGCCAATGACCTTGTGGTTAACCCTACTCGTGCCAAGCAGCTGACTAACGTTCGCGCCTCCGGTACTGATGAAGCGCTGACGCTGTCGCCGCACATCAAGCATACCTTGGAGCAAGCTTTAGAATTCATCGAAGACGATGAGTTGGTTGAAGTAACGCCGAAAAGCATCCGCTTGCGCAAAAAGCTACTGAAAGAGAACGAGCGTAAACGCGCTCCTAAGTAAGTTGCTAAGCTAGTCCTCTGGCGGCCGGTCCAAGGCCGCCAGTTTCCCCCGAAGCGTTAAGTCGCAGTCTGCGCTACACTAATCCAGTGCATTAATTGGATATGGTTGTGACGCTATGCTCGCATTATTCCCTGATATAAAGCCCTATAAAACGCATCGTTTGCCGGTGCAAAGCCCTCATGTGCTGTACTTGGAAGAGTCCGGTAATCCCGACGGTATTCCGGTGATCTTCGTTCACGGCGGTCCCGGCGCGGGCTGCAGCCCTAAGGCGCGGTGCTTTTTTGATCCCGAGCGCTATCGCATTATATTGTTCGACCAGCGCGGCTGCGGTCGCACTGAACCCCACGCCTGCCTGCAGGACAACACCACACAAGACTTGATTGCGGATATGGAGCAAATTCGAGAGTTCCTCGCAATCGAAAAATGGGTAGTGTTTGGCGGCTCTTGGGGCTCTACCCTAGGTTTAGCATATGCTCAGGCGTACCCAGCGAGGGTGGCGGCCATGATCTTGCGAGGCATTTTTCTGTGCCGCCCCAAAGAGTTGGAATGGTTTTACAGTGAGGGCGGCGCTAGCCGTGTTTTCCCCGATTACTGGCGGGATTTTAGCGAGGGCGTGTCGCGCCGTGACGGTGAAAACTGGATCAAAGCCTATTACCGCGTGTTGCATGGCGAAAATGAATTGGCGCGAATGGCTGCGGCCAAGGCGTGGTCATTGTGGGAGGCGCGCTGCTCGACCTTGCGACCAAATCACGATGTTGAAGATCACTTAATGAATTCTCACACAGCGGTGTCGATGTCTCATATTGAAACGCATTATTTTGTGAATCAGGGTTTTTTGGCTGAAAATCAATTATTGGCCGCCATGTCCAGTATCGCCACTATTCCGGGCATCATCGTGCAAGGTCGTTACGACATGATATGCCCTCTCGAAAGCGCTGTTGAGTTGCATGAACTTTGGCCTAGCGCTGAGTTACATATTGTTCGCGATGCGGGGCATTCGGCCTTTGAGCCCAGTATCGCGGATGCGTTGGTGAAGGCTAGTAATGATGTTGCCCACCTGCTTAGCGGCGGTGAGTTGAGCTATTAGGCTGAATGCGTGACGGGGGAGGCAGGACCAAGGTTCTCGTTCGCCATGATGACAGAGCCAGAGTGCCGTACTAGCTTGGCTTTTGCGTTTACCGTCTCCCGTCAAGCCTCTCCCCGTTCCCGCGCCGCCCGTAAATGCCAATACGAGTCTCTAAGTAATACCTATATAATTACGGAAAAATTACGTATGGATCACAATGAAAGCATTATTGCAGCGGGTTAAATTTGCTCGCGTAGAAGTCGACGGTGAGTGTGTTGGCGAAATCGAGCAGGGGCTCTTGGTTTTTTTAGGGCTGGAAAAACACGACGATGAAGCCGCTGTAACTAAAATGATGACACGCTTGCTTAATTATCGGGTATTTAGTGACAGTAACGGGAAAATGAATCAGTCGGTTATGGATGTCGGGGGTGGCGTATTACTGGTGTCGCAATTCACCCTTGCAGCGGAAACTAAAAAAGGACTGCGGCCCGGATTTTCTACGGCGGCATCACCGAAGGTGGCGGAAGAGTTGTATGAGTACGCTTTGGCAGGGCTAAGGCAATTATATGTTAAAGTAGCGAGCGGCAAATTTGGCGCTGATATGCAAATCAGTCTGCTTAATGATGGCCCAGTGACCTTTATGCTTGAATCGTAATGTGAAACCTTAAGGGGCGTATGCGTGAAAAAGAAAGTTGGCAGCATTTCTGCGGCGGATGGGGCCAAACCGCGAGCCAAACGGATGACACCGGAAGCACGCCAAGAACAAATATTGAACGCAGGGATATCTGCTTTTGCCGAGCGCGGATTGGCGAATGCGACTCACGCCGATATCGCCGAGCGTATCGGTGTGTCGATACCAACAATATTCCACTATTTTCCAAGTATCGAAAATTTACAGCAGGCTGTACTGCAGGTTATCCATCGTTATTTTGTCGACGAGATGATTATCGTTCGCCTTAAAACTGAAGGGCCTGCCTATGAACGCATAGAGAATTTACTCTTAACCTTCCAAGAGCAAATTGATCAACACAGCGAATACGTAACAATTTGGCTAGAATGGTCGGGGTTCACTCGCGGACTTATCTGGCAGCTGTACCTAGATTTCTACAAAGAAGCTGTCGCTGGTTTGCGAAAAATGCTCCTGCAGGGGCGAGTCGACAACTCAGTGTCAGCGACAATTAATGCGAGTGATGCCGCGCGAGTTATTATGGGTATGGCTCATACCATCGCCCATATGCGTTTTGCGGGGAGCTCTAAGCGGACGGTGGAGAATACGGTGCACTCACTGGTTATGAGTTATTTGGCTCCTGATCATTGACGTGAGAGTGGGCTTACAGAGCCTTTTGTTTGTAATTTAGAATTGAGCAAGTAGTTAATAAGGATGTTAAAATCCTATTTTTGAATGTGGATATTGGTAGGGAAGATGGCGAAGGAAACGTTGGGCGAGTTAAATTCGGTAAATAGCGGCGATGTAAAGCGAGTGCGCGCAGTGCGAATGTCGCCAGAGCGGCGACGCGTACAATTGTTGGAATGCGCTATTCTCGTTTTTGCTGAGAAGGGGATTCTAAACGCAACTCACGCTGATGTGGCTAAATTCGCTGGGGTTGCCAACCCCACCGTCTTTCATTACTTCCCTACAATAGAAAAGCTACAAGAAGAAGTAATTCGGGAAGTGAGGCGTTTTCTGTTAGATGGCTTCGTATTGTCTCGGGCTCATATCAACGCGTCCGCATCAGATCGTATAGAAGACATGCTTTCTTCTTTTGCCCATTCTATTTCTTCTAACCCTGAATACATCACGATCTGGCTAGAGTGGAGTGGTTTAACAAGAGGCTTTCTTTGGGAAATGTACCTCGAGTTTTATCGTGATACCGTAAAAGCGCTGCGGAGCCTGATTCTTGAAGGCCGAAAAGATAACTCAATATCTGAACGAATTGATGCCAGTGATGGTGCGCGAGTAGTCTTGAGTATGGCTCATGCTGTTGCGCACATGCATTTCTCAGGAAGCTCCGCCAAGACCATGAAAAAGACAATTCACTCTTTAGTATCTATCTATATCGCGCCAGAATGATGCCGCATGAATAGGCCCTAGTGCTGGGCCTATCTTTCTATAGTTCAAAAAATCAAGCAGTTTCCCGGGCTCTTGCCGCCATCTTATTTAGGTCTAGCGTTTCACTTGCAACGATTAAAACCTCTTCGCAGCCCTTAGGCTCTTTGAGATTTATTGGATTATACCAAGGCGAGAATGCTCGTAGTATACGAGGCACAATAAAGAAAAACATACCTGAATACGATTTGGTCTTGCGGATAAGGCCTTTAAATCCGCCAGTAATTCGTCCTGCTTTTAAGTCTTGCGCTAGCATATATTCGCTAAGTGGAACGGCAAAACCCACTAAATGGCAGGTGGCCTTTATTATTCCCCCCAAGCGCCCCCAGTAAGTACCGTACAGTGCCTCGACAACATTGAAGGCGCAACACCGGTGCTCAAACTCCTCGGATAAATGCCAACGCCAAAGTGATAGGGTAATAAGATCTACATCTTCGTCTTTTAGCCGCTTATTTGCTTGAACGAGAAAGTAGTTTGCGAATATTGGCCCCGCAGTTTCAAATCCCTCGGCATACAGCATGGCTGCGCGTAACCCGCCCTCGCGGTCGAAGCGCTCGTAGTCAGCCGTCAACTTGTCAGTAAAGCGGTCCATGTCTGGATAAAAACCTGAGGCTCGAACCATGTCGTTGAACTGCATATGCGTCTTGGAGTGATTGGCTTCTTGTTTGCAGAACAATTCGCAATCAGCGTAAAGATCTTCACGTCCTTCCGGAAGCAATTTTTTTGATTTGGCTAGTGCTCGAATGAGGTAGCCCTCTAGCAAAGGTAAGCCAATACTAACGGCATTCCAAAACTGTGCTAATTCCGGATCTCGGGGAATCCAGTTGATCTTAGCTTTGGAAAAATCACACTCGATTTTGCGCGCTTCGGGTTTAATGTTCATTGGCTTGCCTCACTAAATACTGCTTTGAAAATCTCGGGTCTGAGCGGGGCTGCGTAGCCCTGCCGCCCACTACTGGTTTATTGGCTGGTTGACAAGGGGGACGCGCGGAACTATGGCAATATCTGAGAATAAAATTGTGCCGCCGTTTTGGAAGTACTCAGGTGTAGAAAGCGGGTTGGTGGCAAGTACTTCGAGTACCGGGAATACAGTATAGCCAACCGGAATAACCAAGAATTGCAGGGGGCGAACTAGCGAAGTTGGGTTCTGTGCAATACTTGCGCCCATGCCGATCAGGCCCGGTGCGCCATTTATCAGCTTATCACTTGGCGGATCGATGATGCCGCTGGATCCCAGCTCTGGAATAGATGAGCCGCCGCCCAGAATCGCCTGTATCGAGCCGGCGCCGTTTAGTGCACCACTCATTGGTAATTGGGCAAGAGTGAGTGACGACGCACTAAATACGAGTGCGCTTAGTAGATTGCGGGTGAGCTGCTTAGCATTAATCATTGCGTATCTCCGAGTTGTTAATTATTAGACGCAACTAATCCTATATTTTATTGATCTTTTGGTCAATAAAATATTTAAGATTACTTTTATTGTCAGCGCCTAGTAGTGATTAAATTGCATGAAGGGGGTGTTGTGTTGAGATCGGCTCAATAGCCGGCCCTCAAGGCTTTGCTGTATCTATGAGTCGAAACAGGTCTCAGAAGTATTATTTAATGTGGTTAGATTTTTGCTGTAGGGTATTGTTTATTATAGTTATATTGTAATTTATTACCTTGGTTTGCGTCGCAAGCTAGGGTCGGTCCTCAAGTTTATTGACTTTAAGATCATTAAATTTAATCAATCCCTATTGACGCTGCGATCAATAGCTGTTTTAGTATGCCCATACACCAGAGATCAAGTTGTTCGTGAGATACGTATACACCGCTAATGATCGCTCTGGAAAATAACTACATAAGAGAAAATGAGGTTCTCAATGACAAAGCGCATTTATACTTCCATGCTCATCGCATCATCCTTGCCTCTTCTGCTAGGGAGTGCGCCTAGTTATGCCCAGAGCGGAAAGTCGTCGCGTCAGCTCGAAGAAGTCGTGGTCACGGCCCGTAAAAAGGAAGAAAACGTTCAGGATATTTCCGCGAGCTTAACGGCCCATACTGGTGCAATGCTTGACTCGATGGGTATTACTGATATCAAAGACTTGCAGAATGTAACGCCTGGCTTAACGGTTAACGAGATGGCCAGTTACAGTATGATCTTTATCCGTGGTATCGGGTCAGATGCCTTTCAGGGACCAATAGACTCCAGTGTCGCGACATACATTGATGGTTTGTATATTACCTATACTTCCAACCAGGCGCAGTCATTGGGCAACGTTGCTTCGGTAACCGTTTTGAAAGGGCCTCAAGGTACTCTATACGGTCGGAATGCGGTGGGCGGCGCGATTGTTGTTGAGACTAAAAAGCCTGACTTCGAAGAAGTCCGAGCAAATATCTCTGGTGAAGTTGGCAACTACGATTTGACTAAGGGCAAGGTACATTTGTCTGGTCCAGTAAGCGATTCTCTGGCATTTGGTGTTTCCGGTTTGTATGCAAATCGCGAAACGTATTTAACGTACACCCCTGACCCTTCGCAAAAACACAAGGATTATGATGACCGTGGCTTTAAAGTGGAAGGCCGTTGGGCGCCGACGGATTGGTTAGAGGTGAATGCCAGTCATTATAAAGTAGATCACGCGTCGAGTGATTCTGTTCCGCTAACAAACGACACGCCATCACCTCTCTTTGCTAGCACTCTCACAGCAAATCCAGACCCTTGGCAGACAGGCGTAGGCACTGAAGTGTTTACTGAAATGGAGTCAGAGTCGACTAAGCTAATGTTTGACGTTAGTTCAAGTTACGTAAATTGGAAAACTGTGCTCGGCCATACCGAATTTTTCAGTAATATCTTCTGGGATTACGATATGTCAGAAGAGAAGTTGCTGATAATTGAGGCGATTCCTAATACCGCAGAGACCGACTCGTTAGAGATGGTGTTTAGTAATTCCGATGTTGGTCCTGAATGGCTTACATGGATTGGTGGTATTTACGTAGAGAATACTTTTAAGTCGCAGCGTACGCCAATTTACTTAGACCCGGTTTTTGTTGGTCAGCAATTACTTGGTTTGAATCCCGATCTTTTGAATGGATTGCTCGCCCAGCTGGGTAGCACTGGTTCAAGTTTGAATCCTGAAGAGCCGGTTAATCTAGTGCTCTACGGTGGAGTTGATACAGACGCCAAGGCCGCGTTTGCTGAATTTACTGTCGACGTATTTGAAGACTTCTCTGTGAAGTTCGGCGGTCGCTACTCTGATGAAACGAGAACGATCACTGAATCCTGGGTCGACGCGCGGGTGCAAAATCTTCCTGGTGGTCAAGGCAATACCGAGTATGAGCGGGTCTTTGATTATGAGCCACAAGAGGCTACGTGGACCGATTTTACGCCAAGTTTTGGTCTTGAATATCATATCAATGATGATGTAATGATTTACTACAGCTATGCCACGGCATTTAAAAGCGGTAACTGGAATGGTCTGAATATTAATGAGCCGCCGGGAAAGGTAGAGCCGGAGAATGCCGAGTCTCACGAAATAGGTATGAAATCTGACTTTCTTGAAGGTGATTTGCGGGTGAATGCGTCGGTGTTTAGTACTGAGGTAACTGACGGTCAAGCGCAGATACTGTCATTGGCGAGTGGCGGTGTAACACGCTTGGAGAATGCGGCGGCATATACCGTGGCCGGGGCAGAACTCGAAGTGTATTACACAACGCCAATTGATGGCTTGCAGTTGACCTTTGCAGGTACTTGGTTGGACGGCGAGTATGATGAGTTTGAATGTACAGGGTTTGATGAAGAGACGGGGCTCGAGGGCACCTTTGATTGCTCCGGTAACGACACCATTCGGACGTCGGACTTTAGCGGTACGGTGGATGTTAGCTATCGCTTCGACATCGGGCGTTTTGAAAATGAAATCGGCTTTGGTGCGTATTACAACTCTGGCTTTTGGTTTGATCCGACCAATAATGTTCCCGAGGAAGAGTATACGAAAGCAAATGCCAGATTTAGCATTTACGATCCAGAAAGTAAGTTGAAGTTGTTTGGTTACGGCTCGAACTTGAATAACTCGGTTAGCCATATGCAGCGTTTCCGTCAAGACTTTGGCGTAGGCGAATCTTATGCTCGGCCGCGGATGTACGGTGTTGGGGTTGAATGGGAATATTGATTTACTAGTCAGCCCAGGTATTGCTGTAACTTTGCCCGCTTGATTGCGGGCTTTTTTATGCCCTTAAAAATGCGCGGTGTTGGCGCGTGGAATTGGGTGGTAGTTAGTGTGCTTAGTCGCCGTGCGCGTGATGAGGCCGCTCGACTTAAATTTTGGCGTTGAGTAAATGGCGTAAGTTTATAATATTTAGCACTTGTACTATCGCGGGCGTACGGAAGGATATAATAATGGATTGATTTTGGGGGCTGGAGAAGAGAGGGTGTT